>CANQZA010000030.1 GCA_947628175.1 uncultured Clostridia bacterium | reverse complement strand
TGCCTGCCAAATACGATACCATACAGAAGTTTTCTTTTTTTTGAAACCAAATGGGTCATATCTATTTACATCGCAGATTTTTGCAATTTTTTTCATGTTTCCGATTCGTCGGTTTTTTCGGTTGATTTTTTGACGAGGCTAATGATATCCTGCGGTGAAAAAACATATGTTTTGTTGCAAAATTGGCACTTCACTTCCGTTTTTTCGTCTTTCGCCATATCCTTGAGCTCGTCTTTTCCCGTGCTTATCAGCGCGGCTTCAACCTTTTCCCTTGAACAATAGCACTTATATTGCGGCGAGGATCGGTCAAGCTCCTCAATTTCAAATTCGCTCAGAACGCGGCGGCAAATCTGTTCCGGGGTCATGCCGCCGTCAATCATCGACGAGACGGATTCAACGCCCGCCATCGACCGTTCAACCTTTTCAATCGTGTCGTCCGTCGCCGTTGGGAGAAGCCGAACGATGAAGCCGCCCGCCGCTTTGACCGACAGGTCGGGATTGACGAGAACTCCAAGAGCGACGACCGAAGGCGTCTGTTCGCTGTTTGCGAAATAATACGTAACGTCCTCGGCGATTTCCCCGCTGACGATCGGAGTTTGCCCCACGTATGGCTCTTTCAGACCGAGATCCTTAATTACGGTGAAATAGCCCTTTGTTCCGACCGCCCCCGCAACGTCGAGTTTTCCCTTTTTGTTCAAAGGAAGTTCAACAACGTTCCGCTGAACGTAGCCCCTGACGTTTCCGCTCGAATCGGAAACGGCGAGAACGGTTCCGACGGGGCCTCCGCCGTTAATTTTCAGCGTGACGCTGTCGTTTTTTCCTTTCAATTCGCTCCCCATGAGCGAAGCCGCCGTCAAAAGCCTGCCGAGAGCGGCAGAAACGACCGCGGACGAGCGGTGAATTTCAGCGGCTTTGTTAACGATATCGGTCGTGTCCGCAGCCATAACGGTGAGAACGCCGTCGGCTGAAATGCATCTTACAAGTTTGCCCATTTCTTTTTTTCGATATCGCGGGCGATATTCGCGCGTTGGCAGGTTCCGACCCGCGTATCAAATCCTTTCGTTGATCTTATATGAATTGCGTACCGTGTTTTTTGCAAACGAAAACGGCTCGTTGAGACGTTTCACAAACGCTGTTTTTGCTCATTTCATCGAATATTCCGACCACCTCGAAACGCACCCGTTCGAGATTTTGTTTGATCAGATCAAGATCGTATCCGCGCTCGCGGAACTGCTCGCTGTATTTATAGTATACGTCGGTATCTTCCGCGTCGCGCTCAAAGACGTCGAGTCTTATCTCCGTCGAACAGTCGGCTTCGCGAAAGCTGTTTTGCCAAACGCAGAAAACGTCGTCGAGATCATAAACGAAAGTATTGTCGGCAAGAACGTTCCTGTGCTTATACGGCGTATTAACGTCAAAAACAAAAACCCCGCCGTCGTTCATGAACAGAGCGACCCTTCGGAATATCTCCCACACGTCGTTTTCGTCCGTCGCATGGTTGATGCTGTCGAGAGTGCAGACCGCCGCGTCGACGGTGCCGAAAAGATCAAGCTCCTGCATCTTTTGGCAAAGGAAAACCGCGTTGGAATTTTTCTTCAGCTTTTTTTCCTGCGCAATGCCGAGCATATCTTCCGAAGCGTCCGCGCCGATAACTTCGTATCCCCTCTCTTCAAGCAAAAGGGTCATTGTTCCGGTACCGCACGCCAAATCAAGCAAAATCCCCTCGCCGACGCCGTTTTCGGCAAGGAGAGAACCGATATATTCGCATCTTTTTTTATAGTCGACGTTATATGTCAGCCTATCGTAATAATAGGCGAAATTACCGTAGCCAGCCATGTCAAATCGCGACTGTGACGCGCCGCCACAATCCAACCTTTCCGTTATTAAAGGACAATCCGTCCGCGCAGCGAGGGGAATTTTCCCGACGGTTATTCCCCTTTTTCGGATTTCTCCATCTTTCCAAAAATAATGTCGTAACCGCCGCTGCCGAAAGCGAGCGAACGGTTAACTCTGCTGATCGTTGCCGTGCTCGCTCCGGTTTCGGCAACAATATCGCTGTAAACGCGCTTGTCATGGAGCATCTTTGCAACGACGAGCCGCTGAGCGATCGACGCAAGCTCGGTTTTCGTACACATATCGTCGAAAAATTTTTCGCATTCTTCCAGAGTGTCGATGGTGAGAATTGTTTTATAAAGAAAGTCGATGTTTTCCTTTATATATTTTCCGGGCATTGCCGTTCCTCCCAAAAAAGCAAAATTGAGGAACCGCCGAACAAATCACGCCTGACGGCTGAACGCGCATATCGCTCCGATATTTTCCGTCATTTTTGCCGAAAGCTGTTAAGGCGACGGGAGCCGAACCCGCGTCGCTTTTGACAATCCGGCAAAAAATTCGGATACGCAATTTGCACGTTCGATTTAACCGGCGTTTCCTTGAGCGTATCAAGAGCGCTGTACGAACGATTTTTCAGCATAATTTCTTTTAATATTTTAACATTTTAAATCAAAAAAGTAAACAGTATTTTTAACAAATGCCCTCGACGATTTTCGTTCACTGTGACAAAATTCAGGCAAACGTTTGCAAAAGAAGATCCGTTTATGTATAATAATATATGCGTCGACAATCGTAACTTCGGAACGAATCGAATTGATTGGCGCTTATTCGGAAAGGAATGTTTAAGATGTTGACTTTATCAATTACATATGCCGGGCGGGTCGCGATAACCGTCTCGGTTTTGATCGCCGCGCTTTTGATTATTCTCTATATTGCCCTCGGGGCGGTATTTTTTGTGATTGCCCTCGGCTCGAAAAGGCGCGAGGACGAGACCGTACCGATCAAGGACAGCCTTTTTGACAAAAACAAGGACAACCAAAATCTTATCAACGGATATCGTTGGTATGACGAAACATATAAGCAAAAGGCGACCATCAAAAGCCGCAATGGGAAAACGCTCCATGCGGTCGAGTTCCGCAACCCGTCCAACAGCAACGCATGGGTCGTGTGCATACACGGCTGGACGAACGTCAAGCGCGAAATGTCAAGCTACGCGATGGAATTTTACCGCCGCGGCTTCAACGTGCTTTTGCCTGATCTTCGCGGTCACGGCGACAGCGAAAGCAGATTTGTCAGCATGGGTTGGCTCGACAGACTTGATATTGTCGACTGGATCAACAGCATCGTCGAGGAAAATCCAAAATCGAGGATCGTCGTCCACGGCGTTTCAATGGGCGGAGCGACGACCATGATGACGACCGGAGAAAAGCTCCCCGAAAACGTCGTCCTTGCAATTGAGGACTGCGGCTTTTCGAGCGTCAAAGATATTTTTGTCGATCAGGCGATCAGGAAGTATCATCTTCCGCCAAAGCTTGTCATACCTCCGGCGAGTTTGGTCAACAAAATTATCAACGGCTTTTTCTTCGGCGAAGCGTCCGCGGTCAAGCAGCTTCAAAAATCAAAAACGCCGACGCTGTTCATGCACGGCGACAAAGACGATTTTGTTTTGATCGAAAATCTCGATAAGGTTTATAACGCGTGCGCCGCAAAAAAGGAAAAATACGTTTTCCACGGAGCCGAACACGCCGTTTCGTCCCACTGGTTTCACAAGGAATATTGGGAAGTGGTTGACGCTTTCCTCGAGAGATATTTTTACGCCGCTCCGACCGGGCAAAAATGAACGCCGACGAATTTAAGGAAACGGCGAATATGATATAACAGCGGAAAAGAAGCCGCGCGCCAAAATTGATGCAACGGGTATCAATTTCGGCGCGCGATTTTGTTAAGACGATATATTTTCAAATTTGTTATGCGGACTTGAACCAACGCGAATCGCGCTCGTTTCGTTCTCTTTGATATTGATTTTAAGGAAGCGCCGATCAAATCGAACGTGCATATTGCGTCGCAGATTTTTCGACGAATTGTCAAAAGCGACGCGCGTTCAGCCGTCAGGCGTGATTTATTCGGCGGTTACTTAATACTATCATAAACCAATCGCATTTTCAACCGCAAACATCGCTATATAGCCAACGGGTAAGTCGTTAAAAGGACAAAAAAGCAGACCCATAATAAAACTGCCTGTCTTGTTTAATCAATATTAACTAATCCAATAAATTTAACAAAAATCAACCCATGTTAAATCATGATTATTATATATTTTTTTAAAAGTCATTATTTAATTATACCGGTATCAAAGAAGCGTTTTCAACAGAAAATTCCCCGCTATTATATTTAATTTCACAGATAATCTCGGCTATTGGAGTCAGGGAATCAGCAACAACAGCTATTTCAATATTCATCTTAAAACCATTTTCAAAAGAAAATGAAACAGATGTTAATTCATCAGCAAGATTTCCATTGTTTTTTTCGGGAAAGTTCAGCGTTAAATTGATGAATTTCAATTTATATAAATCTAATGACAAATTATTTTTTATCCAATTTTCAAATTCGGATAAAGGAAATTCAGTTGAAGTAACTACTTTTCCATCTGATTCAATTATGTAAAGTTTTTCTCTATACCAATTTGTTCCACCGGAAATCGGTGAAATTGCAATCAGCTCATTTTTTCCGTCATCATCAATATCATATTCATAAAATTTGACATCCTCTTCATCTTTTCTGACAGATGTCCAATTTAAAATATAAAATTTTCCGTTAAGCAACAAATATAGTTTGTCATTTTCTTTATTATTCGCAAAAAGCTGAGCTGTTCCATCCGATACTTTATCAATTTTAAGCCATTCGCTTTTGCGATCCCATCTTGACCAATCTGAAACCTCAGACGGTAAATTAGTTGGCAAATTAATTTCCTGCAATTTTTCGCTTTTAACAGAATATGTTTGGTTTATTTTATTGCCGTTTGAACAAGCGACAAAACAGGATAATAACAAAAATACTAACAGTAATATGCACGCTCTCTTATACATAATTATTTCCGCCTTTAAACTAAGATTTATAATATTTGAACGTTACTTTGTAGCTTTATAATATTGACTTTTCACAAATTATTCAATAGAACATGCAAAACAGGTCGTTTTTTCTGCGACTTTGACACACCTAACTGTTTTTCAGCATAACAATTACTGTAAAAACGCTCTCTTTCTGCTCAAAAGAAATTGTACCGTCATACTTTTCAACTATCTCCTTAACGCTTTGAAGTCCGAAACCGTGTATTTCTTTGTTCCTTTTAGTTGTAGATATTTCATTGTTTTTAATTCTGACTTTTTCGCTTACGGCATTGCTGATTTGTACGCTCAAATATCCTTGTTTTTGATTGGCAGAAAGCGAAATATATCTATCATTTTTCGGCAATTTTTCATTTGCTTCAATAGCATTATCTAAAAGATTTCCTAATACTACACAAAAATCTAACGGCTGAAGCGACATTTCTTTCGGCACACATAACCGATGTGTGAATTGAATATCATTCTCCTGCATTTTTTGCTTTTTTGCTGTTATCAATGCGTCAATCGAATCAATACCTGTGAAAGTCATTGCCGACACTGACAACAGTTGATTGGTAATTTTTTTAAATTCTTGCGCACCCGATAAAGGATCGCTTTTCATCAGTTCTTCAAGCGCAAAGAGCTGATTTTTCAAATCGTGTACAACCTTATTTGAAAGTCGTTGCTTTTCGGCAAGCTCTTTATAATAATCGGATTTGTTCTGAATTTGCTGATGCAAAAGCATTTCTTTGCTTCTGTTTTCAGCTTCCCTAATCTGTAACTCAAACAGATAAAATAATAGAACATTAGATACTGTCAAGGCAATAACCGATATCGCCGCAATTCGCATTAGAGATAAATCCTTCGTTCGATACATATATTCACTCATTACATACGCAACAAGAAATGTTGCAATCGGCATCGTAAACAGCGGAATGAAAAGCCAAGCTGATATTCTTGTTTCTGAACGAATACTGAAATATCCGAAAAGCTTAATCATAACAAACATAAAAAGCTTTGAAATCAGTACGCCCTGTATATAAAAGAATAAATTGCTCCTAAGTTCTTCAACTGTTGAATCGGATATCACTGTAAGCAACATACCGATAAGCATTTCAGAAAGAATCAATAAAACAACTAAAATTGCTGAAAATATGATACGCTTTAGCGTACTTAACTTATACAAAAAGGAAAGAATGAAAATTGAGGCAATCATAACAATTGTCGTTATCTCCTGAATATTTACAAAAATAAGCGCCACGGCATTTACAATTGTAAGTACACAGCAAACAGTAATGATCTTCCACGACCGAATTTCTTTCTTTTTAGATACCGTTTTAAAATAGTCTATTGTAATTAAAAGCTCAAGAATAATACTGATTACATTCACAGCATTATATAAAATATTCATAATGAAATTCCTGCCAAATAAAGATTGAAATCCTGCATCAGACTTTGCTTATACTGTCTGCTTATCGGTATAGTTACACCATTATTAAGCACAACCGACTTTTTATCAATTTTTCTTACCTTACTCAAATTTATCAGAAAGCCTTGATGGCATCTTGAAAATCCGTAATGCTTTAATTTCTCGCACTCATCCTGTAATTTACCGATGCATTCATATCCATTTTCTTCTTCATGGATAAATAGATGCCTGTTATATGCTTCGATATAGAAAATATCCTTGTATTCAACAACATGGTTGACGTCTCGCCATTTAATTCTGTATTGTGTATGCATTGAGCGCAATGTATTCAGCGCTCTTTCAAAATCTTTTTTGAAGTCGTCATCATTGATAGGTTTAACAAGAAACTGAAACGCACCGAGTCTGAAAGAATCAGGAACATAATTTATATAACTTGTAATAAAAAATATAATAACATCTTTATTTTTTTCTCGAATATCACGGGCAACGTCAAGTCCTGATATATCGCCCATCTCAACGTCTAAGAACACAATTGAAAATGTCGATGCATAATTTGGAAAAGCTAACAGCTCTTCACCGGAAGAAAAGTCATAAACAGCCAAACTGTCGGGTCCTTTGTAAGGCGCTAATAAAGTATCTATTTTGATTCTGGAGGCAGAAAGATCATCGCATACGGCTATATTAATCATTCTTTAAAACCTCCTCAACAAAATTATCTTATATCACAATGAAAATTATAACACATATACAATAATATTTCAATAATTGAATTAGTTTTATTGAATAGTACAAAAAAATTAAGGAAGCGCCGGTTAAATCGAACGTGCATATTGCGCCGCAGATTTTTCGCCGGATTGTCAAAAGCGACGCGAGAATACCGACGTATTCAAGGAGCTTTTGGCAAAAACGACGGAAAATATCGGCGCAAGGCGCTCGCTCGGCCGGCAGGCGTGATTTATCCGGCGGTTCCTTAGTTTTCTATCCGATACGAAAAAGGCTTAATGTGACTATATAAAGCGCTGTAATAGTTGCGTTCCCGCGCAACTTCATCTAATATATCGGTCAATTTAATCATATATTCTTTAAATTCCGCCGGCAAGGTATCGCCGCCTGAAATTATAACTTCGTCGGCGTCGCATTCTGTTCCCATGAGGTCGTTAAAAGCGCTTAAATTTGCACCGTACCATTCGGGAAAGTCAAACGCAATCCTGATTCTCTCGTGAAGCTCGACTAAACCCTTGCAGCCCGTTAAATCCAATGCGATTATTTTCTTTTCGCTCATTTTCAACTCCTATACAATTTCGTAAAAAGTTTCATAATCATTTGCCCGCTTGGGCAAATATCACGCCAAAAAAGATTTTTCGGTTTTTGGCGGAGAGACTTGAACGAATCGTCCGAATCGTCCGCAGAGCGGACGCTATACCTTTTCACTGTTCGCCATTACCTCTTACTTTACCGAAAATCGGCATGAAAAAGCAAAGTGAAGAGTGAATATCCCCGCTGGTTTATGTAAAGATGATATAAAATAGATGCTTTTGCAAATTTACTGTGAGGACTTGAACTAACACAAGATCAGTATAAATGTATATCAAGATATTTTAAATAATACTAATCTAACCATTTTCTCTATACATCCCTACACTCATATATAATAACAGAGTTAGCATTTCCAACTTCATCCGCTAATGACTTAATATTAGGAATGGAATTCTGAAAGTCTATATCATTATAGATAAATGAACGCAATCTCATCCCACGCCTTTATTGCCAAAAGGAAAATAGAAGTGAGCATATTATAAAAGTTCAAATAAACTTTCAATATTGCGCTTGAAAATATATTAAGAATAATGGATTTGTTATTTTTGTATTTACAAAAATAGTTATATTTTGATACCTTCATATGCTCACTTCTTTGTTACTTCTTCCGAAAGTACTGTATTAGAATTGCAACTAAACTTACAGTAATCACAACCACAAATATTATTTAATGTGGTGTTTTTTGCAGTTGATACCATAACGAATAATTTTCATTATGTCTCCTTTTGCTTAATAAATAATCAAAATGCTGATTTTTCTTCTTTCTTTGGAACTTTATATGTAAAACCAGACGCTTGATGTAATTTGGCATCGCCTCCAAAAGCAGAAGCATTAGCCTTTTGAGAAACTCTATCTAAATAACTCGAATTTTTATCGGTTCCATCATCATATCTAATGATACCAAACGTATAATCTCCGGAAAATGCATCAAGAACCTTTTTTATTCTTTCCTTTACTACTTCTGCAAATGCTTTAATAAGAACTCTTTCAGATGCAGGTTTTCCATTTGAATAAGAAAGACCGTTGGCGCTAAGTGGCTTATAGCCCAGAGTATTTACAAAACTGCAAACACAGGAATCATCAACATTAGTTTTTTCAATTTCAAAACATATAACAACGCCATCATCATCCACAATAACAAGTCTTTCACAATTATCATAAAAATTATATTGTGAATAAAGGAAAGGCGATGATTCCAATTGTGATTTAAACCATATTTCGAAATCATTAGCTATAGCTGAATTCATCATTTTTGGCTTTATCTCCTCAATATATTTAGAGTCAGATGAACCTTGTATGCTTTCAGCAATAGATCCAATTATGCTTCCTAACAAACCCATTTTTCGTTCCTCCACTAATAAATTTTAATTAAATAATGCTATTTTTAACCAATTAAAAATACTTTGTAATAACAAATTTCCAATATTCTTCATTTAATTATTTAAGTTTGTATGGCGAATTTTGAAGTAATATAGCACAAAACAAAAATTCAAACCATCAAATTAATCACGAACCGTAACCATCATCCAAAATGTGGTTATGATTTCGCACTTCTGTCTTTTCTGTCTAAAGACACATGAATTGGTCGTAGCCAAGCAAAACGGCTACGACCATCCTCCTTTAACCGTATGCCTTTAAACAACGAACGCAATGACCACCATGGCATTCGCCTTGATCATCAGACATCTCTCTAACCTTAACATCGGCTTCGATCTTTTTGATCTCCGGTCTGCTGTAACTCATTATAAATCCTCCTTTCACTTATAATAAATATAGATAACAACTATAGACTTGCAAGTACATCCTCTATGGACTTCTGCTTTATGTAATAGTTGTATCTTGCTTTAGCAACCTTGCAAAAATGTTCATCTATATATTCCATATCCCCATGAATAAATTCCATCATTGCAGGGCAAATATCGCACAAATCATATGCCTCGCAACTTAAGCATTTATAATTTTCATGTGCTTTATAATTCTGATACTCTCTAAAACTCTTCCATACATCGTCAAAATTATCTCTTGTTATTCTCGTCCCAGCATGCTTAAATGACATACATGGACACATGTTCCCATTGTAATCAATAATACAACTAGCTCTTCCTAATTTGCACCTAAATAAAGGCTTGTCCTTTTTTAGATTAACCAACATTATATCATTCTTTTTTAGCCAATCATCATCTAACCACTTCTTTGGTCTGTCGGAAAATTCAGCAAATTCATCGCGCAAGGCATCAGCTATATCGACCTGATATTTTTGTATACTACTATCGTTATCTATTGATGGAGAAATTTCAAATCCTGATCTAAATGGTAAATTTCTATCATTGGCAATTTTTTTAATTTCGTCCATTTCATCATAATACAGACTTAAGACAGGGGCTTTCAATGAAACTCTAATATTATTTTCAATTAATTTATCAATTGCAGATATTACTTTGCTAAACGCTCCACATACTCCTGTTACTTTTTTATATGTTAGCTCATTTGATCCATATAAAGAAATATCTACTAATAAAGGAGGAAATTCTTTAAACACTTCAACTATTTCATCAGTAATTAATGCAGCATTTGTATATAATTCAATGATAAATCCTTTGCGTTTTGAATATATATATATATCTAAAAAGTCAGAGCGTGTGAGAATATCTCCACCTGTAAAGGTTATAAACAACACTCCTTTATCATACAATATGTCAATAATTTCGATTATTTCATCATATGTTAACTCTTTAGAAGAATGATGATCGCACAGATAACAATGAACGCAATTAAAATTGCAGGTCGGAGTTAACTCAAATATCACTGAATATATTTTATGTTCTTTTTCCCATTGATTTCTTTTATCTGTTGCAAAATCTAATATTTGCATCTCAATATTGTTTTCAAAGTAATTATTCATAATATCACCCATTTATTCCCTAATGAAGTTCTTATCAAGAAGTATATTTACATATTCTAAAACATCATTATATACAACTTGATATTCGATTTTTTCAATAATGTTTGAATGCAATTTTTTGGCAACTTGCTCTATAGTTTTTCCATCAATATTTTCCCATATAAACTTACCTATTTCATTTAATTCATATATAACACATTTATCATCTTGATAATTATCGGTAATATCTAATAAAAAATAGGTGTCGTGAATATTCCGTAAAACAATATTCTTGTTTCTTATAAATGCCATTTTTCTCCTCCTGGTTTTTTAATGCTTTCTATCAAACTCTTACTTTTATCAGTAAGATTGTATATAAAAATATATTCAATTAGTCCTTTGTAAAAAAGTATAGGTAATTTGTTTATAATGCCGGACATTTCTGTTTCTATAGATTGAATAATAATTCTTGCTTCATCTAAATTATCCAACAACAATATCGGATTAAAATTATCGTTCTTAATATCATCTTCCAAATCATCATAAGCATCAATTAAATATATCCATTGCCCTAACAAATTTGCTAATTTTAGCAACAAATTTGTTGTTTCAATATCGTAATTTTTTACAAGTGGTGATAAAAAAGATTCTATTAAATTACCATCGCTTTCTAAAATGTCTTGAAATTTTATTGTTTCATCTTTTTCTGTTTTATAATACGAATAAACAACATTATCAATTTTTATAAAATCATCTTGTAAAGAATTTATGGATTTCTTAACTTTTTTAGCCGTCAATTTATTTATTACATTCCATTTTAATCCGCCAACATCTTGAAGGTTGTCTTTTATTTCGTAATGTGAAATCAAAGCAGATAGATTAGCTGCACAAATCAAATCATCTTGAAAATAATCAATGTACGCAACAGGAACAAATGGTGTTATAGTACATGAACCATGAAACGCTTTGTTTTTTTCTTCTCTTAGACCACTTAACAAAATAAGGAATGCTGTAATTTCATAATTAAGACTTAAAATTCCTATGCAATTATATTGCTTTTTTAATGCTTTGCATAATCCACAATAAAACGACTTATATTCCTTCTTGTATTCCTTAGGAACACCTTTAAAATCAGGTTTCAAATATCCAACCATCGTTCTTTACCGTCAGAATTATTTTATATTTGTTAAATATCGATCTAAGTAATTATTTATTAATTGTCCAAAATCGCCGGGTATGCTATCAATTACGAATGGAAAAAAATAATATACAGCAACAATCACTAAAAAGAATTTCAGAGTTTTTCCTAGAATTGCTGCCACGGTATATTTCCACCATTTCATTTTTTTAGTACCTGCTATAATACCAATAATATCAAAAACCGGTAACGGCACAAAGGCAAATAAAAACACAGTAAGAAACGGTTCCTTTTCAAACCATCTAAGTGCATATTTTTTCCCCGTACTGTCTGCCTTATCAAAACCTGATGAACCTACAAGCCCGCATAAATAGGAAGCTTGCTCGCCAAAAGCCGTACCCAATCCTCCAAAAATAATACATAACCAAGGATTCAGTGTTGATGCAGCTGCAACTATTATTATCGTTGAACTCGTAGGCAAAAGAATTGATAAATTAGAGACAAAGCAAGATAAGAATAATCCAATATAGCCTATAGTCGACATGCTTTGCATTTTTTCTCTAAACAAGATATATGGCAATGCAAATATCACACCAACAGCAATTCCTGCTATAACGGATAATGCCTTTTTTATTTTTGAGTTACTAATAGACATTTAGCCTCCACAACACGCGGCAACTATTGCTCCGCTTATTGCTAAACCTATTACAATAATTACTATATATATTAGACTTACCGATAACGCTATAGCTGCAATTAACAGAGCGGCTGCTACAATTGTTAGAAGCGGAACACAGAGCGACAAAAGAAGCCACGGCCCGCCTTTATCTGCGGTTTGATACTTTTCTTGTGCAAAATGACTTATGACTGCTCCGGACGCAGCACCAACTATAAATAAAAAAATATATATAGCAACCGAAGGTATTTCAAAATCAATATGATTATAAATTATTGGCATAATATATGGTACAACCAAAAGATGCGATAGTAATGGCCCTGCTATACAACCGGTTGCAATAAACAATAACCACATAGGCCAACCATCACGCTTAATACTGATAGAAGTTTTACCTGAAGTTGAGGTATGATTTTGTGTATTAGCATCTACTGAACTTTTGCGGTTTGTTCTATTTGGTATAGGAAGTTGTTTATTCTTCATCCTTTCTTCTACAGCGCACCAAGGACATGCTTTGTTGTGAGACGGGAATAAATGCGAACTGTCTTTAGAACAAGTTTTTAAATTCTGTTGCATTACTGATAATTCGTTATACCATTCCTCCTCTGATGGACGTTTATAAGGATCTTTGCTACCGTCAACAAAAGCTCTGATAAATAAACGCTGAATGTTTTTTGGCAATATATCAAAACTTGGTGCATATAATGGTGTCGTTATATGTTGTTTTTTCATATAAAATGGAAAAAATCCTTTTCTAATGTTTTCTATCGGCTGAGGAGCTACAATTGAAGGCTGGCTATAAGAAAGCTGTTTAATATTATCAGCGCTGTTATCTACAGCACATGCGAAGGGATGACAGCCATTCATTAATAATGCAAATATATGTACGGCAAGAGCAAATAAATCAGTTTCTCTTGTAAATGTCGGCAATGGTAATGTTCGTAAATCATCGCCCTTGTTTTGCTCAAGTTTTTCTTGCAATTCTTTAGCAATATATTCAGGCAAGCCAACTTCACATCTATATTCTGTACCTTTATTCCTATCCGTTATATCATAAGAATCTGTATCAACCAAAGTCACATTTCCTATTCTGGGGTCAACTGCTATATTTTTAGGATTCAAATCACCGCAAACTTGTCCTACTTCATGAATTGAGTTAACAGCTGCACACAGATTTTTTGCAATTGTTATTTTTTCGTTTAGCGGACATATATATTTATCATCCGAATACATTACATTCAAATCTTCATTATTCTTTGTTTCAGGCATAACATATCCGGCAAATCGTCCATTATCATATACAACATCGACAGGCCATGTAACTTGACTCATTGCAGAAATTGATAATGGCGTATTCAACATTGCCAACAGTTTTCTGTGCCGTGTTTCAGTTCTGTTTTTGTCAATGAAAACCTTTAAAACATAATCCGGCTTCTCTGATATTTTATAAACAGAACCTTCTCCACCTTTTCCCAAAGCAGGTTCTATTATTGTATAATATGAACCGTTTGCGCCTACATATCGTTGCGACATATTCTTGCTCCTCATATAATTTTTCAATCATCTAAAATATGCAAATGAAAAACCGCTTGAGTTTCATTCATACTAAACTGATAATTAATATAATCTTTATAATTACTCATTAAGTAATTATCAGTCAAATTAAACACTTTATTTTTTGCTGTTTCAAAATTCTTTATATTTGGTAATTTGAAAACAACATCTTTATTTCCATTTGATAAGTGTGTTTGAAAATAACTATTAAAATCTTTTTGCATATTAATAATCAAATTATTAATCTTATAATAAGAATTGCTTAAAGAACATTTCGGAATATTTTTTGTAATTATGGTATGATCTAATAATATTTCTTCATCTGACAAATTAAAATAATCATACCTTATAATATTCCACTCTATTAAAGTAATGTCAAAGGTTACATCAAGATGGCTATAGTTGCCATCCACTTTTACTATGTTCCATGCATGCAAGTTTGTATTTGGAATATTTTTAGTAATTTTTCCTATAACTATTAGGCTGTGAATTCCAAGTAAATCCATTAGTAACTTAGCAGCTTTGGACATCCCTTCACAAACACCATGTCCGAATAACAACGGACCGACGCATTCAAAAGAAGATTGTTTAAAATCATAATCATATGCAACATTATTGATTAAATAATTATGGATCATTTCCTCTTTTGACAGCTCGCCCAAATCTCTGCAAGAATTTATAAATCTTTCAATTTTATTAAAAATAGCATGAATTGTTGATTTTATTTGAATTTCACCAAATCTGTATTTTGGAATAACCACATTGCAATATTTTCCCTCAACAATTCGGTAAGATGCCAATTCAACAAAAAAGATAATTGGATTATCAAGAAGCACATCCTGAAATATATCTTGAATTTTTTCAGTTTCTATATTTGGTATTTTGATATTTATTTTAAAGGATATAAAACCGGATAATACACAATCATATACAATTTGCTCTCTAATGGACAGTTTACTTCTGAAATAGCAATATTTTTTATTTATAAATTTACTAATCAATGTCGTCATCTGCAAAAAAGATTTCTATACTTTTCTCAAAAAAATCCATAGTTTTTCCAAACAAGCCTCTTTTTTTAGGCTTATCGTGCTTGTGCGGAGCAACTTGCGAAATTGTTTGTTTATTTTGTGTTTGTGGATTAGCTGGCGGATTAGAATAAACTTGTTCTTTGCTTTTTTCTTTATTATCTAAAAATTCTTTTGTCTTACTCTGATATTTATATGCTTGAGCTTGGGTATATTCCAAAGTATCCGCAGATTTTGTATTTTTATCTGAGCCAATTGCACTTTCAGCATCCGGTTTTTTAGACTTAGTACTTATTTTAGCCTCTTCATTTTCGGCGTTATCGTCGCCATTTTCTTCAGCCTTTGTATCAGTTTTCTCATTAATTGTGTCAACCGTTTTTTCTTTATAAAGATGAGGATAGGCCTTTTTATTCCACTCTTCCTGCAAATCATCCCAATTTGGATCAGAAAAGTGTTGAATTTCCTTAGTTTCGAAAACAACTTCTGTATTTATCAAAGCTACCATGGTTTTATCATCTTGCACAGATTGCATTAAAGCAATCGGATAATTTTTTTCTTTTAAATCAGCAACAAGTTCTTTGCTTTTTTCACCGAGATGCTTTTTATAAATTTCTGCTAATCGGTCGTAAAATTTCTCTGTATTATATTCCTCATCAATCGTAATGAAATCTTTTATTTCTTTTTTTATTTTATTTGCCTTTTTTTCAGTTTCAGCAGTTCCATACGGATCTGCAAAAAAAGATGCTATTGGAGTATAAACTTCTGAAATATTGCTTTGCTTTAACAAATATGGGCATATTGCGCCATCCAACATCCCATCGGTCATAAGCATAACAGCCGCTAACTCTTCTTCATATGTGTCAATTGACCATACTGTATATCCGGCTCTTAACGGTAATACGGAAAACATATCGTCGCCTTTTTGCGGTTTTGTAATTTGAACATAATCACCGTAGATTGTCAAACCAATAATAGCGCCGTCGCCTGAATGACCATAGATGATTCTGTGCCCATCATAAATAACAACCGACAAAGTTGTGTCATAACTTTCAATAGGTTCTCCGGATTTTTCAGATTCTCTTATAATTTGCTTAAATGCATAATTATATGCTGTTCTCAGCATAGACTTTATGCCAATAACGCTATGATCCCAAGGCATATATTCTGAGCAGAAATCAACTACGGTATCGGTAGCAATTTTTGACCCAATGTGAGAATTTTTTGCAGAACCTACCCCATCCGCTATTGCTGCAACATACCATCTATTATCCAGCTTCTTTATTTTGTGTGAATCTTGACAACAAGCGCCTTTCTGAATATGTGATTTCCCGACAATACTGAAACCATAATTAAAAATCATCATTTACGCTCCTTCGCTCTAAGCGCCGGATATAACTCACTAATAACGCTTTACATTTAATAAACTATATCCAATACTTGGCAATTATTTAGTAACCACTAAGCATTTATTATTTTACCAATCAGTCGGAATTACTTGCGCATCAGATGGAAGATTGTTCAGTTGTGGATTTTCACCAACTCGGCTAACAGAAATGGTTACCATACTTTCACTTAACCAATTAAAAATCCCTTTAAAATTTGCCTCGTCCAATGCTATACACCTTTTAGTTAAAGATGTAAGCGTTTCCTTGCTGTAACCGGGAACGCCAACTGCCCAAAACTTCAACTTTCCATGAGTACCTTTGCTTTCCTCATCAATGATTCTTTGCCTTGCAGAGTCTATATTATCTGTTGGAGCGCCATCCGTAATCATAAAAATCCATGGCTTAAAACAAGGTGTTCCCATACTGCTATAAAAGCGATTTCTTTCCTTAACGATATCAATTGCCAAATTAATACCGGCGCCCATAGCTGTACATCCTGTAGCTGACAATGTGACAGGTTTCATTTGTGAAAGCGGAGTGAAATCCTGTACTAATCTTGCTGTATCATTAAATTCAACAATAGCAACATCCACTCTTTTTTGAGCGAGTTCATCCATTGACGTTTGTTCTTTAAAGTCATTAATAGCACGATTCAAGCTATTAATAGCATCACCGCTCATTGAACCTGACGTATCTAAAAGCAATACACAGGCCATATGCGGTTCCCCCGGCGCTGAAATTTCAACACCTCCCGGTACTTCATTAAATGAAGATTGTCTTAATTCTGCCATTTTCATATCCTCCAAAGTTATATATAAATTTATTACCAAGTACAATCGTGGTTCCATTCGTCCGGAATTTCATTTTTCCTTATCGGTCGAGCATTATCCGGCAAATCAGGGAGTGAAACTTTTATACCCGGTTCGCTCGCAGAAATGAGTGCTATACTTTCTCCTAACCAATCGAAAAAGCCCATAAAATTATAATCAGAAAGTTCAATAATATGTTTTTGCTCGCTTAATTTTGCCAAAACTTTTAAATTGTAATTATCAACTCCTACGCTCCAAAAGCTTAGCTTTCCGTGCTCTCCTTTTGATTCTTCAAGTTTAATTCTTTCGGCTGCTACAGAAATATCATCTGTTGGCTCGCCATCTGTAATCATTACTATCCAAGGTTTCAGACAAGGCGTTCCCATACTTTGATAAAACCAATTTCGTTCTTTAATCTTGTCTATAGCAAGATTAATTGCTTCACCCATCGCAGTACATCCTGTAGCTTCTAAGGTTATAGGTTCTATTTTAGCTAAAGGTGTAAACTCTCTTACAACTCTCGCAGCATCATTAAATTCGATTATAGCAATATCAACTCTTTTTCTGGCAAGCTCATCCATTGACGTTTGAGTAAAAAAGCGTTTTACTCCATCATTTAATTTTCCTATCTTATCCCCGGAAATCATGGATGAAGATGTGTCCAAAAGTAAAATACATGCTAAGTGTTGTTCACCCGGAGCGGAAATCTCGTGATTCCCAAGTGTTTCATTAAATGATATTTGTCTTAATTCTGCCATTTTCATGTCCTCCAATATTTTGCATAAAATTTTCCATAAATATATATTCGACATATCCATATATAATGGAATTTAAGCTTTCAGAATCCCCATTGTTTTTCATTTTAGGAACAATATGGCCGACAAAATTACTATTATCATCATACAAAATATCAATAGGCATATGATTTGCTGTAAAACTACCATGAATAATGGAATTTTCATCATTGTAATTAATTTTTCCTGTTTATGTTCAGTTCTGTTTCTTTAATTAAAAATTTTCATAACACGAACTTAATTTTCTGATAATATATAGATCGCGCTTTTAAACCTTTTCCTAAAGCTGATTCAATTTCTGTATAAATTTTTACTATAAAGCCTTTATATAGTTTATCTCTTTCATAAACTTTATCTAATAGTAGTGTGCGCCAATTCTTTAGCATTCCTGTCTAAGATATAGACCTCATTTGGTTTCATACGAGAAATTTCTTCGGGCTTAACTATAAACTCTCTACTTGTTGAAACACTTATTGAATTAGAATTACCCGAACCGTAACCCCACTGATAATTTTGGTTTGTAGTAATATTTTGCGATACTTTATCAACATCATAATATCCAAGCAGTTCTGACCACTTGTTACATGTTGCTCCTGATGTATGAGAAAAAATAATACATTTGCAAGCATTAGCAGTAAATGTGTAAAACAAATTTTCATCAGCGCTAAGCATTGAATATACATCGGTCGATAAAAAGGTTGTTAAACATCTTGTGGAAATTGATTTTACTAATTTGGTTAGAAGTTCATTTGAATTAATATTTATTTCATCAAGAATAAGCATTATTTGTTTTCCGGACGCTAATGCTTCTTTAATTTCATTAACTATTAAATTTATTAATATTTCATTGGTACTTGAACCAATGTCCATCATCAATAAGCCATTATGTTTAACTGCCGTTTTTATATTAACAACAGAATTTCTTTTACTCTTATTTGAAATAATACCCATGCCTTGATAAGACAATTGCGAAAAAAAAGACTGAATATTAGCTCTTTCTGTTTGTCCCCGCATTAACTCGTTACGAATTTTCGCTGCATCATTGTTGTTAAGAAATCCTTTTTGCTCGGATTCATCAATTTTTTCAAATATTTCATCATGAGGGCAAGAAACAAACATCTCGCAATATGGTGGTATATTTTTGCTTTCAATAAATTCTGCTATTCCTAAAATGTATTGCTGTCCGCTTGCATTTATTTTTAATGATTGATTGCACGAATTAAGGATCAGATTACATATCTCATTGTTAGCTCGATTATAAAACGGATCATATACTGCTGTATTACTGGTTATTATTACTTTGTTATTTGTAAATGATGTTGCATATGTTACTGCACTTTCAAATGTTTTATCCCCCTCATGAAGAATAATAACCGGTATATTTTGTTCTAATGAACATGCGGCAACAGAGGCAGCGGCTTTTGCTCGATAGGCAATATTCCCACCAGAAATAATATAAGAACCCACATTTTTATCTCTTTCAATAAATCCTTCAATGTCGCTGGGATCATACCTTGTAATATTTCTTCTTAGTTCATTGTTCTTTTCTATGTTTCGTATAGTCTGTTTTGTTCTTCTATTTGACAACCAAATATTAACTAACGATGCAATATCTCCCATTTTTACCTCTTATATTCATCAAACTTATAAACAAATGGCTGTTTAAACGGAAGCCCTACGATCGCCTGACCAATTTGCAAATTGTTTAGATTCCAATCTTCAACGGTTTTGCCTTCTCTTTTTTCTTCAACCAATGTGTTGTTTGATGTTTTATACTGTTCCAAAATAATATTTTTACCATATAAATCACTAATAAAATCTCTTGTAGCAGAATCATTTGCTTTAAATGCATAGACAGAAGAAAACCCGGCAGCAATATTTTTACCTTTGCTTTCCCCATATATTTCGTAAAGCTGTTCAATGCTTTGCACTCCTGCAAAGACTCTAACTCCTAAGCTTCTTCCAAAATTGACCCCGTCCTCAATATGTTGCAAATCCGGTAACAACTTGAATTCGTCGCAAACGAAATACACATTTCCTTCAGATTTGCTTCGTCCCATAGCTTCTTTTAATGCTAAATCAAAAAGTAAACGGTAAATTGGGGTTAATGTCTCGCCCATTGATAAATCATATTCAATGAACAGTGTTCTTGCATTTTTTTGTCTAACAAATTCCCTCACGGAAAACCTGCCGTCTTGCGCGAAAGATCCAATAAAAATTTTGCGTATGACATTCTGCATTTCCGCTATTACGCCAAGCGCTTGATTAGAACTACCATCGCCAATGTATGATAAAACAGATGATAGTTCAGGAGAAACGGATAAAAGTTTAATTATCTTTTTTGGATTCAGTTTATCAAAATAACCTTTTAACGCTTTGTTATTAAAAGCAAGTTTTCTTATATCTACACTATTTTTTCCTGCTTTAAGATGTGCCAATAAAATTGATGCAAAAAGGTCTCTTGCTGCACTTGGGAAAAACTGTTGATTGGTTTTTTCCATTGCGTCTTTAAATAATGAATATGTTATTTCATTGGTATTCATTTGAATGTTTTCGTCATTCCATCCATCAACAACTAATTCTTTATAAATGTTCCATTTTTCGGTAATGTTTTTATATTTCGAAGAATTGCCTAAAATAATGTCGCCTTGACTATAAAACTTACTTTCAAAGTCTCCTTTTGTATCAAAAACAATCATCACATCATTAGCAGTCATTTTTTTCTTTAACTGTTCAATAAAGTAATAAAAAGTATTTGTTTTACCTGATCCTGTTCCACCAATCAATAATGTATGTTTGCTTAAAATATCATCATCTAAGTTTAAATATGTATGTTGATTATTGTAAACACCGGGTAATTCAACTTTTTTCGGACCTTTTATATTGTTACTAAGCAAATTAAGTTGTACGCTATTTCCTTGTATAACAACTGTATTTACTCCCATCAAAATTAAACCTCGTATCCGTCTGATTCATCATTTGAATTTTCATTTCCTTGTGTAGTTTCCGTTTCTGCATTACTTAACTCATCATTAGCGCTTTCTATAATACCATAATTTTCGTTTATTATCGTTTGAAGTTCTGTTTCTTCTGCATTGCTTAAATCAATTTCAGGAACATTCGGTAATTTCTCGCCTTCAAATTCTATCATAACTTTATTATATGGGTCATAATACCCATTGGTTAAGTTGTGATAATTTCCTTGATGAGCGCCATATAAATGTTCTTCTTCTGTAAGAAATTGTATGTTACTAGGCTCGCCGGCATATTCCGGATAAAGACTTACCGACTTCATATGATGCCCTTCAAATCCTCTTACGGAACCTCGTGTCATTAATTCCTCTTGCTGTTCTTTAGACCATGCTCGAGTACCTTGTCCTGATTTAACTCGTTCGCATTCTAATTTCCACGCATGCCTTACGGCATTTTGCCGTTCGTTAGAAATTCTTATCTTTTCTTCATTTGATAAATTTGAATAGTTCATGACACTTTGCCCTCGAACTTTTCAAATAAATCTATATTATCTTTTAGCCACTCTTTCAAACTGTTCCAAGTACAAAAAGGCTCATCATTTTCGTGGTTCCATTGAATAATGTCAAACGGTTGATTTAAATTAATACAAATGAAATCACCAAAATTTAATTTGGCGATTATTAAATAATTTCTTGGAATGGAAAAATTATTTCTTATTTTTTTGTTGTTTGCCTCTCTTAAGCTTTCTCTTTTCTCACTATCTCTAAGTCCAAAAATTTTTGGACCCGGTATTAAAATTTCACCACCGTCAAATTCTTGATATATATTTTTTAAATCAGAAGGCAACAATAAATTATTCTCTGATTCAAACTTTTTAATTTCATTAAGGCTAATAGGCGACTCAATATCATTATGTGCCTTCAATTCAATTAGTTTCTTTATTATCCCTTCCATTCTGTTATTACATACTCCTTCCTTGCTTTAATCTCTTAACAAATGTTTCTGATTCATTTGAATTATTACTATCATCATTATCAATATATCTATTAAAATTATCTTCACCATAATTATCTAATAATGTTTGCCTTAATAATACTGATTCTTCAAGGGATAACTTGCTTTCTTTTTGGATATCCTCATATTGAGATAACAATTCAGCCCGTAACGCCTTTAATTCATGGATTTCTTTTTCCCTGTTATAATCAGACAAAGCTTATTGCCCCCTAACTGCCGTTAAATCTAAGTATTAGGTCTATAGGATATATTTTCAGTTCTTTCAACATTTCAGATGTTGACTTCAATTCATGAAAGAAAAAAATCATAGACATAAAAATATTCCAAGACATCTGTTTCTTTTTAGATTCAATTGCATAATAAGTTTGCCTAGAGATACCTATAATATTTGCTAATTCTTCTTGTGTAATATCGGCCCTTGCACGAAGTGCAGATAAATTATCTTGAAGAATTTTCATTGAAAGATCCTTATACTTTTTACTTATATAATATTTTTCTCTAATCATAATATATTTCTTAATTCAATTTCGTAGAGTATTCTCCTTTACGAAAGACAATTTTCGTAATTTATATTTGTAATTTTACATCGTGTTGTTAAACTTGTCAAGGTAAAATAGAAAAAAATAAGAAAACTTCAGGAAAATGTCAAAAACGATACTGTTACAGTGTTATTTTAAGACTTGTATACACAGTTTATTACTTTTTTCTCCGTCAAATTGACCGTCACAAATAAAAAGAAAGGAAAGATCAAAAATGGCACGAAAAGGTGAAAATATTTATAAACGAAAAGATGGACGTTATGAGGGAAGATATATTATCTCATATAACGAAAACGGAAAGGCAAAATATGGTTATATTTATGACAAGACTTATACAGGTGCAAAAGATAAATTACTCCAAGCGAAGACAAATCTATCCGCATTGGATTTTTGTAATAAAAACTACAATAATACTAAATACGAATATTGGCTTTCCGAATGGCTGTCTAAGAAAAGACTTTCTGTTAAAGATTCAACATATATTCGATATCGCAATATTGTAGAGAACCACATCAATCCATTTCTCGGCAAATATCCAATTACGAAAATTAGCACCTCCCTTATGGAAAAATTTGTGAAAATGGAATTAGAAAAAGGCAAGCTTGATAAAAGCGGAGGTGTCTCACCTAAAATGATGAGCGATATGATTGTAATAATTAAGGAAACATTCAAATACGCAAATAGTAATGGAGTATCTACAATTTGTGATTTTTCGGGAATAAGCATAAGAAGATCACCACACGCGATGCGTGTACTAAGTAACTCAGAGGAAAAAAGATTGCTGTCTGTTTTATTATATGATACAGACTGTTATAAATTGGGTGTATTTATCTGTCTTTTTACAGGAATCAGAATTGGAGAATTATGTGCGCTTCAATGGAAAAACGTATCTTTTGTTGACGGAACTTTAAGAGTAGAGCGAACAATGCAACGATTGCAATGTGAAGATAAACTTTCTACACAAAGAACAAGGATTATTATTACCGAACCTAAGAGTTTTACTGCTATTCGAACAATTCCTCTTCCAAGTTTCTTGTTAAAAGTGATGCTACCGTTCGTTGCCAACCCTAACGCATATGTTGTATCAGGAGATTGTAAAAAGTATGTTGAACCGCGTACAATGCAAAACAAATTTAAAACTTATCTATTAGAGGGAGATATTGCAGACGCCAATTTTCATTCTCTTCGCCATACGTTTGCAACAAGATGCGTCGAGATAGGCTTTGATATAAAAACGCTTAGCGAGATACTCGGACACTCCAGCGTAAAAATCACGCTTGACAAATATGTTCATTCTTCAATGGAACTGAAACGTACCAATATGGAAAAATTGTCAGACAGGTTTTGAAAAATTTTCCGTCAAAAAATAGTCACAAAAATCGGTATAGTCCTTAATGCCAAAGGATTATACCGATTTTTTCGTAAAGGAGAATACTCTACGAAAAACAGATTTTTAATTAGCTGCCACTAATAATGGATAAAGTAAATCCGATACAGCGTTTAAGCCGTATCGGATCACCCTGTCGAAAAAGTCCAGTAAATACTGTTTTTTTGCATATATGTGGTAAAATAAAAGCGGTGATGAAAGTGATAGTAAAAGGGAGAGAAAACCGCGAACAAGT
>CANQZA010000029.1 GCA_947628175.1 uncultured Clostridia bacterium | reverse complement strand
GCCTGTGGAGTGTCATAGCAAACATGAGTAGAGCATGACTTGTCATCTCAAAAATGGACACAATGAAGCAGGAAGGCATTTCGTGAGGAATGCCACAGTATAGATATATTAGATTTTACAAATTTGTATATATTTATCGTAGCGGAAACTTGCGGTTTATTTCCAAAAGACGGTGATGAAATAGATCTCGCTGCATTTGAGGCGTATATTTCTCTTACATCAAGCAGTATTATTGATACAATTGAGATTAAACCAGAAAATTTTCTTATTGTTGACGACTATAAATCTGTATTTAAAGATACCGTAATCGGCGTTTCATTTGAAAATGATAAACTTGTTGCCAAAGAACAGGAATATGAAATAACCAATTCGATATTTGACGGTGAAAGCTTGCTTGATGAGAGTTGTTTTCCTGATAAATACAATAAATATTCAATGCTCTTACTAAGGCAGAGGTTTTTTAAATCGGCTTGTTTCAAAACCAAAATACAAAAATGGTTTGCCGATAACAACATAACAGAGATTTCACAGTTGAACGGGTTCACGACCGCTGACGATATTTCGAAAATAAAGGTCATTACTACGCCCAGCAGTATTAAGTTTATGAAATTTGGAACGCTACAGAAATGGCTTGATATGCTTGAACCTACATTCGGTATCGTAAAGCACGAGAAACCCACACATTATTTTGACGGAAGAAAGGTTTCTTGCCATTATCAGCTTATCAATACACTTCAGCTGTCCGAAAGTGATGTGAATAAACTGCTTGAACCTTCGCTTGACTATATAACTAAAGTCAGAAGTGACCCTGCGATTCTTAGATATCATATAAATTATCCATATAAAGAAATGGACATTAACCCGATTGTTTCCAAAAATGAGATTGTGTTTAAGCTGTTAGGGGTAAACGCTGATTTTGCCAAGACAAAATTGTATTATGACTTCAGGAATGATTTGGTGCGGTCACTTATTCGAGAGTTGAAGCAAGGGCATATTTTGATTAACGGCAACTATTCTACCCTGTTAGGCAACGGATATGAATTGCTCCGGCAGAGTATCGGCAAATTTAACGGCGAAAGTATTATAGGCAAAGGCAATATACATAGCAGGCGGTTTGAATATGATAAGGTGATTTTAGGGTCAAGAAGTCCTCATGTTTGTGCTGGAAATGTACTGCTTGTCAGGAATGTGGCTTGTGATGAGATAGACAAATATTTTGACTTGTCTAATGAGGTGGTTTATGTAAATGCTATTGGTGAAAATATACAGCAGAAGTTGAACGGAGCTGATTATGATTCTGACAGCATACTTCTTACTGATAATCAGTTACTTATTGACGCAGCTCAAAAAAACTGTGATAAGTTTAAAGTTCCTACTTGTTTTGTTTCTGCGAAGAAAATAAAGAGATATTACACCAATGAGCAAAAAGCAGACCTTGATGTAAAGACAAGTGTAAATAAGATTGGCGAAGATATAAATTTGTCACAGCAGCTTAACAGTCTGTTTTGGCAGCATATTTATGATGGGCAGACATTTGAGCAGAATAGAGAGCTTTATGAAGATATTTGCAAACTTGCGGTTCTTTCGGGAATTGAGATAGATAAAGCAAAAAGAGAGTATGAGGTCGATGTTGAGAAAGAATTAAATTTAATCAAAAAGAAATATCTGATTATAAAAGAGTGTGTTGATAGGATAACCGGGGAAAAAATTGAAAAAATTGTAAAGCCCGTGTTCTTTAAAATGATTACTCGGGAAAACGGATATGATTTAAATCCCAAACACTATTATCGTTATTTTGATACGCCTATGGATTATCTGCAAAAGAGGTTAAACTCGTTTAATTTTCATAGTGCGAGAGAAAATACGGATGAAGTACTTCCCTTTTCATCAATTATAAAGCCGTGTGCCAATCCTAATCCCGGCAGATCCTATCGTGAACAGAGAGATAGAATTATTGAAATTGTCAAAAATTGCAATAGTGCGCTTTTAGAATTGTATATAGGGTATGACGAAAAGACTAAGGAAGAAAAGGAAGAAGTTAAAAATCAGGCTAACGAAATAAAGCAGGAATGTGTTGAATATGTTAACAGTTTGTTGATAAATGAAACTACGATGTATCTGCTGCTGGCTACTTTGGACAATAAGATGTATCGAAGAATATCCAGAAGAATTTTTACTATTCTGTTTGGTACGCCTAATAAATTATTTTTCAGCATGGTCGAAGATAATAAAAATAAAATCGAAAAACTTGAAGAGTCGGAAAATGGAGACATTATTTTATATGACATAACTTACAAAAAAATACATTCTTGACAACCCTATTTTATAAAAAATATACAAAAAAACGCTAAAAAACCACTAAATCGCATTTTTTGAAATGCCTATAAACGGCTTTGTAATGCGGTTTGTAAGACTTCGTTGAAATTTCCGTATATGGAGAGAAATAACTCTGATAGCGGCGGTGTGAAAATTCCGCCGCTATTGTCATTTTTAATATTGGGGGACAAATTTTAATCATTTAAATTAAAACTCTTATCCTAAAAAGATATTATAAAGATTACCGATTTCATTCGTCAGTTCATCGAACAGTCTGTACCAAATGTAAATAATGACTCGGATTAGTAACAAATTAAAGAAAAAGTCATATGGCTGTAAATGATGTAAAATAAAAAAAGAATAAGGAGAAGAAATAAATGGCTAAAAAAAGTGTTTCAATAAAATTTTCAAAGGCGGTAATCTCCAAAGAAGATAATGGAAAGTACACTATTTCCGAAATTCTGAAAGATGACAGCACTGATTACGATTTGTCAGAGCTGCTTGATAATTTAATTGGTACAGAGGGGATTTCAATCAGTATTACATCGGAAGATGAAATTGACCCTATAGAACAAAATTGATAGGTGGTGTTGGATTATAAATGCCGTATATAAAAGATTTGAAAATGAGACAGAAGAAGAACTGATTTATAGAATTTGTCAAGACAAAGAGAAAATAGGTACTTGGTCGGACGTAGCATCGATACTAAACTCTCTGCTCGGTTATGAGTTTACAGAGAGCCGTTATCGTAAGCAGTGGCAGGGATTTCAAAAATTACTTATTGCCAATCAGTCAAAGTTTGCCGCCGACGGGGATATGCTCAATGAAATCGAAAAACAACGCAGGGAGCTTGAAAAGGAACGACAGAAACTCAACGTTACTAAAGTAGAATATTCCAGACAAATCAGGCAACAGAGCAGATTTGAATTGTTTTATGAAAATGTTGCACGACAGATAAACACATTTGATGTTCCGGAATATATTGGTGCGGAATATTCTGAGAGTAAAAAAGAGTATGTTTTGACAATTGCCGACATTCACTCCGGGGAAAAATTTGAGATTGATACCAACAACTATTCTTTTGAAGAAATAACACGTAGATTTAATAAACTTTTCAATGATGTAGTTGCATTTATCCAAGAACACGATATAAATACTCTTAAAGTTGTTTGTCTTGGAGATGACGTGCAGGGTATCCTTCGATTGAGCGATTTGCAGTTGAACGAATCTACGGTAGTTCAAGCAGCCGTATTCGCCGCAAAGACTATTGCTAACTTCTTAAACAAATTATCTGCGTATTGCCGTATTGATTATTTTCACGTTCCCAGTTCAAATCATTCACAAATGCGTCCGTTAGGAACGAAGGCAAGCGAATTGGCTTCGGAAGATGTTGAGTATGTGATTTGTAATTATATCAAAGATGTTCTTGCAAGTAATGAAAGAATATTTGTACATACAAATTTTGGTTATGACTATATTGAAATCCCTATACTTAATTTCTGGACAATCGCAATGCACGGGCATACTATCAAAAATATTGACAATGCAGTGAAGGATTTGACATATCATAAAAAGAGGTTTTATACTACTGTTTTTCTTGCGCACTATCACGCTGCTAAAATGGGTGTGGTAGGAGAAATGGCGAATACAGATTGCGAAGTTATTGTATGTCCCAGCTTTGTGGGCAGTTGCCCGTATGGTGATAAACTTATGAAAGGAGCAAGACCGTCTTGCTCTATTTTTGGTTATGACGAGAAGTATGGACATACAGAAACATATAAATTATTTTTAACTTAAACTGAAAGGAATTGAATTATTATGACTACTAAAGAATTTGAAACATATTTTCAGGAGCGTACTCCTGTTGATGAAAAGGGAAAACATCTAAGCAAGGAAAAGTGCAAAGAAATGATTGGCACTTTTGTTGCTGCTGTTTCTGATGCACTTGCCGAAGGGGAGACAATTAGTTTTCAGAGTTTTGGTAAATTCGGTATCAAGGAACGCTCTGCAAGAGAAGGCTTGAACCCCAAGACACGGGAAAAGATAATGATTCCTGCTTGTAAATCTCCGTATTTTAAGATTTCCGCTACACTTAAAGACATTGTAAACGGCAAGTAAATCATATAAGTAAGCCCCATTAATGGTTTTTTTATAACACCTCAGCAAAAGGCGGTTGGCTGCATTAGTGGTCGACTGCCTTGTCGTTAATTTGAGCGCATGAGCTTAAATTGATGTTCAATGGCGATTCGCTGCCTTAATGCGAAAATATTCGGAAAAGCTATGCTAATAAAACTTTTCGGAACGGGATTGAATGGTTTCGTTTTATTTTTCGGTTGGCATCGGGTATGGTTTATGGGCTTTTGCAACCCCGTTAAAAACAAAAGTCACACATTTGTGTGGTAATCACATAGGAAATATTAGTTTTAAGATTATGGATTGAAGTGAAAAGGGGATGATTTAATGCCAGTAAGAGGTTCAAGACAAGCAATCGAAAGGCGTAATAAACCCAAAATTGATAAGAGCATTGATGTTGAATCTCTTCCTACTATATACAAATGCTCTAATTGCGGTAAGCGTGTTGTTGACCCGGAGGGTAAATTTTATAAAATAATATCTAATCCTCTTTACAAGAGTAATGATGGTTACACAACTTTATGTACATATTGTATAGATGAATTGTTTGACAGACTGCGTGTTAAATATAACGATGAAAAATTAGCACTTCTATTATGCTGTTCTGAAGTGGGTTGGTTTTTTTCGGAATCGACCTACCTTAAAATGAAAGAGAAAGACCCGGCTGATATTCGTATTGGCGATTATGTAAAACGATTAAACCTAAGCCAAAATAAAAATTTGACTTTTCAGGACTACTTAATAGGCTCTCTAAACAATCAAAAGGTGTTATTGAATAAAATTGAAGAAAACCAATTGCTAGAAGATAAGTGGTCTGATGAAGATAAAAAAATCAAGAAAAACGTTATTGAAATTGTTGGTTATGACCCTTTTGAAGATTATCCGTTAGCTGATAGAAGATATTTGTTTAGTGAATTAGTAAAATATTTCGATGACGATATTGCGCAAGATACATACAAACTGTCTCAGATTATTCAAATTGTAAATAACAATAATCAAATCAGGCATTATGATATGCTTATATCTACTTTGTCTCCGCTAACAGACAGTAAGGATATTGCAACCTTAAACGGACTAAAAAGCTCGTTAGTCCAATCAAACGACAAAATTGCTAAAGAAAATGAAATATCTGTAAAGAATAGGTCTAATAAAGACATTGGCAAATCTACTTTAACGTATCTTCAAAAGTATTTGAGAGAGTTGGATTTTGACAAAGCCGAGGCAGATTACTACGACCAACTGCGCTCTGAAGGTACATTGTGGGGTATTGAGATGAGCCTGAGGGCTATTCAAAAAAATGCTTTTTTCGATGATGACGATATGGCAGATATACAGAATATTCGCAGGGAGCTTGTTATAGAATTACAAAAACAGGTTGATGAACTTTTAGAAGAGAAACGCAAATTGAACGTAAAAATACAGGAGCTGGAGCGCACTAATGAATGTGATTAACAAAAAGCGTCTGCTCACAGAGGCTAGAAAAAAAGTTTATGAACTTGATGCGGAGTCAATCGCATATTACAGAAGAAATCCTTGTATCGCCTGCGAAGATTTACTGGGTATAAAACTAATTGATACTCAAAAGTATATACTTCAACAGTCGTGGAACGCAACTCATTCTTTATGGTGCTGCTCTCGGAACTTCGGAAAATCATTTATTGGTGCAATCATCATAATATTAAAAGCTGTTCTTTACGAAAATCAAGCCATATATATAATTTCTTCTGTCGGCGACCAGTCAAAAGAGACGTTTTCTAAAATAGAAGAAATTGTTACTCGTATGGGTAAAACGGCAGCGTCTATTAAGTCATTAAAAGATATTGTTGCAAATGAAACGAAAAAATCACCAACAAACAAGGACGGTTTTTCTCACAATCCTGCCGGGTATCATGTTGAATTCTATAACGGAAGTGAGATTTTCACTCTTAATTCAAAACCGGATTCTAACCGTTCAAGACGCGCTACACTTTGTTTCTTTGACGAAGCAGCGTTTTGTTCAGATGAATTGATTTCTATTTGTGAGGCGTTTGCAACACAGAACACAGATTTTATTACATCAACTGATGAAAATTATAATCCCGAAATAGAGCACAGACGGGTTCCTACTCAGCTTATATACGCATCTTCTCAAGACCAAATGACTACGATGTTTTATCGTCATTATAAAAATTTTGCAAAGCGTATGTTGGCAGGAGACCGTAATTATTTTGTTTGTGATATGATTTGTGATACTGCAATACAGACTTATATGAACGGCAAACCTTATATCCCCTTACTTACACAAGATAAAGTCGACGCTGCAATCAAAGCCAATAAAGAAAAGGCATTGAGAGAATATTATAATCAGCCAACGCAAGACGGCGGTACTAATCAAATTGTAAAATGGCACACAATTCGTAAGAATGAAACATTTGTACTTCCGACGTTAACGTGGAAACCTAACAGCAGAATTGTCATAGCATTTGACCCTGCAAGGACGAAGGATAACAGTATTATTGGCGTTATGAATGTATATTTTGATGAGGAGCTGGGTTGGTGCGGAGATATTATCAATTGCGTAAATCTTGTTGATGTTGCTACACAATGCAAATATAAATTAGACTCAAATCGCCAAATAAAAGAACTTAGAGATATAATTTGCAGATACAATGGACAGAACCCTGATTATGAATATATCGACCAATTGTTGATTGATGGGGGAAGCGGCGGCGGTGGTTTAAGTACTTACTCCGATGGTATGCTTAACGATTGGACTGATAAATCAGGTAAAAAGCATAGAGGATTTATTGACAAAACTTATGAGGCTTATGAAAGTTATATCAATCGCTATCAAGACAACTCGGACAAGCTGCGAGTCATTTCCCCCAAAAAATACAGAACCCAAATGGTTGAAGAGTTTATAGATTTAATGGATTTAGGTGTGATTAAATTTCCTCACGAATACTCCGGGCAAGAGACACTAAAAGTTTCGACTAAAATCAACTCGGCAACTAACGAAGAAGAGTTTGAGATGTATGATTTATCTGAGGAGGAAAAACTTGCTTTAGTCCAGATTGACTTAATGAAAAACGAAATTACATCAATTTACAAAACAGAAAACCAAGATAAAACATCGGTGACTTATGCTCTTTCTAAAGAAAAAGAAAATAAAATGCACGATGACCGTTTCTATGTTGCTATTTTGCTTGCACACAGACTATACGAAATTCGGCGCAGTTCAGTAATCAAAACTAAAAAGCAATCTATCATTGACAATAATAAGTTCAAAGCTCTTTGCCGCAGACCCACCATAGCTCGGTAATCTTCAAACGGAAGGAAGTGATAATGCAAAATGAATGACAATCAAACCGGTGAAATATATCAATCAGACAAGAAAAACTTTGATGATTTTGAATCGGGTAAGACCAAGAAATTTGACTATCAGGCGTTCAAAAGATTAGTTTTGTCGGAACTTTCCTATAGTAAATGCTTTGATGAAACCAAATTTACTTGTCTCGGTTTTACAAAAAAACAGATTTGTGATATGGCAGAACGCCCCGAACGATACGGGAAACAGATATTAAGGCTCAGCAACTATATGTATTTAAAATCGGGATATTACAAGCGCCTGATTGATTATTTTGTAAATCAGGCAGTACTGAATTATATTGTTGATACGAGAATTAGTAAACAGAAAATGCTTACTGCAAATGAAAACACAATTATGAAAGATTATGTCAATTTTGTGTCGCAGTCTGAAAAATTCAATCTCTCAAATGAAATACACAATATTTTGAAACGCCTGTTCAAAAACGATGTCTGTTATGCTTTTTTAATTGAAACAGAAACAGAAATCTCCTATTATTATCTTGACCCTATGATATGCAATATAAGTTCATTAGTTAATGGAAACGTTTATGAATTTTATATTAACAAGAGAACAATATCTCAAAGCAAATTAAATAATCTGCCAATTGAATTGCAGAAACTTATTGAAAATTCCGAGGACGAATACGGACGTGTACATATCCCCTTTCAAAACTCATTATGTATCAAGTATAACAACGATTTAACATTTGCCTATCCCCCGTTCTTGATGATGATTGCCGACATTCTTCTTATTGACGAGTATAAGGAATTGGCGAAAGCTCAAAGCATCAATGATGCTTATAAGGTACTTACTATGAAAATACCTACCAAAGACGGCGAGATTACTTTGGGTGACGATCTAATTTCTACATTCACTTCTATTGTTCTTGACACGGTTCAGAATAATATTGGCGTTATTACTACTCCTTTCGATGTTAAAAGCGAGGAGTTTTCGTCAAGTAATGCTGATGATAGGGACACTGTATCAGACGCTATATCTTGGGCATTTAAGAATGTTGGTGTATCGGAATCATTGATGTCGGGAGCCTCAAATGGTAATGAACTTAAAAAATCTATTACCAACGACAGCGGTGACATTTTTAGAATATACAGACTGCTTGAAAATTGGGTTTCTTTGCAAATGAAACTGCGAGGACACTTATACTCTAACTACGAGTTTGTTTACAAGATAATGGATATGACTACATTTAATGCGGACGAGGTTAAGAAAACCGAATTGCAAATGGCTCAGAATGGTATTCCCAATAAGAGCAGATTGTGCGCCGTTAATGGGTTGAGTCCTGCTGCTATGATTGGAAACAGTATTATTGAAAATCAAATATTGAGTAATATTTTTTCAAATTGGCGTCCTTTACAGACAAGTTTTACACAATCATCTAATAGCAGTGACGAAGGCGGCAGACCTATGGTTGACGATGGAGAATTAAGTTCAGCCGGAGAGGTTTCCAGAAACAACGATACTAATGACCGTGATAGCAGAGATATATAAGTGTGGTGAAAATATGGGAACAATTAACATCTTGTCTAAGAAAAAAGCAGATATTCTGATTGCTTTGGGATTTCTTTGCGTAAATCAAAGAATAAACGATACTCAAACCGTTTATTCATTTGTAGATTCTCCTAAATTAAGAGAAGTGATTTCAAGCGAGTTTGGAAAAAACGAATATTATATTAGTAAAGTAGTTTGTTTATAACGCTTTGAGTGTTTTATAAAACCTAACGAAAGGAGGAAATAAATGAGTAATTCAGAAATCAAAAATATTGACACTATTGCAAAATTTTCTAATTTTCAAGTGATTAACAAAGATTTCACTCGTTGCCGCTGCAATATTTTTTACACAGGACGTAACCGCAATCACTGGGATATTACCGAAGAGGCGTTAAATAACCTTATTGAAAGAAAAGGCTATGCAAATGTGCCTGTTGTAGCGCATCTTATAAAAGACAGTGACGGCAATTATAGAGTTGGCGGACACGACTTAAAAATAATTATTTCTGATGAGAAAACTGAGATTGTTGATGAGTGTGTTCCTTTCGGCGTAATCCCCGAAGACTGTAATCCTTCTATGGATCTGATTACGGAGCGCTCCGGAGAGCAGAGAAAATATTTTTCTGTTGACGTTATTCTTTGGACTCATCGCTATCCTATTATGGAGGCAGCTTATAGTGATGAAATTTATTTCAACCAGTCAATGGAAATTACATACGACAATTATACTATTGATGAAGACGGTTATTCTGTTGTCAAAGAATTTTCACTTTCGGCGCTTTGTTTGCTAAATCGCAGTTCTAATACAAGTGAAAATGTTGAACCGTGCTTTGAATCTTCTGCTGTAAAGAAATTCTCTGTTGATAAGGGTGCTTTTAAGAAGAACTTTGAAATAATGCTTGAAAAATTAAAAAGTTATGAATTAGAAGATAATTCAAAAAATGAACAGAAGGGGGAAAAGACAATGGATTTTTCTAGGATTACTGAAAAGCTGTCTGCTTATACATATAAAAATGCTGTCGGTGAAACAGTTTCTAAGTATTCTCTGATTGATGCAACTGAAAATTCTATTGGCGTAGTTGACAGAGAAGACAATAAGATTTATTCTTTTGACTACGCAGATGCAGATAATGAAATTGTAATTGATATGGATAGTAAAACAGAGTGTTCTATGACATTTAAGGCTATGCCTGAAAAAGGCTCTTTTGACTATTCAAATGAAATTGCTATTGCGCAGAAAACAAGAGAAATGGAGATTTCTAAGAGCTTTTCTGATGAGTATAATGCAAAAATTGACGAAATAACAAATGCTTATACTCAGCTTAAAGCAGATTATGATTCGATGACGGCTGAATATGAGAAGTATAAAGCTGCTGACGAGGCAAGAATTGAGAAAGAAAAGCATACTCAGATTGATGCTATCGTAGACAAGTATGCTAAGAAAATTGGCAGACTGCCTAAATTTCTGTGCTACAGAGCAAAGATTGATTATAGTAAGAGCGCTGCTGACATTGAAAATGAACTTATTCTTATGGCTGGAGAGGCTATGATGGACACATCTAGACAGAACTTTAGCTATAACCCTACAATAACATCAATTTCCGGAAGTAAGAGTGAAAAGTATTCTCATAGCGACAGATACGGAAATTTGTTTGATAAGTTTATAAACGATTAAGAAAGGAATGAAATAATATGGCTAATTACAATGTAGTTGAAACCACTAAGGTTAGTGGTCGTTGCTTTGACTTTATTTATGATAAAGATATTGAAAATGGCTCTCTCGTTGCCAAGGGTGACCTTGTAGACAAGGAGAGAAATATTTATCAGGCTAAGATACCTGCTGCCGGAGATGAAGTATTCCTTGTTGCGCAGGCGGCTTGGGATTATGATGATACTCCAATCACCAACCAGAACGAAGAGAATTTTATTAACAAGGCAAATAAGCCTTTCAGAGCTTATGGTCTTTTGGCTCATAATCACGATAAGTTTGGTGTAGAGGATTATGGCATTACCGCAGATGCTGACATTAATGTTGGAGATTATGTGACTGTTGACGGTACTACCGTTAAGATTAAAGATGTGGGTGAACCTAAGCCTGCTGAAACTTATGGCTTTATTGGTAAAGTTGTAGAAGTTGAAACTTATGGATTTGCTTACTGCACAGGTACAGCAGGCAATGTTGGAGCTGTCGGTAAGAGAATAATTATTGAAGTTGTTAAGAATGAAACTGTTTAATGATGGGAGTGACGTATAATGGATAAGAATTTACAGAGTATTTGCAACCTGATGAACGACGCTTGCTCTAACAGAGTTGCGACTTTTTCTAATGCTGAAACAGCAAAGTACACTGATGAAGCCGTAAGAGAGGCTTTCTTCTCTATCCTTGGCGAAGATAAGCTTACTTGGAGGGGATGGAGAAATCATAAGAACGAAATCTTTACAATTATGGAAGACGTTCTTAATACAAATCTTCCTCTTGCAGGGGAAAACTCTACGTTCTATAAGCAGTTTGTTGAATATAAGAACGGCGCTCTTGGTGACAAAAACGAATTTGTAGTTGAGGATAATTCTGTCCTCATAGCTACAAGATTTTCCGGAAACCATTGGGACACAGACCGTAAGAAACTTCACGGTAAGAGAAATTTCTCTGTTGATACAGAATGGCTTTATATCCACATTTTCGATGACCTTGAAAGATTTCTTAAACGCATTATTACGCTTCCCGAAGCGGTGGCTAAAATGCAGAAAGGTATGCAAAACGGTATTGATGACCGTATTTTTACAGCCTTTAATGGTGCCGGTACGTACCTTCCCCCTGCTTTCCAAGTTACGGGTACATACGACAGAATTAAGATGACAGAGCTTATTCAGAAAGTACAGTATGCATCTCAGAAGAATGTTGTACTTGCCGGTACTAAGACAGCGCTTTCGGCAATTGCAGAGGGCATTGATGCTAAGTGGATTTCTAATTCTCAGAAAGAAGAAATGGCGACAAAGGGTGTTGTACTTGATATGACCGGTCTTGGTGTTGTTGGTGTTGAAATTCCTCAGACTTTTGTCCGCGGAACTTATGATTTCAAGGTTGATAACAAGTCTATTCTTGTTCTTCCCGACAACGAAAAGTTTATTAAGGTATTCTTCGAGGGCGACACTCGTGCAAGAGAGCTTGGCGCTAATGATACTCACGACCAGACAATTGATACGCAGATTCAGACTAAGGTCGGCGTAGGCTGCGTATTCAGTAATGTATTTGGCAAGTATACTGTTGAATAAACACAAAATTTGAGAGAGCAACAGGGTCTTTCCTGTTGCTCACCCTATTATAATGAAAGGAAATAATTATCTGATATGGATTTTGAAAATATGTCCTTTGAAGAACTGAAGGAAATTGCTAAACAGCACGGAATTATGGTTGGCAATATAGGAAAAGCAAAACTCATTGAAAAGATAAAAAGTCAATTAGATACTGCGAAAAATGCTTTAAACGAAGGCGATGACCTTAATAGCGATTTTGAGGAAAAGGTTGTTAAAGAAGAAAAGGCAACCGCCGGAAGTACTCTTAATTCTATTATTAACGCCATCGACGACCTTGAAGAATCCGACGACTATGATGCAGGTGAGAAAATCGAAGACCTTCCTATTGATACCGTAATCCCTGTTAGGTCTATTACATTTGGCTCATTGATTTATAAATCACGCTCCAACAATGCTACTTACATTTGGAATGAAATCGGTGCTGTCGAACATATGACTATTGCTGCAATCACAGAAATGAACAACTATAATATTGACTACCTGCGTAAACCGCTTGTAATTCTTCTTGATGAAAGAGCAATCAGGCAGTTCAGACTTACTGATGTATATGAAAAAGTTGCTCAAATCAACAATCTGAAAAGCCTCTTTAAATCAGACCTAAAAACTATTTCTAATATCATAGACGATGTTCTTAATGCTAATATGAGAGATATGCTTATTTCTAAGGTCAGAGCAATGTATAAAAAGAATATTTTAACAGATGTAAGAGTGATTAAACTTCTTGAACAAAAGCTCCGGTTTGACCTTACTTCCGATGATAATAATTAAGAGGTGATCCAATTGGCAACAACGTACAAAGAACTGTATAATTCAGTATATTCTAAAATTAAGGATTATGATTTTGCTAATATGTCTGAAGAAGAAGCCGATGAAATTTTACATGATTATCTTCGCCCTGCCGTTGTTGCTTTTGAATACTGTAATCAGAATCTATCTGATAGGGACGAAGATTTACAACAGTTTAATATAGATTTAACCGATGTAAATTTTGAAATATTATCAAATTTTATGGTAATTATTTACCTCGACTCTACATATATACGTACTTCTCTTATGCTGAAAGCGCATATGAGTACTTCCGATTTTCACAAATATGACAATAAAGACGTATTAGGAAAAGTAATTGAAGTCCGTGATATGTATAAACAGGAAAATAAACAATTGATGATTAATTATTCACTCCGCGGAGATTCGGATTTTGTTAAACTTTATCGAGATAAGGGCGGTTATAGTGTTGACAAATACCAGAAAGTGAAGAACAAGCGTTTTGGGAATAGAACAAGGCGTTGCGAAGGTGATGCTGAATGAGCTTTAAACATATGAAAACAATGCTGTCTTATTCTGGTAATACACTAAGGCAAAGCAAGATTAACGATGCAAGAATGCTGATGAATAATCAGTTAATGGCTGACCCGTCGTATAATCCCGATATGGTATTCTGGAAGTTTGGAATTAAAGCGGATGAATTTGAAAAGATTGGTGTAAAGACTTTTGATGAAAGATATTCTTCCGCAAACGGTTTTACGGTATTATTTAATACCTTAATAGACAGTCCCATTGTTGTTGGAGATATAATTTACGATAAGCGAAGGAATATTTATTGGGTCTGTACCGAATCTTACAACCGTGACGAAATTCTTTGTGCCGGTAAACTTACTCGCTGTAATTATTGGATGAAATGGCAGGGCGAGAATGAAGAAATATTTGAATATCCTGCTTTTGAAATAAATTCAACTCAATATAACAGCGGTGAAACGGGAAACAAAACTATGACATTGGGCAGTTCACAACATCTTATTACAACCGTAGCTGACAAAAATACAATTCCGTTAAATCACGGGCAGAGGTTCTTCTGGGATAGAAATATCACAAATCCTACGGTTTTTAAGATAACGCAGAATGATACTACTGCTGCAAATTATGATAAGGGGTTAGTTAAAATTACTATCACCGAAGACCAATATAACCCTGAAACAGACTCAATTGAAGAATGGCTTTGCGATTATAAACCACAAATTCGAAACGCTGTTACTATTACATACAAAGGAAGTCCTGTCCTTAGAATTGGCGGCAAAAAGACAATTACTGCCGCTACTGACGGTGTAATATCTTTATGGACTGTGGACAATTCTAATGTTGCAATAATCTCAAACGGGAATACTGCAGAGATTAGCTGTGGCAATGGTGAGGACTATATAGGGCAATCTTTCAAGGTGACTGCAACGCTTAATACAGGTGAAACAAGTGTATGTGAATTTACAATAGTAGGAGGTGTTTGATATGGGTATAAATGACGACTTAATTGAAGATTATCGAAATTATATTTCAAACACACTTCTTTCAAACGAAACTATTGTAAATGTGCTTGGAAATGACGAATTTACTCTTGATGAGGCTGACAAATTACTTTATGGAGATGAGCCGCATATACAACCACACGAGTTTATTCCCGGTACTATCACCGAAACAGGCTCTTATATAATGTATGATTTGGAAGAGAACGCCGTTTATTCACGCAATTCTACAGTAAGTACATACACAGAAATGACGCTTTATTTTTGGGTTATCACTCATAAAAATATGGTGCAGTATAAAGGCAGACTTCGCAACGATATTCTTACGAGAGAATTAAAATACAGTTTTGGCGAGAAGGACGGTTTAGGTATTGCTAAAAACCACTTTGTATATAACAAATTGTACAATGTAGGAAATTACAATTATACAGGGCGACTGATGAAATTTATCATTACGGATTGGTCGGATAAGGTGAGATTGGGTAATGAATAAGTTTAGCTTACTTAATCGCTGCGAATATAATATAAGCGATAATATTGTTGTTCATATCCCTACAGTTGGGGAAATTCGTAATGAGCAAAACGATGAAAATGAATATTATCGGATATTTTCAGTGTTTATTAAAACGCCTTGTGATGCTATGGTTGAGCTTGATGATATAGGAATTGACTATACTCAGATATCGGAGTATGAACTATTTCTGATGATAATTTCCAGTTATCTTGAAAATTATAAAAATGCGGAAGATAAGTATTGGGACACTGTATTTCCCTATTTAAAGAAATCTGAATTAACAATGTTAAACGACAATGGGAAAATAGTTATAGTAAATAAAAAAAACGAAATTGTTATTGATGAAAATGTTTATAATTTATTGTCAGACTTCTTTAGAACAATCCTGAATGTAGAAAAAAATATGGAATATTATAAAGTCCCCGAAATTGAAACACGAAGATATATTATTGACCGTCAAAGGCTGAAACAAAAGCGTGAAATTGAAAGACAGAAAAGAAACAAAGATAAAAGGTCACCGTCTGTTTTGGACGGTGTTATTTTATTTTTGGTAAACAACTGTAATTTCAAATATGATTTTGAGTCAATAAAAAAAATAACTATCTATGATTTGTGGGCTTGTTACAAACAAATAAGCGCTAACAAAGAAATAGACGGAATAATGACCGGCTATTGGATGGGGAACGTTGACTTGAAAAAAGTTGACAGTTCCAAATTAAATAGACTTATTTTGTAATTATGAAAGGATGAAAATTATGGCTAATATTGCTATGCTTGAGGGCTGGACTATTACTTCTGTTGAGACTATTGAGAATTATTCTCGTACAGATGATACTTGTTTGAGTATTCTCGATGAAATTAAAAATGTGTCTTTGGAGAATAGTGAGGACAGTTCTGATGTAACCGGTAAAAATGATCAGGCTCTGTTTACTCTTAAAAAGAATAAGGCTGTAAGCGGTTCGGGTTCTTCCGGATATATTTCCGGTAATCTTATGGCGCTTCAGACCGGTTCTGACCCTGTTGCAGGAAAGATTGAATTCAGAAAGAGAGAAGTAATTAAGTTTGATACTTCTGCCACTACTATAACCCTTGCAGAAACCGCATCAGGTACAGCAGGCGCAGAAATCCTTAAACTGATTGTAACCATTGACGGAGAAGACACTTCTACCGAATACAAGCAGGCTACTGCTGCAGAAGCTGACAAGTTTTCGTATGCTGCAGGTGTGATTACACTCCCTACTGAAACTAAATCTAAGTCTGGTTCTGTTGAGGTTATATATAACTATGAGAAAGACGGCGCTTCTGTAGGTAATAAGTCCGGTACATACGGAAAAACTACTCATACCTTTATAAATTGCCTTGGCAAGAATATCTGCGACGAGATTTACTTTATTCAGATTGAAATTTATCGCTGCGACTGGAATGCTAACTTTACATTTGAACTCGGTGGGGACGGAGTTGAGCATCCCTTTGAGTTTAAGAGCCTTGTCGATAAGTGTCATGGAGATGACGGTTTCTGGAGTTTCAAGGTTTACAAGAAAGCAGCTTAATAAGAGGAAAATAATATGTCTGTAAAAAGAAATTGTCTTGTTTGTGATAAAGAATTTGAGCCTTGCGTGACTTGCAACAGGGATATTCCCGAAGAGTTGCAGTGGCGCAGAGTGGTGTGCTGCCCTGCTCATTTTCATTATCATCTTCCTATTATAAAGTATGTCAGGAATGAAATAACCAAATCGGAAGCTAAAGAAATGCTGCAAAATGCAATTGACACCTATGGAAAAATTAAGTTTTGCGATAATATTAAGGCTATTGCCGAAGAAATTCTGACGGAGGACGCCCCGGCAGAGGATATTGTTGAAGATATTAAAGGCAAGGCTGTTATTTCAAAAATTAATTTGAGCAAGAACAGGAAGTAAATTTTAATAAATAGGGAGGATAAATGATTATTTGTTTGTCTTCCCTATTTTTTATATTGATGAGAAAAATGGAGTGATTAACTATAGACAGAACAAAATTTAATGTAGACAAAGACATTGACAAACGTACATTTAATGGGATAGTGTTTGACTCTGTACTTGAAATGAAATATTATCGTGATGTAATTTGTCCGAAATTGGAAAGCGGCGAAATTATAAAGTGTGAACTCCAAAAGCCATACGAGCTGCAACCAGAATTTATACACGACGGCAAGACGGTATTGCCAATAAAATATGTAGCTGATTTTGCAGTTACATATAAAGACTATCGTATTGAGGTTATAGATACTAAGGGAATGCCCGACACAACCGCAAAATTAAAACGTAAACTTTTTTGGTATGTTTACCCCGATATAGAGTATAAGTGGATTACTTATGTCAAAAAGTATGGTGGTTGGCTGGAATACGATTTAGTAAAAAAACTTCGTTCGCAGGAAAAGAGAAATAAGAAAATGCAAAATAAGAAAGTTGAGGATAATAGTATATGAAAAAGGTTATTTCATTAAACGATACTACAGCGCTCATTGATGCAGTAGTTGATGTGGTCTTTATGGAAAAAGACGGGAAAATTGATTACTTTCCCGAATACCTCGATGTAGCAAAAGCGTACTACAAGATATTCTTCTATTACCCCGGTATAATTGAAGGAGAAACTATTTATAATTTTTACACAAAGTATATAAACGGTGAATACGACAATATTCTTAATAACAATGTTGATATAAAGCAAAATCGGTATATTGACAACGCAATTGATGAAAAAATCGAGTTTCGTAAAAATCAGATTGTTAATCCGTTTGCGTATTCTCTTACAAAATTGCTTGACAGTATTTCTGCCGCCATTGAAATGTCAAAAACAAATTTTGAGAATGTTGATATGAAAAAGTTAATTGACGGCATCTCAGCTATGGGCGAGAAATTTGACACTGAGCAGGCTATTAAACTACTGACAGAGAATAAAACTTCTACGGGAAAACCGACTCAAATAAATACAAAAGTTAAAATTAAAAAGATAGGTGAATAAAAAATGAATACGGCAAAAACAACTTTCACTTTTCCATATGCTCTTAACAACAGAAATATCACGCAATTTATCAGGGATATTTCTAATGTAAAGAGTGATGTTCTATTTGTTAAAGACAACAGAAGTGCACGAGCGAAGTCGTTGCTTGGACTGTTCAGTTTATGTTGTCATCAGGGCGACACTATTGAGGTTGTGTGCTTGTCAAGAGATAGTGATGCCGAAAGCGACTTACAGGAAGTTATTAGTGTTTTGAAGAATATATGATTTGCAGAAATATTAATGAGTTAAAAGCTGAGATTGAAAGAAGAATTGAAGACGCCCTTGTTAATGAAGTTGCTGTTGTTGTTAAAGAAGTTGTATACAAACATATCCTCTCTGATGTATATAATTTTCCGCAAGCCAGATATGCACGCCGCGGAGCTTATGACGGATTGGGAGATATGGACAATACGTATTCTCGTTTGGTTAATAAAAATACTTTGTCTGTTGAGAACATTGCCAAAACAAACCCTTACTTAAACGGTATAGACACTTCATTGAAATTCCCCAATAATTCATTCACTCAACGAGGATATTCGGCGCATATGGATAAAGACTATCTGGCTCCTATTGTTGAGAGTGGAAATGGTTATGATTACAAATCTCCCGGAGCAAGACCTTTTATGCAAAATTCATACGAAGAATTGATTGACTTTGGCGCTCATATCAAAGCAATGAAAGAAGGACTTAGAAGACAAGGGCTTAATGTACTATAAGAGGAGTGAAATATGGACGAAAACATTCAACTTTTAATAGAGGCGATATTATCACTAAAAGACCCTGATAAAAGTATCTCCCAAATAAAAGCGGATTTACCGAAAATTCAAGACGCCTTAAATAATGATGAAAAAGCAAAGATTAAATTAATCGCAGGGCTTGATATAGAAAAAACCAAAAAAACAATTCAGGCGCAATTGGCTGCTATTGCCAATCAAGCGAAAGCTCCGACAATTAAGGTCGGTGTCGAAGTTGGAAGGTCGAACGCAGTACAGAGTGCTGTGCAGGAATTAAGGAATATTCAATCACAGGCACGGCAAATAGCCGGAGAAACAGATATTTCTAAAACCATTTTCAATGTTGAGCAGCTTAACAGAGAAGGGCGAATGTATGTAAGCAAAGTAACAGGCGCATTGGAAACGGTTAAAAATCGTTTTCTAAGGCAGGGTGCAAAAGACGTACAATTCCTAGAGTTCAGGAACGCCAACGAGCAATTAAAGAGTTTTATTGCAACAGTCGATTACGGATCGGGAATAATCAAAAAATTTAACTTTGAAAAAGCAAAAATAGACACCGGCGGTAAGAAGGCAAACAACGGATTTGTCCAGACAAATTCTATGTCGGTTTCCGACAAATCAATGGCAAGTTATCAAAAAATGTTAAATTTTCTTAACACTATTGATAAAAGAATTGCGGATATCAACAGTAAGACCTTATTGCAGACTAACCCCCTGCAAGAAGGTACGGTTTTTTATGATAACTATATAAACAAACTGAATGAAGTACAAAGCATTATTGATAGGGTCAAAAACTCAAACTCGACCTTGACAGCCGAAGAGAAACGTAATATTGGAATGGTCGTAAACGAGTTGAAAAATCTTGCTAAAGAACAACAGGCTGCGGCATACCCTCCTACCAAATTAGCTAGTACGGGCATTGAAGACTCTGTAAAAAAATATTCTGCCGACCTAAATGTTTTAGAGCAAAGGTGGAAAACGCAAGGAATTTTAGTCGGGGATTTTAAAGTTAAAGTTGAACAGTTAAAATCCGCATTATCGAATGTCGGAACAGATAAAAATGCATTAGATAATTTCAGAACACAGCTTTTCATAACCAGACGAGAAGCGTCATCTTTGCAAACAGCTTTAAGGGAAACGTCCGGTTATGATGCTCAAATTCGGAAAAATAATATTCTTATATCTCAACTTGAAGCATATAAAGCCGCCAATACAAAAGCAATGAGGTCAAATAAGCTGGGTTCTAACGGAAATACATTTGCGCAAGAAATTGATAATATGATTGCGGCATTACGGCGTGGAGCTGACCCGACCGAATATAAAAAAATTGCGTCAAATTTTAGAATTGTCCGTAATGAAATCAAAGAATTAGGCTTAGAAGGACAAGGTTTATTTAGTACTTTTAAATCAGGAATCAGCAAATTTGCGAATTGGCTCGGAGTTTCTAATTTTGTAATGAAATTAGTGTACTCTGTAAGACAGGCTGCTACAGAATTGAAAGACCTTGATACGATATTAACCGAGATTTCAAAGGCAAATAATAAATTGTCGAGTTCTCAATTGGCAGAAATCGGCAATAATTCGTTTGATATTGCGTCTAAATATGGTAAAAAGGCAAGCGGCTATTTGTCGGGCGTTCAAGAAATGAGCAGAGCAGGATATGAAAATGCAGAGGCTCTGGGAGAGCTGTCTACTTCGGCTCAAGGTGCAGGCGATATGACGGCAGACGTGGCAAATCAACTTATCATTGCTACGGATAAGGCATATCATTTCAATGGTTCTATGAAAGAACTCACTAAAACTTTAGACGGTATCAACAACATTACAAATAATAATGCTGTTAATATGTCTGAGCTGTCCGAGGGTTATTCAATTGTAGCCTCGGTAGCAGCCTCGCTCAATGTTGGGGCTAATGAATTAGCCGCTGCATTAGGTACAATGTCTGCTGTAACACAACAAAGCGGCTCGGAAGTTGCAAGAGCGTTTAAAGCTATTTTGTTGAACATCAAACAAGTTTCTGATGAAGAAGAAGGTATTGATGCCGAAGGACTTACTAAATACGAAAAGGCTTGTAATGCGCTCGGAGTGTCGTTGAAAGAGGTTGTAAACGGCAGCTTGCAGGCAAGAGACGGTATGGAAGTCCTTGAAGATTTGTCTAATGCTTACGTTAAACTTGACGAGAATGATTTAAGAAGAATAAATCTTTTAAATTCTGTTGGCGGAAAGCTCAGAAGTACTCAATTAGACGCACTGCTCCGTAACTTCGATACATATAAACAAATGCTGCAACAGTTTGAAGACGGTACAGGCTCTATGGCTCGTGAGGGGCAAAAAACAGCGGAAAGTTGGCAAGGTGAGCTTAATAGGCTTTCTAATACTTGGTCGGATTTAGTTAATAACTTTATAAATTCCGATTTGGCAAAAGGTTTTTTAAAAGTAACAAATTCAGTCGTTGGAGGCTTAAAATCTGTTACTGAATTTTTGGGCGGATTACCCACAATTATCAGTGCCATAATGGCATCATTATCATTTAAAAATGTAGGTGAATTGTTAAACACGCCACCTTATGCACCGTTACAACTATGTGCATAGGGCAGACACATTTAAAAGGACTACCCCAAACTGCTGGGAATGGCTAAAACTCTGCGACCGCTTATAGCAAGGCACTATAAGGGTGAGGAAACTCGAAACAACAGCAGAGATGGCGCAAGCTGAGATAAAAGCCTATTACTGTAATAGGTGCTAAACGCTATTGATAATGTCAGGTCAGCAACCAAGCCCTGCCGTGAGGCACGGAAGGTTCATCGACTGTAAGAGGTAGACTTAGTAACGAAGTGAAAAGACAGTCAGATCCTTGAGTAACGCCAAGATACGATAGCACAAGTCGTTAATTCCATATAGGACAGATATACCCTGCCCTTTTGTGTGTTTTGTCCCTGCCGAGGGGTGGTATAACGGTAAATTTATGGAACTATTATGCAGCAAGAGAGAAAAAGCAGTTGACTTTTTGGGATAAAAGGTGTATAATTAAATAGGCATCTTGGTATATATTATACTGGGGGTGTTAATATGACTAATGGGAATGATGAACTGATGGAGAAAATGGTGCGTATTGTAAAAGCAAACCCCCATAAAATGTCTGCCCAAAGACAAAAAGCAAAGATCAGACAACTTAAAGCTGTCAGAAAGGCACAATTGCGAGGAGAAAATGTTTGCGGCGAAATTAATGCAATTACGGCAAGTTTAAAAAAGAGTGGTATTATTGATAAGAATGGTAATCTTTCTACTCATTATAAAAATAGGATAAGGTAAAAGGATATGTCTAACCCTTCTTTGTATGGCGATTTACCCAACTTGATTATCGGGTTTCACGGCTGTGACCAAGAAACCTTTGAAAGAGTGATATATAAAGGAGAAGAGCTTAAGCCGAGTATGAATACATATGACTGGCTTGGCAACGGTATATATTTTTGGGAACAAAATTTAGAACGGGCTTGGCAGTGGGCAAAAAATTCAGTTAATTTTCCTAAGAAAACAAAAAGTGTTATTAAAAAACCTGCGGTAATTGGTGCTGTAATAAATCTTGGGTATTGTCTTAATTTGTTAGACAACAATTGTATAGAATTGCTAAAAAATCAATATGAACTGTTTAGACTCAGTATGGAAATAACAAATAAGGAAATGCCTGTAAATACAGCATATAATAGAAGTCTTGATTGTGCTGTCATTGAGTCATTACATACACAACGCCTCGAAGATAACGATATTTCATTTGACTCTGTCAGAGGTGTATTTATAGAAGGCAAAGAAATATACCCTTCCAGTGGATTTATGAATAATTCTCATATTCAAATTTGTATAAGAAATCCCAATTGTATTAAAGGTTATTTTGCTCCGAAAGAAATTAACAGCAAATTCGCTGTAGTATAAGGTATCATTCGGAATAATTCTGCCTTATTTACGCCTATGGGCGCAGCTCTGCCGATTTTATTTAGATTGGTCGAGCCGCATTACCATTTAGCTTTACAATTTAGGCACTCATAGTTTTTGCCGATTTTCCCACTGAACACGCCCAACATTCCGATAGACACGGCTCTATTTAAGGCGGATATGCGTTTTATATTTGTACTTCCGCAGGTCGGGCATTTGGGAATATTAGAATTTGACTGTGCTATTTCTATTTGCTCTCTTATTTTATTTATTTGCATATTCATCTTTTTGTTTTCGGTAGACAGTTTTATTAGTTGACAATGGCATTTAGGGCATTTAATAAACAATTTTGGATATTTTCGTTTACATTTTGAACATCTTTTAACTTTAGGCATAGTTCTGTATTCTTCATATGACACGCCTGTATCTATTAAAATTCCTCCGCAAACTTCACATTCATTAGGGATAATGTTATTTTCTATATCCGGGAAATAATGTGTCTTGCATTTTTCACAAAATTGTAAGTTTTGATTTTGCAAATCTTCCATAAGTATCTCTCCTTAAATTATAATTATTTTCAAAACATATAATTGTATCAATGGTGTTTAAACAATTAGGGAATGATACTGAAAAATTCTCCAAAAGAATGGGACTATTTTCAAAATCATTTTCTGATATACAAAAGGATTTATCAAATGGTTTGGGTTTACGCAAAGGATTGTTTTCAGTTATAACCAAAGAGGATGCAAATGCATTAAATGAATTTTATAAATCCATTAACAGTGGAACAAAATATCCTGAAGCATTTAATGCTCATTTGTCTAAATCTTCAATTGTGATTAAAAGACAAGCAAATGAATTGATAAAATTGCATAAACAACAAGGCGTTTTGGATTCGCAATATCAAAGGGGTAAAATTACACAGCAAGAATACAGCACTGCAATGGCAGAGAACAGAGCGCAGATGCAAGCGTTGACTGCGAGAACACAAGCTTTGACATTCTC
>CANQZA010000028.1 GCA_947628175.1 uncultured Clostridia bacterium | reverse complement strand
TTTCCCCAGTCCCGAAGCGGCATTGTCCATTTCTTAGCGATCTCGTGCGTTGCAAGATACAGTGCTTTCAGAAGCGCCGTATCGCTTGGAAAAACGCTTCTCTGCTTGTTCAAACGCCGGTAGCCGCTGTTCAGACTTTCAATGGCATTGGTGGTGTAGATGACCTTTCTGACCTGCGCTGAAAACTTGAATATCGGTGAGATCACGTCCCAATTGGTATACCGGCTTTTCATGGCGTTGGGATAATTCTTTTCCCACTTTTCGTTCACTCGTTTAAGCTGCTGATGCCGCAAGCTTTTTTATCTGTCCGTTATCACGCACAGAAAAGTGTACCGCATCTATGAAAACTATCGGATAAACCGCGTCCGGAGGACGTTTCTGCCATTCTTCTATCTGCGGAAGAAGTCTGTCCGTGATGTCGGAAACAAACCCGTCGCTTACCTCAAAGCCGTAAATATCTTCTATGGTTTCGCTTATCTGCCGTGTTGTCATTCCCTTTGCATAAAGAGAGATTATTTTTTGTTCAATACCGGAAATGTCTTTCTGACGTTTTTTAACGACCTGCGGTTCAAAAGTTCCATCACGATCCTGCGGTACTTCTATCTCGGCTTCTCCGAAATTTCCGCGTATTTTCTTGATTTTCTTGCCGTTGCGGTAATCGGGATTCTCGGAACGTTCATATTCACGATATCCAAGATGCTCGTCCATTTCCGATTCAAGCATTTCCTGTATCGTTCCGCCTAACAGGTCTTTCAGCGCATCCTCGATGTCCTTTGCCGTCTTGATGTCGTACTCCTCGATGAGCTGCGCTATGATGTTCTTTTTGCCCTCGCTCATTCGTTCTCTTTTCCTTCTTGCCATAAATATCAGCCTCCTGTGTTATTTTTATTATACCACAGTCGGCTGAATTTTTACAGACTTTTTTTTCATAGGGTCAACTTTTTCGTCATATATGACCTAAGTTGGGTCAGATTTGACCTGTCTATAGGTCAAATTGTTAGTCATTCAATTTTAAAATATCGCTCGTTTTCAAGATATACTATACCTTCAATGGTCACAGTGTGACCATACCTATAGTCACACTGTGACCCCTGACAATATCCTTAAATGGCTATTTTAAGCCATTTTTCGGCTTTGTTTCCAAGGTATAGAGAGTATTATACTTTCAGAGGTCATCTGATGACCCCATCATAAGTCACACGATAAAACAAAGGATTGCTGCGATGCAGCAATCCTTATTTTTTTCTGACGCTTATGTCTCAGTCAACGCCTCGTTCCAAAGTGAACGTACGATCGATATTGAATAGCCGTTATCTCTGGCAAACTGAGCTTTGATTATCTTGACGCCTGTGATATTACATTCATCGACATATTGTCTGATCTTTTCTTTGATATTTGCTTTGAATCTTGCCTTCTCAGCCCAGTATTGCTTATCTTTTTCTACGATCGCGTCTGAATATTTTGTTGTACTGGGTACGTGCCAGCTTCCGAAAGCACCTATCCGATAATAATTCATAAGAAAACCTATCATGCCAATATCGATATCTGTCAGACAAACACGGATCCTGACAAGATCTTCATCTGTCCGCAAAATTGCATACTTGGGAATATTCCCGAATGTCTGTGACAACACAGAGCGTTCATCTCTCGCCAATACAGAGACATTGGGATCAAGTGCGTGTTCCATCAATGCCATTATCCAGTCATAATATACAGTTGACCAATACTCTCTTTCAATCATAAGTCCACACTCCCCTGTTTTAGTCTATGTCGATCTCAGATGCATCGTATGCTTCGTCAAATGCTTTGTTGATAAGCTCAATAACGTCATCCGGCGTTGCAGAATTATATATCAAATCATCGAAACGATCCGTAGGTGCTATCATATCAACAGCAAAGTCGTCATCATACCCGCTCATTGTTTGCTGCGCTTTTTCGCCCATCATACTGCTGAGCTGCGATATTGCATCACGATTTTGCATCTCCCGCGTATACTTACGGACCTTGTTATTTAATTGCAGTTTTTCGCGTTCAGCGTCGCGTTTCTTCTTGATAATAACGTCGACCATTTGTTTCTTGCGAAAATCGCCTAAATACTTGATCTCACTTGTTTTTGCCTTGCGCCGCTTATTGCGGCGTTTTCTGGCAAGCTGTTGTCTGAGTTCAAGCATCTCTTGTTCTTCTGTCCTTGCAGGCATAATTATGTCCTTTCTTTAATGAGATCACGAATGTTATCAGCGGCTCTTGCCCACGCATCGTGTGCTTCTACGCAGTCGACAAGTAATCTTGAATATTCGCCTATAGGCGTATCATTATCGAAAACATCGGTTTTTTCAAAAGCAGATAAGAGTCTCCGTGCAATAACGAGATCAAAGCTCTCGTCAGAATCGTAGATCATGCTGCCCATATCGTTGATAAAAGCGATTTCGGCTTCGTCCATATTGCTGCGATCAAACATGAAGAACTCAGGATATGTTCGACAAAGTTCTGTAAACGCTTCTGCGTCCTCTTGTCTTTCGTGTTTTTCTTCTTTGTCCTCGCCGCCATTGATATAATCGTCGATTTTCTTTTGAAACTCTTTCTTGACCAGAGCTATGGCATAACATTCTTCAGCAGACGCATCTTCTCGCAATCGCTTATCTGCTGCCGAAACAGCAAATGCTGTTATACCTGTTGTCAGTGCTACTATTACAGCAGTACCCAAAAATTTTGCGACATTAGTCATTATAACCATTTCCTTTCAGATATAAAATCTCTGTATTTTGCAAAAATCTTGCAAAATATATACTAAAATAGTGATGTTTCACACTATTTTCTGCCTTTTGGCATAATCTTGCCAAGTTTCCGTGCGATATTTACCGCTGTATACATAACGCTGTGAAAATTCCCGCTGCAATTTGTTCGGAATTATGCCCTGCCGTTCATTTCTTTCAGACTGCGCATAAATAGTCAGATTGCCTATTTTTTTCAACTCTTCGACACGATATGCAGCGTCTTCGATATCTGCTGTAACTTAAATTTCATCAAATCCGCCGTCATCATTGCTGCCAACATTGTTAAAACTATGATCGATACCCGGTGTAAATTTGTTATCAGTCAGAGTTTGTGCTTGAGCATCGTTCCAAAGTTTTTGACAGCCTACATTTTGAGGAATTGCCATATTTTGAGGAACTGTATTTTCCATCGCTCCTGTCGACAGATTCTGATTATATGGCTGATTAGAATATTGATTTGCAACACTATATGCAAACGCTCCTGATGCAGGTATAGCTTGTATAGGTGTTGTTAACACAGGTACAAAAACATAATTAGGCATCGCCATATATCCTGCCGGCATATATGCTTGCCCTGTTGGCATATATGTTTGTCCCCCTTGCATATATCCTTGTGCATAAGGCATATAACCTTGCGTAGGATTTGCAAAATACGTTTGTCCGTTATTTTGCTGCGGAAATTCCCCGAACTTTATTCCGTTTGCGGGATCAACACCTGCCATTTCTGCCGCAGCAAGATATGTTGGTGATTGCGTAACATCCTTAATTTCAGATTTTGTACCTGTTATATTTTTAATCGTATCAGCTGCTTCCTGAGAAGCGCTTGTTATTTCTTGAGATATTTCTGCCTCTGATTTCTCAAACGTTTCTCCGGACTGTTCTTGCAAACTTCTTGCAGCTTCGCCAAGTTTTGTATTATTATCAGCTATATCATAATGTTCAAAAATTTCATTAAATGATTGGAGACGTTCTTCTTCAGAACCATAAAGATTCGTTGTAAGATCATTGAAAAATTCTTCATTCTCTCCCGTAACTTTGCCGCCTGTTATATACACAGCCAAATCTTCTTTTTTGTCAAGCATAGATTTCTTCAAATCATCTATATCTATGTTTTCATTACTATTGGCATACTGGACTGCCCTATATGCTATATCAGTGCTTATAGCCATACCTGCCGCTTTATCCTCTGCTTTTTCAGCATCTATACCATCAGATATTGATGGATCATGTTCAAGGATATTATCAGCAGTCTTAATGGCATCAAAGCTGCCATCTTTATTATATACGGGATCAATATTCTCAAAATCTAATTCAGACATAAATCATCATCCTCGCTTTCTGAATATAGGCAAGGCTATAATAATTATTATAACCTTGCCTTATATTAATTTTTACAGTTCCATACCGGTATCTTCGGCTTGTTTTTCATTTGCAGGCTGAGCAGGTGCTTCGGACTGCGGATTTGCAAATCTTGACGAATTTACATTGACCATTTCTGTAGGTTTGCTTTCTACAGCTTTGCTCTTATCAACTGTTTTAGTGATAGTTTTGCTGTTATCAAGCTCAATAGTAACGCCGTCACCCGCTTTTATGGCATTGTTTTGCTTATAGCCGGCTTTTATTGTTGAATTTTTGGCTATACCAGTTATAGCTCCAACTGTTACAGGATCCATAGTCTTAACCCCCTATCTGATAGTCATTTTCTTGCGCAGGCTGCTGAGTATTTACTTCATTTGCCTGCGCGTCAGCCATAAATCTTGAACCTTTTATAGTCGTTTTGCTGATGTCCTGATGATTGTTTATCTTGATAGTAGCGCCGTCGCCGACCTCTATGCTGTTATCGCGACTATAGCCCGCTTCAATATCAGGACCTTTCTTATCAGACTCGCTTGGTGCTTCAACAACTTCACCCTGAAGAACTTCAGACTTAACTTCAGGACTTGTTTCTTCGAGTGTTGTGAGTTTTGTTTCTTCGTTCATAATAAATTTCCTTTCCGGCACAACGCCATTTATTTTGACAAGCTATCGTCATCTTTTTGCTTATTGATGCCTGTTATACCATCAAGGTTGTTTTCAAAAGAAGCAAGTCGTTTTTGCATCTTTGCAGCAAGCGTATTTTCATTCAGTTTCTCACAGATAAACTCAATATCTTTGCGGCGCTGCTCACCTTTTTCTTTTTCCACCGCCACCGTGGTCTTAACATTGATAGTGCCGCCGTTAGTTGCATTAAAATTCTCAGTGATACTTTCATCTTTGCTTATTGTTGAATTAGCACCTGTTGTGATACTACCGTCAGTATCAACGCCAAAGCGTACAATACCTTTTTTCTCGTCTGCCATAAAATATCATTCCTTTCTGTTACATATAACGCATACTGCGTTTGTGTGCGCGGGACAAGGGTGAATAATCATCATCTTCCTCGTCTTCTTTTTCTTGCTGCTTTTTTTCCTGCTCTTCCTTGAGCTTTTCCAGACGCTCTGCCATTTTGGCTTGCTGTTCATCAATAGTCTTCTTTTCTTCTGTGACTTTGATTTCCTTACGTGCAGCATTAGCCATATTAAAAGCGCCCATTAAACCTAAACCACCGCTGACAGCCGATAAACTGACGCCTATTGCACCAACAACTGTTCTCGCTGTATTCTCACGCGATTGAGCTTCCAGTTCTTTCTTCCTGTCTTCCATAGCTTTAAGCTTTTCTTTTTCTTCGGCATCAGCGTCTCTGAGAGCTGTTTCGCGCCGAGCATTATCAAACTGCATTTCTTCTGTATCATCTTTTATACTCATATACTCTCACCTCGTTTGTTTAAAATTTAGGTTCATCGTCTTTATTTGGCTCATTAGTTGATACTTGTTGATCTCCAAATTCTGAAACACGCTCGTTCATAACATCTACTATATTTTGCCGGTCAGAACTGACTTTTTGAGATTCAACTGTTTCTTCTTTAGATGGAGCATATTGCCCTATCCGATCGATAAATGTCTCATTGATTTCTTCAACAGACATATTTTCCGGTTCAAAAACAGCATCTGCAGCCGACGATATCATTTTTTCGGTTACGCTTATATCACGGCATTTACCATCAGCATCTACTATTCTGATGTTTGCGACCACAGGTTCAGCATTTTCTTCCTGTAAATAAGCTTCCAAATCAGTATCAAAAGATACAACAGTGATATCTGAGCTGTTTTGCTCAAGCTCTGCCATTTGAGCATTATCTATAGCTTTCAGATCATCATTATCTTTACAATATTTGTAAAGATCATTTTTGTCCACTTGCATTAACTCTGTTAAATCAACAGCCTTATCACTGGCATAATAATGCGTGTCACCGGCAGGATCAACAAAACTTACAGCGATTTTTGCAGAATAATCGCCATTGTGCTGTTCTTCTGCATCCACATCAAGCTCATCAAAATTGACATCAACGCCAACTTCGTTTTCTGAAACTTCGTTTTCCTCAGCATCTAACTGTTCAAAGTAATCTTCCCACTCTTCGGGAGTCATCTTGTTATCATGACCTGCTTGCTTCTTTCGTTCATCTGCCGCTTCTTCCGCTGCTTCTCGCTCTTCGACTTTCAGCTGTTCTAAAAGATCAGGATCATCATATTCATTGAGATCAATACCGGGAGTAGCTTCTTTCATTTGCTCTATCAATGCTCTATTGACTGAACTGATGTCACCTATGCCTGCACTATTGGCATATGCTTCTGCATATGGATCAGGCTGTTTCTGAACATCAGGCTTTTCTTGTTTTGATTCTTTATACATGTCATATGCTGTCTTTGCCGCACCCACATAATTGGCTGCCATAACGGCTTTGCCGAGATACGGTTCTGCCTTTTTACAAAGCTCAGAATTAGCAGCTTTTTGTTTGAACGCTTCAAAAACTTGACGAGGAATATTTTTGTAATCTTGATTAACGATATAATCATCTATCACAGGTGAATCATCTGTCATAGACTTGTCGCCTATCTCGTCATTATACTCTTCGTCTTTGATGTCATCTACTACACCTGTATATTCCTCATATCTTGTTTCAAGAGCAAGAACTCTGTCCTGTGATCTATCAATATCATTAAGTTCTGTTGCTGCATTTGAAACATCTTGCCGCAAATCAGCCGCCAGTTCATCAGCTGATTTAGTAACTGTCTCCTCGTATGCTTCTTGCTCAATATCTAAGTCTTCTTCGTAATAATCAGCAGTTGCGTATTTCTTATTGAAATCGCTGCCGACCATTACATCGTCATACGGCTCAGGGATCTTTATGTTTGCATATGGATGTGTAATATCATTTTTCAAAGCCCATTCTTTGCAGCACATAAGACCTGCCCGTCTCATTTCATATCTGAACTTATCAGCTTCATCGGGACAATCAGAACTTGCAAACTCGTTTGCATTTCTGAAAAGGTTCTTATAAGTAGGACTTTCAAGCGCTTTTTTAAAGCCTGCTTCTGTCCGACAATTTTTAGTCATCGCACTAAGCTGTTCCTTGTATTCAGCTACTATTTCATCAATACTCTGAGGCTCACGCGGCTGAAAGTCAAACGGATCAAGAGCATTACCCTCTTTATCCACAAAAGATTGTGATGTCTTGTATAAAACTTTACCTCTGACCTTTAAAGGCTCGCCATTTCTGTTTAATACAGGTTCGTCAGGTGCAAATCTTATAGCACCTGTAGACATACCCTTATAAACATCCGTTAGAGTCTCATCAACTTGTATTTGCTCGGCAAGCTTCTCGTCTAATTTTCGAGACAATGCCTTCGGCGAAACACCGTCGCGCTGAGCGAGATTCCTGAGATTACCGACTGCATTTTCATATTTTTCACGAATTTCTTCAACATTTGCGCCGGGTTCTCTTATCTCACGATAATAGCGTTTATCAAAAGCTATTTTCATCATAGCCGCCGAGTCGGCAGTCAACGGCAATCTGCCGTTGTTGGCTGCTTTGGATACTCTGTCTGACAATCCTTGCAGCGCCGGGTGCTTTTGTGCTTGTTTCTCAAATGCGGGCTGAAAGAATTTTGCTATTTTGGCTTTAATGCCCATTTTCGATGCGTGCTTGCTTCCTGCTACTGCTGCTGTTTCAATACCCACACCGTCGATCATATCTTCTTCCGAAATATGCTCAACATATTTTTCGGCTATACCTAATTTGCCGAAAATATAACGTGAGTTTTGATTATAAACATCGTCATTTTCTTGATATGATGCATAATCAGAAAATACTTTATCATAGCGTTTCAATTCTTTGTTAAATGCTTTGACGTGCTTTCCGGCAACTCTGGCTGCATCGCCTTGAAAATATGATGTTCTGAGTCTGCCGTCTGCACCTTGCATAGTATTAACACGATATTCTTTCATAATACAAAGCTCCTTTTATACACAAGAAATTAAATTAACTGATTAAATATCAGGATCAGGATCTGGCTCAGAACTATTTTCAGCATTAGAGCTTGAACCGCTGTCGCTTTGTGACCAAGCTTCACCATCTTGCATAAATCTTTTTGTAAGTTCATTTTGTGCGATCTTTTTATTTCTTGACTGACCCGAAACAATCATATTACCAAGAGTATCTTTCAATATATTTAAGCCACTGACACTACGACCTTCGCCCATTGCCATCACTTTTTCATAATTTGCAGCTGTTCTGAAATCTTCTACAGCTTTTTTACCAAGTTTAGAACCAAGCCATACACCGGCGATTCCGCCTGCGAGCTTGCCTATGGTTCCAAATCTTGAACAAACTTTATAACCGATAAGACCAAGCGCTCCGCCGCCTATAATAGTTGTTGCTGCATTTTGAAGAGGATCGGCAAGCATTGTTATTTCTTCATCGTAATATTCAACTTTATCAGCAAAGAAATTAGAGCCAAAAACACCCGTGTTACTTTGGATCTCTGTCAGCTCTTTGACTTTGGCTTTTGCTTCTTTTTCGGCTTCCTTTTCAGCCTTTTCAGCTTCTTTTTTAGCTTTTTTTTCTTCTGAACTTGAACTCATATGTATCTACTCCTTTCTTTATACGTCAGGTTCATTATCTGCCGCATTTGTTATGGCAGGCGTACTTGATGCATACACCTGTCCTTCTCCATGGGTAATATTCATAAATGAATGTCCTAATTTTGTCATAAAACCTTTGACGCCTGTCTGATCCGTAGATTTAAAGCCTTCCTGTACATCTTTGACCCAGTCGTCACTGTTTTTGGCTACAAAATGTGAAATTCCTAATGCAGCCACGCCACCGACCAAACCAAGCAAAACATTGTCTGTTTTTGCACCTACACCTGCGGCAACAAGACCACTGACAACAAACGGTCCATATTTTTTAGCAGCATCGCCTATTTTTTCTCCGAAATTGCCTTTTTCAACAGTTTCTGCCGCCTGTGTATCATCCGCAGGTAGAACCTCTGTATTGCCTTCTGTAGGCATTATTACTTCATCAGCCATAAATATTTACCTCTCTCAATCAAACTCACGATCGGATTTGTCTTTTTCTGCACCCGCTGAATCATCATATTTGTTGGCATCTTCCTGAGCTTTACCGTTGCCTACAGCTGTACCAACAGTTGTCATGTTCTTATTCTGCTCATCTGTCGCAGCCTGAATATTCTCTTCTGCAGCTGCAGGTTCAGATTTTGTTTCTTCGGCATTATTATCTTCCCGCCCTTCGCTTGGCTCTTCGCCGGGATCATTATCTTCCCGCCCTTCGCTTGGCTCTTCGCCGGGATCATTATCTTCCCACCCTTCGTTTGGCTCTACACCATTTTTAACTATCATTCTGTCTGCATCACTGCCAGCGCCGAAATCATCACCGTTGTCAAGTGCAGTACGAGGTGGTGCTTCTGTTTCTGTTTCTGTTTCTGTTGATGCAGGCTCCGTAATTTCTGCGGGAGCAAGTTCTTCAGCAGCAGGTGCCGGTTCATTAGAAACAGGCTCTACTTTTGCCATAGATGCCTCATATTCGCCAATCATCTTGTTAACTTCCGCCTGTACTTCCGTAGGATTATACCCTGCATCTTCAAGATTTTTTATACGTTCCTGACCATTGCCGAATTTGCCTTCGTTCCAAATAGCTTTAGCTGCTTGCTGATTGACGGCATCTCTTACGGATTGCTCATATTCGGCAGGATCTGCACCTTCTTCTATAGGATGTTCAGCTTTATATGCGGCATATGGATCAGGCTTAGCATCTTCAGAAGTTGTTTCAGCGGCATTAGCTTCAGCTCCGGCTTGCTTTTCGGCTTCATGTTGTTTATATTCTATTGATTTAACAACAGCATCAACATCATAACCTTGTGCTTCAAGCTCTTTTTTCAAGTCTGATGAAACAGCAAATCCTGCTCCACCGGCAGCTATTAATTCTGCTGCCTTTGCACTGTTGACTTTATCGGCACAATCGGCTTCATAAGCTGATGACGGCCAACCGCTTGGACAAGGATTGTTTAACTTCCATTCTTTATAGGGATCAGCTTTAGGTGTTTCACCCGAAGGTGTTTTTTGTTCTTCAAACGAGATTGTTGACTGTTCTTCTTTTTTCTGTTCTTCTTTTTTCTGTTCTTCGATCGCTTTCCAATCAATACCGTTCATATCATACGCTGCATCAAGCTTATTTTCATCATTAAAGTCTTTTATAGCAGCATCAAGTGAACTTTTATCATATTCATTAGAAAAATATTCATCAAAGCCTGCGTCGGCACCGGCAAGAGATTGTACATCATAATATAAGTTATTAGCCTCTTGCATGGCTTGATATTGTTCATATTGCTCAGGCGTATAATTCTCTTTTCGCCATTCATCTTGCCTTTCTTTCGGCATAGCATCAAACGCAGAACCATTTTCAGGCTGCGGAAGAGATTTGATGAATGTCTGATAATTATCAGGTGTATAGTCAGGGCAAGCCATCGTGATAGCGTTTGCGCTTTTTTCAAAGAAAGTTGTTGTTGCTTCATTCAGATTAGTTCTGTCTTTATCACTGCCTACTATTTTTGTTTCCCGCCAATTTAGATCATACGCCTCAGTAGCTGCACTTGCTAACTCAGCATAAGCTTCGTAGACCTGATTATTTAAAGATTGCTGACAAGCTTCATTACACATTTCTTGATATGCAGCTTGACTTTCTGCAAAAGCTTCGTCTTTGACGTTCGCATCCAGTAAGCCATTGCTTTTCGCTTCAAGAAAATCTTTTTGTGCTTTTTCCACTTGCTTTTTACCGTTTTTAGCAGTTTTTATATATTCATCAGGATCTATACCGCCAAAAGGAATGTTATCCACATTATCTCTTGGTCTACCCCGTAGACCCACTGTCTGCTTTTTCATTTCATCCGCTGCCTGATTTTTGTTCTTCTTATCATCACCTTCATCAGACAAAGATATATTAAAATATTTTTTAAGGACTGATGGATAATTGGCGACAATAGCAGCTGCACTATCACTGATGTTCACAGTAGCTGTTTCTGCCATAATAGATCAACTCCATTTCTAAAAATTTATTTTTTCTATGTGGCGAATGCTCGCCGCATAAATTTTACATGTACTTGCTTCTCTTGCTTGAAATAAAGAAATTTTCATCTTCGTTTTCTTTCGCGGGTGCAGGTGTGTTTGCTATAATAGGGTTGCTCGCGTCTTTTTGCATCTTTGTAAACTTAGAGCTTGAACCGTTGACCGGTGTCGTGTCTGCAAAGAAGAAACTCGCGGTGTTATCAGGCTGTTGATTAGCCATAATATCTCACTCCTTTCTGCGTTTAATCATCATACGGCGAATGTCCTTTGCTTACATCGCCGTTTTCAAACTTATGTTCATCAGCAGCTTTGGCATCAGCCTCAGTCTTTCCGCTTGATATTGCAGAACCAAGTGATATACCTGTTTTACCAAATTGAGATTTCATTGATTCCTGCAAATATACTTGAGAGAGTTTATCAAAATAATCAACATCTGTCAACGATACTTGCTTCGTAGGATTTTTGCCTGTCATTTCATATACCTGCTCGTACAAAGATGCTTGCGCCGCATTTTTTTCAGGCAAAGGCATAATTTCCATTCCTTGCTGTTCAGCATATTTTTGTGTACCGAGAGACCGTAATGTGTCTTTATCCGCATTGATGTTATCCATATAATCTTGATAATCACGTTCTGTCGGCATTGCCCTTCCGCTTGCGTCCATAATAGACTTGAGATACTCAGTTGTTTTGTCAGGATCAACAGATATAGGACGTTCAAGGAATTCATTATATGCAGTGCTGAAATCAGGCTGCGTATTTATATGCGAATCGAAACTCTCGGCATATCGTGACGCAGTGTATTTTGTCAAAGCATCTACATATCGTTCAGCATAATCATTTGCTTTGCCGATCTCACCTGAATCATAATATTCAAGTATAAGTCGCCTGCTCTTAGCCATAGCCACTTGATTATCGAGAACATGATAATGGGCATCTTTTTCGCCATCTAAACATTCAGTCACATACTCAGCTTTTGCACTTACACACGCAAGCTGTTCTGATGACATTGATTTGATAGCTGTATCCTGCCAATGTGCATCTGTCGGAGATATCTGATATAACTTCTGCATATTCTCAACAACAGTTTCTACAACAGGACTAAAAGTTTCCGGCTGTTTAACAGACTCTGTTTGTGTTTTGCTGACATCTTCCGTAAGCACAGATTTATATTTAGATTCTCTTCGGTTCATTATGTCTTCAAATGTTAAAGGCGGTCTCCACTGACTTGGTTTCATATCGATTTGCTTACGGATATCTTCTGCAAAATCACATCTTTCAGGATCACCGGCAAGATTTTGAGCAAAAGTTTTCTGCGTTTCATAACCATCTTTGCCCATATCCCGCAAAGCTTCACGGCAAGACTTTGCATACGCTGCATCAATGCTTGTTTCCATTGAATTTCTTATGCTGTTATAACTGTCGGCACTAAATGGTGTGGGAACAGTTCGTTTTGTGCTATCTGCCAATCTTTGCTGATATTCGGTGTACACGTTTTTATTGCCTGCAAATTGAATACCGGCTTCTTGCCTTATCTGATCGTCACTGTAACTTGTGCCGTCTGATTTTTTATGTTCACATTCGTAAAATTCTTGCAATGTTATTGCCGACAAGTCTTTTTCAAACATATCATGATACAGTGAGTCTATCTCAGGTACAGCCGCTTTCATTTCATCCATCCGCGTTTTACCCGCAGCATCAGCAAACATTTCTGCATCAGCTTGTGCATATCTGGACGCAACATAATCGTTATATTTATCCACATATGTATCAACAGCTGCATTAAGGTCTTGTCCATGACCATAATATGCTTTAAGAACACTTCCTCTGGCATCTGCCATTTCTGCTCTGTCAGAAAGAACTCTCATTTGCGCCATTGCAATATCTTTTGCCGCCGACATTTCAGCATACTGATCAAAAGGCATAGCCATTGATACTTCGCCATCCGGATACAAGGCTTTTAAATTCTCTATACCTTTGCGGCAAGCCTCACTTTCATTCCGTGACATTTCAATCACTTCTTGTGCCGGTTTCCCGCTGACAAAATCATTAACACCGTATTTTTCATAATATACTTTTTCCGCGCTATCTACGAGGTCATATGCAATTTTTGCAACATTTCTATGTTCGTCCAACGCGTCTATATTAGCCATAATATCTCACTCCTTTCTGCGTTTAATCATCATAAGGGGAATACCCCTTATCATTGCTTATATTATTGCTATAGATCGTTTCTGTTTCAGAACCGGCTTTACCGCTGCTTATAGCATGACCAACCTCTATTTTATCGACTTTAGCAGATTTTGCAGCATCAGGCTGATGCTGCTGACATTGCTGTTTCAGATCACTTACAAATCCATCATAATCGTCGATACTCACACGCTCTTTATCGCCATTGACGGCATATACATGTTTGTTGGCATCTGTTTCAGCGTTTTCACAAAACGCTTTGACTTCATCAAACATTTTCTGATAACTGATTTGGGTTATGCCGTCAGCTCCAGCCTGTTTATGAGCATATGTCGCATCTTTGCGGACATCATTATCGCCCAATGAGTATGTTCTGATATCTTCGGAATAATCATCAGGATCATCGCCTGCATAAGCTTCAATGAGTTCTATAGATGTAAAAGTATGTTCTTCTGCTCGTTCTTCAGGCATAGAAAAGCCCATATCATCATGCGGGGTATCTATTTCATAACGTTGCATATCTTCGTACATCGCAATAGTTTCACTATCAATACTTATATCCTTCAAAGTATCGCGCTCAGCTGCATACCCGCCTTGCTCATAGCTGTTTTTGCCCATTTGTGTAAGTTGTGTCTGGCACTCACGCGCACGCTGTTTGCCATACTCGGAATCAGACAAAGTATTATATTCGTCACGCAACTGCCTTACATCCATATACTCTGCGAAATTGTCTGCTGTGGGTACAGCAGATCCATAGACTTTAGCAAAATTTTCTTGATAATCAGACGATCGCTCAAGATAAAAATTATATGCAGAGTTAAATTTGGTTTCCGCTTCTCTGAGATGTACTTTGGCATTTTCATCATACGACATTTTATACTGATCTGCGAATTGCATTTCATATCGAGATACAGTCGCATCACACAGTATATGTCCGTATACTTCTGCTGCTCTGTTTGCTTCTGCAATATTTCCGTTAACATAGTTACCGAGTATTCTCATCCTCATACCTGCAGCAATGGCTTGATCCTGCATAGCCATTTTATTAACAGCAGCAACATCTATCGGTGCAGTAACGCCTGTTACTTGATCTTTCGGATAGCCTAACGTATTGTTGATATTTTCTTGGGTGAGCTGATCAAATTTCTTAGCACTTTCTGTACAATACTTATTTTCATCCGCAAATGACTGCATAGCGTTATGTACCCAGTTCTCATCATCAGGACTCATTTGGTAAACGTTTTTGATGTTATTCACAACAAACATTGTCTTATTGTTAAAACCTCTATCTATCTTATCACTATACTCGTTATCAGTTTTAAAATTAATAGTATTTTTAGATGGATCAGTCGGAGGCGGAGGCGGCGGTGGAGGCGGAGCAGCTTGTGTATCGGCCTGTCTGCGCTCTTCTTCTATTTCCTTGTTGATACGTTCATCTTCGGCCTGCATACGACGACGCATATCATCCATAGGATCTACTAACTTGTTTAAAGCTTCATTTTCCATTTGTGCTTCAAGCTCCTCACGCTCCATTTGCTGACTCCTTGATATTTCATCAATATTAATAACGTCCATAGCAAGGTCAGATAAATGAGACTTTCCATACGGCAGAGCGTCGTGATCTACCCTAAAATAATAATCAGTATCATAACCGCGCTGCGCTTTGATATTTATGCCGTTGTATTCAAAATCCATCTTACCCTCAGCCAAAGTATTTTTTATATAGTCCATTGCTGTTAATGATCTGTCTGCAAAATCCTTTGCATCTGATGAAACAAACGGTTCAGTCGAACTCTTTATTTCTTCCAAGAATGTTCTTACATATTCATCATAATATTTCGCTCGATCATTGATATGCTCTCGATCTTTACCCAATACATAAACATGCGGCAGCGGAACAGGCTGTGGAGTATTATCGAAAGAAGACACGTCCATTCTAACCGTTACGTCTTCATCACCGTCATGTCCCGGCAGCATCATATCTATATAATCAATGTAGTATGTATCACAATATTCAAGTCTGCTTTTATCTTCTTCGGGGAAACTCAGAGTATCAGCAAGCTCGTTATTGCTGTAGCCCGGCATATTTGTCACATCCTTTATAACTTTGATGAACGGCGGTATGTTGACTTTATCATTGATGGTGTTGAGTTCTATTTCCATAGCCGCCTTTTTATCATCAAACGGATATGTGTCAAGCTCAAAATATTGATTATCGTGTAAGAAACAATATCTGTCTTTCTCAATGACGTTCTTGCTATTGTCTTTATCCGCGAGATAAGCATTATACTGTTCTTCGGATATTTTGGACTCACGCTCGATACGTTCGCCATCGCCTATGCTTGTTTTCTCTGTATAGAAATAAGCGTAGCCGTCTTTTTCGTTTCCGCGCTTTCTCACACGCCGTTCCGTATCGTTATCGTAGGCATTGAGATATGTCTGCGTGATATGCGTTTTTGAACAGAACTCAAGATTATCCAGAACTTCCGGCGACGGTTTTTCGATAAGAAATTTCTTTTCTATCTCAAGCGGCTCCGGTATTCCAAGAACACCGTGTATCTCGTTTTTAACTCTGTCTATCTTATGTGCAAAGTCTGTAGAATTATCTACGACTCTCAAATGCGGGTGTCCCACATATGACTTGCGAATATTTTCATCAAGTTTTACAGCTTCTTCGGCTGTCTCTGTCCGTGCTGCGTTATTCTCAGTCGAATAAAGATTTGTGCCGATAGCCGCAGTCTGAAGATGAACGACAGCATCATATCTGTTCATCATATCAGATCTTGTCATATTATGGTCATCAAGTATTTTCTCAAAAGTACGGCTATCTGTATATGCGCCATTATCCGGCAGCCCGCGATCACACAAAATAGCTACATTTTGATTATTGTTCTCAGCATATTCTTCTGCTGCCTGTTTGTAGATATTCTCCTTTGCAAGCTGCATATCGAACATTCTTGATTGGAACTCATAGCTGTTGCTTGGCGTCATTCCGCCCGATATAAGCTCCGTTGCCGTTTCAGGGATAGTAAATACTTTATATCCCTTGCTTGTCAGATCATCGGCTATCGAAGATAAGCCTGTGGATTTGCCTGCACACGGACCGCCTGTCAAACAAAAGACAGTCACACTGTTCTGTTCACTCATGTCATATCACCCTTTCAGATCGTTACGAGGTCATTTTTTAAAGTCTATCGTCTGTCATATGCAGATAAGTCTGATGACTTATCTGCACACAGACTTTGATTTTAACCGCCGAATTCATCGTCGGGATTAGGATTGGAATCGTATCTATTGTTTGAATATATAGTAGATGCGCTAAGCGCATTGAGTTTAGCTATACGATCTGACGATACAGTTGTAGTACCTTGTTCTAAATTAGAAGTATCATGGTCGGGTTTTTGTTCTGCCGCAGATTCTGATGTAGGTTCTGATGTAGGTACCGCAATATCTGCTTCATATGATACTGAACTGTCTTCATATGATGCTGAGCTGTCATAAACAGGTTCGTTGTTTTGCTGTTGTAAATCATCATTATATACTTGATCATGAAGCATATTGATAGCTGCCTGTGGATCTGTACGATATACATTCATAATATTAGTAAACGTTTCGCTTCTCTTCTGTACTTCTTCGTCAGTATAACCTTTGCGTCCATAATCTATCAAGTCATGAGCCTCGCGAAGCGTACTTTCATTCATATATTCGACTATTTTAAACTTATCTTTAAGCGCGTCATTTTCCTTGCTTAATTCTTCTTTTTGAACGCTCATCTCATTTAGTTCAACAGCAAGATCTTCACGCTGTTGCGCGATATCACCGAGACGAGTCGCAGCTACATCTCTGAACTCATTAAATTCGTCACTTACTTTGTGTGCGATCGTATCTGCAGCCTTTTTATGTTCATTAAGATAAGCTTTGTTTTCAGCATCTACGTCATACATAAGATTGACATCGCCTGATTTTGCAGCTATTTCATTCAATCTGTCAATATGATCCTTGACAGCTTTGTTCATATCGCCTTGTGTGATCGCTCCATATGTATCTTCTTCAAATTTAGTAGCTGCTCTGTCAAAAATATCAGCTTCTTTAGCTATCACAACAGAAAAGTTTTCGCGTACTGCATCTTCATGTTGCACAGTCGTTTGTTTATTATCGGTCTGATATACCTGTCCGTCAGTTTTATCATATCCATTATCGGATTTTTGAATATCTTCGCTCTTGATATATTCGCCAAGCATCTCCATTGCCTTCGAAGGATCATCAGCGTAAACAGCCATTATTTTATCCATAGCTGCTGCTTTTTTCAATTCAGGGGCAGCTTTGTCAAGAGCGGATTGCAGTACTTTTGTTTTTTCTTCTTTAGCTGCAATATCATTTCGCAACTCCGTATTTTCATTTTTAAGCTGTTCATTTTCGATCTTCAAATTATTAGTATCACGCTGAGCTGCAGCAAGTTTGCTTTCAGCTTCACTGACTGCGGCGTCCGCATACTGAGCAAATGAGTCAAATGATGTGCGTATTTTTTGTACCGTCTGAAGCAGTGCATCGTTATAAGTTGAACGCTGCTGCTGTACAGCCATATCGATATCATTATAATATGATCTGAAATAATTATGACCGACGGATGCGCGTCCTAATGAGTCATACATATTGCCGCCCATATTATACTGTCCGCGCTGATAGGCATCTTTTAAGTCTTCGTGGCTGAGATCTATATCTTCAGCCTCAGTGTCTATCACACCTGTCTGATCATATTCAGCGCGAAGAACATAGTCGTCCATGTCATAATCACCTGTAACTTTATACGCAGTACCGCTTCTTTTTAAATTTGGCATAACTGATCATTCCTTTCTCAATAATTATGAATATACTAAAAAAGGCAAACGCTGCGAAACGTTTGCCCATGATGCCTAATAAAGTTTCGTCACGATTTAAAATGTAATAAAATAAAAAGCGAACGCTGCAAAACGTTCGCTTAGAATTTCTAAATATTTACAAATTATGTAAATACTGAGATGTCGATACGTTCTGTCAAGTCTCAAACAGTCTATTCCTGTTGTCATAATTATTATAGCATATTTTTAAACCGATGTCAAGTATTTTCTTAGATTTTCTTGACAAAATTATGAAAATATGTTATGATAAAAGCGATTAACAGATGTGTGATTTGCGTGCGGCATTTGACAGCCGCTGACGGCTGTCGGTGAGACATCAAAAATATATGTTTTCAGGAGGATATTATTATGGACAATAATGAAAATAGCACTCTCTCTTTCAGTGAAGCGCTCGCAAATCTTGAACGGGTCTATAACGAGACTGTAGAAAATACAACAAGCAGATTAGACAACATCTCAAAAGGATATAACAAGTTATTCGAAGAACTTGCTGATATCAGGAAATCCCAAGAACAAATACGCGAGAACAACATAAAAATCAATAAAATGCTTGACGAGCATGAACGCGTATGTGACGAGATACACACCTGTTATAACTATCTGCAAAAGCTACAGGATAAAAATTATGGTCCTCGGTTATCCGCTGAAACAACACAATCGTGTTGGGCTATGGCAAAGTATTTCTCAAATGAAGCAAACAAGTATCTTGAAAATACAGTTAATGCAACAGCAATAGCCGAGATCGAAGAGTACGCGGCAAAAGCTGATGAATGTGCTAAGCAAGCTGCCAAAAACGCTGATGATGCTGTAAAATTTGCTAAGCGTGCAAAAGAGCGTGCAGATGAGCTTAATACAGAAGAAGGCGCAAAACACGCATACAGAGCATCAACATATGTTAAACCGGCTGCCGAACTTGCAGCGGCTGCTACAAAAGCTGCCGAAGAAGCAGCAAAGATAGCCCAAGTCGCTAAAGAAACTGCATATGCAAACGAAACATCGGAATGAGAGGATGTTGTTATGGATAATAATGAAAACAGCAAACTCTCTTTTGATGAAGCATTTGCAAATCTCGAAAAAGTCTATAACGAAGTTATGACTGATAATCAAAGCAGGATCAACAAAATATCAGAAGGCTATAACGAATTATTCGAAGAACTTGCTGATATCAGAAAATCTCAAGAACAGATACGCGAGAACAACATAAAAATCAATAAAATGCTTGACGAGCATAAACGCGTATGTGACGAGATACACACCTGTTATAACTATCTGCAAAAGCTGCAGGATAAAAATTATGGTCCTATACGTAACGCAAATGCAGGGGCATTATGCCGTGTTATGGCAGGAATTAGTGTAGACGAAGCGGCTGAATTTGCAGCAAACGCAGCCAAGGCGGCAACATTGGCTGAAATAGAAGAATATGCCGCTAAAGCCGATGAGTGTGCTAAGCAAGCTGCCAAAGATGCTAAAGATGCCATAATGTTCGCTGAACGTGCAAAAAAGTGTGCTGATGAGCTTAATACAGAACAAGCTGCAAGTTATGCGCGCAAAGCCTCAACTCATATCAAGCCTACTGCTGAGTTAGCAGCAGCTGCTGCCAGATATGCCGAAGAAGCAGCAAAAATAGCCAAGGCTGCCAAAGAAGCAGCGTACACAAACGAATCACTGTCTGAACAACAAATACCCCAAAGCACATAAATAAAGCTGCCGTAATGGCAGCTTTATTTTTTTACAAATGGAAGTCATCAGCCGTCAAAGGCAGAGAATTATTCGGATACTTTTCTTCAGCTTCTTTTAATTCTTTACCGTCTGCTTCAAAAGCTTTCGGCTTAGACTGTTGATTATTATAAGCCTTTTCGCTCATGTCTACGACAGGCACTATAAGCTGTTCCTTCGCCGCAGGACGATAATCTCTGAGGAAAGTATCATAATCTACACGCTTCATATCTCCGCCGATGTCTAAGCGATATTCACCTGACTCAGCCTTTGATTTCAACATTATACATTCATATCCGGTATCAGCATAATAGGAAATATTGCCTTCTTTGTCTGTGGCTGCTCTGAACTCACTTTCTTTATCAGATTTTTCAGCCATGCTGTTTTCCGCCATACGGCGTATATCATCAGGCAGATCCTCATTGAAAAGTTCGTTATAATTTTTTTCAAATGTCCGCAGATTTATTTGCCGCTCTGTTTCAGGGTCGGCTTTCGCTATACCTGCACGTTTTATATCTCTTCCGTCAGCGTCTTTACCTGTAACGCCGTCAGTCTTAGCTGCATCAAGCCTTTCATTAGCGTCTTTCATGAACTTTGAAACAACATCTGTGATATTATCCTCTGTAAGCGCTTTACGCTCTTCTTCCGATAATCTTATTTCTACTACGCCGACTGATACTGTAGAATTAAATGTTGCAGGATCGCCCTTTTTAACGTCTTTGCCGTCGAAATTGCCGTCCATAACATATTCACCGTTCAACGCTGTTTCACGGACATTAGTCTGTATGCGCTGTGCGATATCATAGGCTTGTACGCCGTCACTCTTGACATACGCAACAAACTCATCACCGCCCTTTCTGATAGGACAGTCTTCATCACGGCACCCATCTCTTACAGAGTCGGCTATATGTTTAAGCACGGTATCGCCGCCTGCATAGCCGTATTTTGTGTTGAAATCTTTGAATTTATCACCGTCTATTAAAATAATAGAAACGGCTCCCCCTTCTTTCAGCGTTTTTAATCCTTCCGTTCTGAGCCAATCCTCGCTATATCCGTTTTTGGCAAGACCTGTCAGATTATCAAGACCTTCATTGCCGAGATTATATTCCACTTTACTTATTACGTCTCTTACTGCCGTACCATGGTCTGAATTGATCGCATCCAATAAAGCTTTCTTTTCACTGTCATCAAGCAGCGTCCGACCATTCAGATCTATTTCAGCATAGCCTTTGAGTTTATTTCTGTCGTCATTTACGGGGACATATGCTCTGCAAACATCATCTTGTCTGTTCGTTCGTGCGTCTATGAAAATATCATTATTTTCAAGAGCATTTATCATACGGCAGTCTTCCGGATTATCTGCCTGATTTATCGTTCGTCCGGTATCAAACCCGCCACCCTCTTTGGCTCCATAGATGGAACCGTTGTAAACAACGTGCAATTTTATAGGCTTAACGCCCAATTGTGTAAATGCTTCGCTCTTTTCAAGTGTTCTCATGGCTTGCTTAGCACTTACGTTTTGCATAGCTGCTATGGTTTCCGTATGTAAAACAGCTTGTTCTTTTAAGTCAGTGATTATTTTTGCTTGCGAAGTATTTTTTGCTCCGAGATCAGCTATTACCCCTCGTTGTGATTTAACTTCTTCGGTCAAAGCCTTAACTTCGCCAACACGTTCTAAAGTAAATTTTTTTGTTTGTTTTACAGTATTCTGAACACCGTCATTATACTTCTCAGCAAATTGTTTTTTGAATGAGGTTACTTGTTCTTTCATAACTGCATACTTTTCAGAAAACTCTTTCATTTCTTTTACAAAACGCTCATTTTCTTCACGAAGCCGCTTATTTTCTTCCTCAAGTTTTTCTTTTTCTTGTCTGTCTATTTCACGAAGCTGTTCTATGTTATCCTTCATTGTCGGATCATCAGTAAGTGCGGACATCTGGTCATACATAGCGCTTTTTGTATCCATGTTTTTGATTTTTTCTTCTTTTTTAGCAAGCTCTTCTTCCCTTTTTTGATACTCACTCTCAAGTCTCTGATAATATTCTTCTTTTTCACGAAGATTTTGTTCAAGCGAATCGATAGCTTGCTTAGTTATTTCTCCATTTTCACCTAATTCTTTGTGGAGTCGATCAAACAACTCACGCGCTTCATCTTTTAGATCCGCTGAATTTGTGCTATTGACATTTTCCTGTGAAATTGCTTCATTAAAATTGCTATTCTTATTGTCCATAGACTATTCCGTCCTTTCTTTTTTAATTAAAAAAGGCAAACGCCGCGAAACGTTTACCTCAAAAAGTCTTATAGTTTCGTCACGATTTAAAAATGTTATAAAATAAAAAAAGCGAACGTTACAAAACGTTCGCCTAAACTTTTTTCAATATTTACATATTATGTAAATACTAAGATGTCGATACATTTTGTCTATGTTATAAGCATAACATATTTTTCTAATAATGTCAAGTATTTTTAGGCAAAAATATTGACAAATATAAGCATATGTGTTATGATTTAGATGATAAGATTTATTTACGGTTTCTTTGTGACAGCCGTTGCCGGCTGTCGATACGGTAATAAAATAAAATACTCAGGAGGAAATTTTTATGAATGATACAAAAACAATGACAACCCCGGAAGATGTAGCTGCTGAGATTGAGTCGGCAAAAGCAGAAATGGAAAGTGTAATGGATACAGCTAACCAAACATTTGCTGATGCACTCAAAGAACAGAAAAATCTTTTTGATAAAGCGTGTGCAAGTCTTCGCGAAGAACTTAGAAAAAATGACGAAGAAATTGCAAAATTGAAGAAAGCAATGGAAAAAAATGATAGAGACATTGAAGAAGTCAAAGCTATCATGAGCAAAAATGCTGAAATGCTTCGTGAAAAAGCAAGTTTTCATTGATTTTTGAAAAGGTAGTTACTATGGCTGAAATACCAACTTCAGAAGACATTGCCGCAGAGATCAAAGCGGCAGAAATGGAAATCGATGAAAACATCGATGCTGCAAATCAGAGGCTTGCTGATTTCATCGAAGAACAGGAAGCACTTTTTGATAAAGAATGCGAAGAAGTCAACAAACAACTCAGAATAAACGGAGAAAGACTCGACAAGCTTGTGAAAAAATCCAATGAAGATTTGATGAAACTTGCTGAGATTAAAAGACAAATGGACGAAGACCAAAAACGTCTTGATAAAATTGAAGAAACTATAAACAAAAATTGGGAAAAGCTTCGTAAAAAAGCAAGTTTTCATTGAAACAGAAGGCTGTCATTACGACAGCCTTATTCTTTTCTATCAAACATAACCAAACGAGCGTGCGCTCGGCGATATGTCTGAAAAGTAGGAAAGGATGTATATACTATGATTTACAGAGAAGAACAGCGTGATTTATTTTCAGTCGACAAGAGCTACGCATTAGTGCATTGCATCAGTGCGGATTTCAAAATGGGAGCTGGTATTGCTGTCGTTTTCACAAGCATGGGCGTCAAAGCTGAGTTATTTAAGCGCTACCCAACTGTGGATAATAACCGTTGGAATGGACACGGTTATTGTCTCAAAACAACAGCCGGCAAAGAGCCTGATAGATTTAATAACGTATACAATCTTATCACAAAACCTCGCTATTTTGATAAGCCTACTTACGAAACGCTCAAAGACGCATTACTGTCGCTGCGCGAACAATGCATTGCCGATCAGACAAAGAAAATAGCTATGCCGTACATCGGCTGCGGTCTTGACAGACTAAATTGGCAGAAAGTATCTGAAATGCTCAAAAGCATTTTTGGCGATACAGATATCGAGATACTTGTATGTCATAAGTAACAAATGGCTGTCATTACGACAGCCTTGTTTTTTAAGAAAGGAGTTGATTTTATTATGCCGACTGATTTCACATTGATGCACAAAGACATACCTGTCATTGACGTCAAAATAAGCAATTATACGGGCGACATCTGCCATATCAATAAAGCTATGCACCCCGAACATCTTCCCGTAGGCGTGAATTACAAACGCAAAGACGGAAAGATCTTAATAAACCGTACCGGTATCAATAATTGGTGGAGCGGCAGAGCGATACCTGAAAGCCGAGATGATATTGATAATTTTGTCAACGTTTTTGGCACAAAAATGCCGAAAACAGTGATATCAAGAACACACGGTCTCAGTCTCACGGATGCATATTGGATCAAGTCCGTTGGCGACAACACATCATGGTCTGACATAAACTATTTTGAGAATAGTTTTTCACACGACATTGGCGATGTGTTGTTCAGCGCTGCAAAAGATGTAAAGAATGTCAACGCCGACTCCCCTGATGTGACGACTGACGGCTGTCTCCGTAAGCGTTGGCAAATTATAAATAATAAACGTTGTCTTGTTAAAGCCGGCAACGAGGCATTTAACCAACAGCCGTTCAACG
>CANQZA010000027.1 GCA_947628175.1 uncultured Clostridia bacterium | reverse complement strand
TTTCGGACTTCGATGTTATTAGCCCTTTGCTTTTAACACGGAACCCTTATTTTAGGGTGTTTTGCTCTTCTCTATTACCAACGGAAAATTAAACGCATTTAGAGAAATGTGCAGTTGCAGGGGAGAAGACCTTATACTCCTGAGTTTTTTTGATGACCAGTTCGAAGATATAGCAGATATAGGCGATGAGGTTGTCGAAGAAATCATCAACGATGCTCTTGAAGATTTAGAGGACTAAAAACCGATAACCCGGCACGGGACGCAACGAGATAAGGAGGAAAATAATATGGAACATACAAAACAGGAAAATATGAGAGAAGTGACTTTTGACGAGATACATAGCCTGCCGAGATCTTACTGCAGCATGAGGGTTGAGGTGGAAATTGCGAACAACGGCACTAGAAATCTCGAAAAAGAGGGTTTTAAAAAGTATATTGCAAAGACATTGAGAGCTTTTCTTAAAAACGGGTTGAGCGAGTTGTTTTACCTTGACGGCGAGGGGAAAATAGTTGCAGGCGGTTATTATAGTAACTCCGATTACCCGATAATAGGGGAGTACGAAGAGGTAAGATATACAGAAAAGGAGGATTGACAAAACCACAAAACATAAAAGCACAAGGCGCATAGTATTGACTATTTAAAACTTTAAAAACGATTAACAGAAGGAAAATTTATGATTTTTATAATTATAGCGATTGCCGTTAATGTCTGGAGAATGTATTTGCAGCCGAACAAGTTTTATAAGCCCGGAAAGCCCTACTATTACGGAGAGGCAAACAAGCCGTCGTGGTATGATTTATACCGCACAACGGGAAGATTTAAATAAGCCGACCAAAAAGACTAATTCATTGAAAAAAGGAGGTGAAATGGATGACGTTAAGAAAAGCAAGAACGCTGATACAGGAATATATTTATGAAATGTCTTACGAGAAATTTCAAAGATATAAATGTTCTTTGTTGGACGCTTGGAGATATGCAAAGGGAGATTATGGTTATCAATAAGTAAAAGGCTTGATAAATTATTTGTGTATGAAAAGGAAAAAAAGAATTACTAGAAAAGTGAGGTTAAAGAAAATGTGGGATATACTTTTCAGAGAGAAAAGTTCTGTAATAAAAGAGCTGATTAAGGGATTTTATTTACAAACACTGATAGGCGGTAAAAGGTTAGTTTGATTATTCCTGTTTGAGGGAGATATTGTCAAGTACGGGGATACTGTACATCGCATTGTCTTTGAGCAGAGAAACAGCACAGCTTATAAGGTTATACTCCAGAGGAAAAGAAAAGTTATGAGTTTATTGCAAGAGTCGAGAACGATTCGACATATAACAAGCTTGAATATCCTTACAATACTTATGCTGCAAAAATTAGGTAATTATCTGTTTTTGGCTACAACATATCTAAATCTCGTGGGACATCTTGTCCCACTCAAACGGCAAAACGTTTGGAAAATTTTAAGAAAGTAGAAACCATTAACAAATTTACAGCAGCCACAAGACTTGCGGAAAAATTTGTTAATTTGAGGAGCGTAACTGAGAAACAGCAGTGTAATTTTTGTACTTATCATCATCGAGCAGAGTATCTATTCTCTCTATGATTTTAATTCTGTCGGTATCGTCAAGATGCGAATATTTTTCAAGCAATTCTGTATATTCCTGCGGATATAAATTCGTTTTATGTGCCTTTGCGTTTTCTGTCCTGCCGAGGAGATAATCAACGGAGCAGTCAAAAAAATCTGATATTGCAATAAGCGTTTCTCCATTTGGTATTGTTCCGTTTTTCCACTTTGTACAAGTGGCATTAGATACCCCGATTTGTTTTGCTACTGCATTGGGAGATAAACCGCTTATTTTACACAACGAAGTATAATAATCCCAAAACATAAGTACCTCCAAAAGATACAAATAACGCAATTAGAAATTATGCATAATACACAAAATCTAAATAAAGTTAGTTTTTATAAGCAAAAATATATTGACAATCTAACAAAAGTTAGTTATAATATAATCAAGTTAAAAAATCTGACTAAATTACAACACAATAAAGGGGGCTTGTCGATGGAAAAAAACGGCGGTTAGTCGCCGCCGCTGTTATCGTTGGATTTTTTGACTGCGCTGCCCAGTTGGAGCAAACATTCGAGCAGGCACGCTCTTGCTGCAGGCGGCAGACTGATATATTTTGTGAGAACGTTTTTTTCGCTATCGGCTAATAATCTCAAATCCTCAAAGGGGGTAGAAAGCGGCTTTCGCCCCAGAAGATAATCGGTAGTTACGCCGTAATAGTCAGCAAGCTTGCAGAGGGTATCAAAACTCGGTTCACGCACACCTCGTTCATAATTTCTGTATGCGCTTTCACTTATGCCGACTGCATTTGCGACTGTCTCTCCCGTAACACCCCTTTTTTGCCGCAAATCCTTTAGTACATCGTAAAACAAGACAATTTCCTCCTGTTTTCATAATAGCACAAATTGAAACATTTGTCAACGGAATTTTTCAAAAATGTTTCAATTTGTGTAAAATATTCAAGAAAAATGTTTCATTTTGTGCAAATAGGAGAATGTTTCAAAACGTGCGTTTTTACATTGATAAACATTTCGTTTTGTGCTATAATATAAGCATAAGGCAAGGAAAAATCAGACCTTAAAATTTCCTTGATAATAAAATAAGGCTTTACACTTTTTGTATTATACCACAAATCACAAGAAAAGTCAATAAGAAAAAGTTAAGACGATTTGGTGGAAAATTTTTTTAATGACATATGAAAGGAAAAAAATATGATAGATAATAAAATTACAGCAGAAAGCTTTATCGACAGTAAAGAGCTGCGAGAGCGGGTAATGAACAGATTTGATGTTCTGGAAAAAGTTAAAAAGTTATTTCTGATACCTGAGATTGAGTGTATGACAATAAAACAGATAGCGGATTACTACGAGGTTAATATTGATGTTATTAAAAAGCAGTATCAAAGAAATCAAGATGAATTTGACAGTGACGGATCTGATATTAAGCATTTATCTGATTTTAAAAATCTTAAAGGGACATTATGTCCCTTTAGAAAAATGGCTCAACATAGCGGTTTTCTTGATATTACACTTTCGGATAATACGGTGATTTCAATTCCAAATCGCGGTACAAGATGTTTTCCCAAACGAGCAATTCTCCGAATGGGGATGCTGCTTCGGGATAGCCAAGTTGCAAAAGAAGTCCGTAATCAGTTGCTTAGTACTTTCGAGCGCTCAAACCAAGAACAACGCACATTTTCGATAAATGAGGAAGAAAATCTTGTAAGTAATATTGTCAGAGCGGCGTTAAAGGGAGATATGAGTACTACGGTTACTTCTTTGTCGGAATATATCGGTTATAAAAACCGCTACATAACCGAAATTGAAAAACACAATGCCGAGCTTGCAAAGAAAAATGAAGAAATGACATCGGAAAATAAAGAACTCACGCTTGAAAATCACGCTCTTGCCGGAGATATTCTTAAATGGACGGATAGAGCCTCGGCGAACAGACTTGTTAAGGCGCTTGCAGGAATGTGTTTCCAAGGTAATTTTAAGTATGCTTTTAATACGATATATAAAGAGTTGATGTATAAATACGGAATTAGCGTTTCTTCTCGTCAAAAGCGAGATAATAACAAAAAGCCAAAAATAGCGTATATTAAAGATAACGAATGGAAATTTTTGTTCAAGTCGGCTGCCGCAATTTGCAATCAAAACCACATTAGCGTCAAGAAATTGTTTGACGATGCGAAAATTGACATTTCCGACTTAGATTTCAGCGAATAATACATAGAAAATCTTATAAGGAGGATAACGCAGCTATGAATGCAGAACAGATAAGGATTGAGGATTGTCCCATTAAAATTTTACACAAGAATGACAATGTGTTTAAAGATAACAATGCGGCTAATTCCAAATATCATATTGACATACGCTTTGACAGCGAGGAAGAAAAAGAATCAGCCGCCAAGGGCGCAGAAGAAATTTCATCAAGAAAAGTCGGTATGGACGAGTTTCCTGAAAATATCCATAGTATGATGCTCAGATATTTGCTTAATAACGGAAAATATCGTGACGCTCTCTTGTTGGTCTGCTCTGCAAACTTAGGTATGAGATTTTCCGATGTAGTAAATTTGAAAGTATTTCATTTCGTGTATTCAGACGGAAATTTTCGTGAGAAATTTTATCTCAGCGAGAGAAAGACAGGGAAAGAACGCCCGTTTTACGTAAACGAGGCAGTCAAAGCTGCCGTGTGTATTTTCTGGAAAAATTCTCCGCATAAGAAATTCAACGACTATCTGTTCACGAGCGAGAGCCATAACAGTACGGATAAAAACGGAAATATTAAACCGATTTCCCATACTGCCGTTGAAAATATCATCAAGAAAACTTTGCCTCAGATTGGAATAAAATTAAAGAATGACAGCAGCTATATCGGCGGAGAAATTAAATTAAACACACATTCTTTACGCAAAATGTACGGCGGAGTATTCTGCCGTACAGGGTGCAGGCTGAATGAAGAGGGAAGATTAAATGTCGATCTTACAGTCATACAATTGCTCCAAAATGACTATATGCATACATCTATGTCGACTACTCAGCGCTATTGCGGAGAAATGGAGCGTGCAAAGAAAGTTATAGTCGACGAAATGAATATAGGTCTACCCGTTTTAAAGGAGTACCTTTGATTTGGAAATGAGAGATTACAAATTTCTTGTATTTCCCTCTTGACAAATTGAAAATATGGGTGTATAATGTTCACATAAGACGTTCATATTGAATTTATAAGTGAACGGTTAAAAAAGAGTACGAAAGGCAGGAAAAAGAAATGAATTTAGAATTATTTAAACCGTATCTCGGAAAATCCTTTGAATTAGAGGAAAATGATGAATATAGCAGATTTTGCACTTACTCAGAGGTGTTTACGGATATTGAAGGAAAGCAGGAAGTATATTTATGGCAGGATTATTTTAAAGTTGCAGGCGTTGTCAAGGAAGATTGGAGCGTGAGCGGAGAAAATCCTCTTGTATGTGAATCACCGTATGGCAAGACCTATAAATTATATCCTGTGTACCCTCCGGATCTTGAAAATCCTCTTAAAGTCGAGTGGAAAGACGAGTTAGGTATAAAGAATTTGTTGAACGAAAATCTTCTCGAAAAAGATTTAGTCCGTGAAATATCAGGTATAATCTATTATCCGCTTAATTTATTCCAGTTTACCGACAGGAAAGCAGTAATGAAAAACTCAGATATGCAGCTTGTTTTCGGCGCTTTGGAAATCGACAGGCATTTTTGCCCGAAAACCTTGTATTACTACATAAAAGGCGGATATATGTATATAGGCATTTGGGATTATGTAAGCAGAATGCCTCTTAATCCCGTGAAGTTTCTCAAAATAAATTAAAAATAGGTTAAAAAAGTAAAAAAATACTTGACAAACCTTAAAAACAGTGTTATAATTTGAGTGTAAACTCTAAAAGTTATATTTATCCTACAGAAAGGACGGTATGAGGATGGAAAATTTCAAAAGAAAATCAAGCGTTCAGCGCGGCGATATTTATTTTATCGACTTACCCAAAGATGAAAATGTACAGGGCGGATACCGTCCTTGCATTGTGGTCGGCAATGAAAAGGGGTGCGAAGTAAGCCCGAATGTAATTGTGCTGCCTCTCACAAGTCGGCTGAAAAAGAATTATATGCCCACACATATACTGATAAACGCAGGAGACGCAGGTTTGTATAAAGACAGCGTTGTGCTCGGCGAAAATCCGATTACGGTATCTAAAAGTAAATTAGGAGATTATGTCGGCAGGGCTGACAATTTTCTGATGTCCAAAGTGGATAGAATTATTGCTATTACATTTGGGTTAATGCCGTTAAATTGCGGGATAGAGCTTGACAAAGCCTGCCCTGCCTGACATAATAACATTGAGGTGATTTTATGACATCAAACGAGAAAAAGCTGGAAGAGTACTGTCGGGGAAGGGAAGAAACAAAAAAACGACTTCAATCTTTATTAAAATTCGCCGACAGTAAAGATATTCCGTTTGAGGACATTGATATTGAAATTATAAAATTTTTTCTGCGGCAGAAAAGAACGGAAAAAGGTTTTTTGGTTTATATGTATACAATAAAATCTTTTTACAAGTATCTGGGCTGTGATGAGTTGGTGGAAAAAATCAGTGAAATTCAATATAGTAATAAAATTAAGTTTTTTGTTTCCATAACGCATTTATTAGAAGAAATGGAGAGCAAAGCGCAGTCGGATAAGGCTATGGGTATTATTGCAGATGAAAAGCAATATGACCGTTCAAAAATATGTGCTTTGTTGTATGCTCTGGGTCTTAGTGACAAGGAAATTGTAGGTTTAAAGCAAAGTGATTACTCTTTCGAAAAATCTGTTTTGATAGTTGGGGATAAAACGATACCGTTAATACGAGAAATTAACGAAACGTTTAATCGGTTCAGCAAAACAAAAGGCTACCGCGCTCCGGGGAAACAAGTTACTTATGCTATTAACGATTATTTTATACGTATGGTCAGGAGCGATACCCCGACAGGATCGGCAATATATAATCTTGCAAAGACTATATATAAATATTTCGGTATACAGTTGATTGACATAAAGAAATCAAGGGAAATGTGGGAGCTGTTTAAGCAGCAGGGATTTGATTTGAATTTTAAAAACGTTATAATAAAAATTGATTGGGATAAATTTGTTCTGACGGACGGGAAAAGGAAAAGAAAGCATATGGACGATGAAACTGCTTTTATCAAAACCGTAGCAGAATATAAAAAATTGCTGCAACGCAAATGAAAAATTTTTAAAGAGCTTCGGCTCTTTAAAAAAATCCAAAAATTTAACTCTAAAAGCAATAAATATTTTTTAAAAAACTATTGACAAATGAAAAAGAATGTATTATAATATAATCAAGAGAAATTTATTATTTCTTATTTTTTTAACCTATTTTATAACTCTAAAGGTTATAAATAGAATTAAACAATGCTCAGTAGCCAAGCGGTAAGGCAAAGGATTTTGACTCCTTGATACATCGGTTCGATTCCGATCTGAGCAACCAATACCATTCGGTTTTTTGCCTCCGTTTTATTGGTTTGCCGGTTTTCCTTAAAATCGGCATATATACGCCTTTAGTTTAGCGGAAAAATATCGGAGATCCGAAGTGGCGATTTCGACTATCGCAGGGCGTTTCAATCTTATAATTTTTTGGCAGAGCTATGCTGCAATCTGAAAGGAGAGTAATTTATGGATATTTTAACTTGTTTCGGCAAGATAGCCGAGGAAACCGACTGGAAGATAACCAAAGTTGACGATACCTTGTACAGGGTTGAGGATGCTCATTCTTGCCCCGGAATAGAACCGTACAGCTTTGAGGTTTCTGATAACGGAAATCCTGTAACTCTTGGTGCGTTTGCTGATAGAGTTCATAGCGAATATACAGATTTTGACGAAAGCCATGCAACATACACTCGGTTGAATTCTGACGGGTACAGCAAGGTTGACAGTTCCGTTCCTCTTGAGCGTGTTTATGGATATATCTTTTCAATGCAGGGGCGCCTTGCAGAATTCTGCCGTCTTGTATTTAATAAATACAAGCAACTGGAGAAAAATGCTGAGTTTTACAAGAAATCTCCAACGCCCGCAGAATGCGGAGCTCACGCAATAAAATCTTACCTTGACGATGACTGCTTTCCTGACTGCGATATCGTTGATATGATGTATAAGCTTTCACAGAGAGTCTCCGAATATGCTGCTGATAATAATCATGCTAAAATAAATTCCCTTGCCAGAACACTGTTTGGCGGCATATTCCCCGAAGAAGTACTCAAACAGTTTGACGAGCAAGATGTAAAACAAAATGGAGAAAGCTGATAAAGGTGTGAGAACGAGCGCTAAAATCGGGAGTGAAAGGATTTATAATGAATTTTTGAAGTAAATTAAATAAATTATTAGAGGAGGAAAACAAGAGTGCAGGAATATGACATAACAACATATTCGTGAAAAACAAGGTACAAAAAATGCAATAGAAAGGAAGATGAGAGCAGTGGATAGACTGACATCAAAAGACTCCGTTTCCGGGGCTAATATGATTACGGTTAGCGAGGAGTGGAGCTATTCGGTTCGCGGAGAAAGGCTCAAACTGTACGGCTGCATCGCAGACAGGCTTGCTGCATACGAGGACACGGGATTGAGCCCCGAAGAAATCTCCGCGCTTATCGCTGACAATAAGCGTCTGCACGAGCTCTTGGACGTGCTCAAGGAAACAATTGAAAGGAAGGAATAAGAGATGAGCGAACCTAGATTAAAGCCCTGCCCTTTTTGTGGGAGCAAAAACGTATATATGCCACATATAGGGGCAAATTGGTAGGAATAGTTTATTGCCCTGATTGCGGCTTATATTGTACAGTAGAAAGAAGCTATGCAAGTGAAGAAGAGATTGCGGATAAATGGAATAGGAGGGTAAAATATGACTAACTTTGAGAAAATAAAGGCTATGAGCAAAGTTGAGGAAATGGCGAATTGGGCAGCAATACACTTTAAATGCAACCAATGCGTTATGTTTAATAGGTGCAGAAACGAGGAATTTAAGTGTTTAGTAGATTGTAATAAGGGTATTAAACAATGGCTTGAAAGCGAGGCAGACGAAATGATTTCGTAATAAGGAACATTAAAAAAAGAACATAAAATCAATAATAAAGAAAACATAAAGGACGATGGCGCGGTTTTTGATGATTACAACCCTAATGCCAAGTGGGATTGGTATAGCGTCGGTGGGAGATGGGACGGCGAATTGATTACTGCAGACGGTCAATGCAACATAGCGTATGTCAAAGATGTGTTGTTTGCCGAAATGCCTGATTTTTCTACCTACGCGGTGATAACTCCAGACGGCGAATGGCATTCGTCGGGAACGGTAGGATGGTTCGGAGTGAGTTCCGAGTCGAAAGACGATCATGACAAATGGGAGCGGGAATATAAACAGAGACTTATCGACACTGCAAATCCCGAATGGGAAATCGTTATCGTGGATTGTCATATATGACCTTTAGGGACTGCTTTAAGAATAGAGAGATTAAACGGAGGTGAGAAAAATGGACGAGAAATATATTGCCAAATCAAAGCTTGATTCTGCTATCGAAAAACTTTGCAGGAAATACAATATTTCCTACGGTGAAGAAAGCAGGGGCTTTGGAAGAGAACTAGCAAATCTTTCGGACAAACTTCCTGCTGCCGATGTTTCCCCAAGGATAAGCGAGATGAGTGGCGGTTAGAAAATTAATAAAAACAAAAAATCTACCTTGCAGAAATAAAGCGGATAATAAATAAATCAAACGGAAAAATTTTATGAATAAACAGATAAAGTATTTATCAAACGAAAGGAAAAGAATAATATGTCGGATTTAGAAAGTATGGAAATGAGCAAGCCGGAAACATCAGAAAAATTTACCTGCCCTCTTTGTAAGAAAAAATATGATACGCCGGAAGAAATGGCAGAGTGTATTTTAAAATATTCTGTGGAAAATAAAAAGAGAAAGGAGAATGAGAGGGCTGAAAAGCTCATCAGGGAAAAGGCAATCAGAAAACAGGCAATTCTGGATTTAAACGAGAAACTTGAAAAATTGGTACATGAATATCAAGAGGATTACAACGATCCGTTTATCATCGACAGATTACATAATTACAACGTTGACCTTATCAACAGTAGAGACGCTTTTAAGGCGCTTGTTGACAGTATATTTAAATAATCTTGAATAATCACCGCAAGGTGTTTATATAGATTTAATTTTTTTTACCGGTTTCGACTGTAAAATACATCAATAATATTATATTTAAAGGAGATTAATTTATGGCAGATAAGAAAAACAACGGTCTGGAACTTCAGGAAACAAGGGGAAGTTTCCAGCTCAAAGGTATCGTAACGGGAACAGAAAAGGACGGATTTTACAAGGAAGTTACTACAAAATCGAATAAGCCTATGCGAATGGTTAATTTTGGAGTATCAATTGAGAAAGACAAGACGGTTTATGTCAACCTTAACGGAATGGAAAGAGATACAGTATTTTTTTCTAAGACCGAGGGGAATGGCAAGGACAGAAAAACTGTAACGGAAAAAGTAGCTTGGAAAGATAGGTTTTCTTTCAACAAAGAAGGTTTCCGACCTATCGGAGTAAATGTCGGCATTACAAAAATAATTGACAGAACCGGCAACGAAGTAAACGATAAGAAAAATATGTTTGAATACGATGTATGCAAATATATCGGGGACAATCTTGAAGATGATATGTCTGTATTTGTCAGAGGCAAGATAGAGTTTTCGACTTATAATGACAAGCACCAGACTAAATTTATCCCCAACCAGATTTCTCTTTGCAAACCTGTTGACTTTGATGCGGAAGATTTTGAGGCAACGGGTTTCTTTGAGCAGGTTATTGTTTTTACGGGTATTAAGAAAAATGATGATACAAATAATTTCGCCGTATCGGCTAAGATTATTACATACGACTCCGTAGAAGAAACGGAGTTTATTGTGGAAAATCCGAAATTGGCAAAGAATTTAAAGTCGCTCAAACCCTATACTGCAATTAAGGTTTTTGGTGACATACGCATTGAACGTGACGTCGAAGAAGTTTCCGAGGAAGATGACGGTTGGGGAACTCCTAATAAAATGGAGCGTATAAATAATCCTACTACCAGAACCCTTGTTATTACAGGCGCAGACAAGGACTCTATTGATACGGAGTTGTATTCCGAAAAGAATGTTGAGGCGGCGATAGAAAAAATGAATGCGTCAAAAGCTGCCGATAAGGATTTTGGGGATACTGAAGATTGGGGCAGCCTTCCTATTAAGGGCAAGTCAGCAGCCGATGAAGAAGATGACGAGTGGGATTAATCGGGATAACAGTATATAATGTACCGCAGATTATTTTTATTATCTGCGGTACATAAATCGCGAATATGTAAAGGAGAAAATAATATATGGCAAGAGCAAGAAAAGCAAGTGTAACACAAAGCAGACTCGCTATGATTCTTTATGGTGAGCAGTTTACGGGCAAGTCCACTATGGCTATGCAGTTGGCGTATTTCAAAAGACCTGACGGAAAACCTTTCAGAGTTCTTTATCTTGACCCCGAAACGGGTTCAATTGACGATTATCTTCCCGAGCTTGAGAGTAACGGAATAAATCTCGATAATATTTATATTGTATACACGCAGTCGCTTGCGGAAGTAAGACAGTACATAGCAAAGGTAAAGAATGACGAAGATTTCTATGAGCTGGACGATGACGGCGCAGAAACGGAAAATGTTTTGCTCGATGCCGACGGCGAGCCTTTTAGGGCAGACGCTATTGTTGTAGACGGCACAACTATTCTTAATTTGACTACAAGACAGGCACTCATCGAATTGTCAAAGAAACGCAATGCAGTAAAGGCAAAGCGCGAGGGTCTTGTAGGAGACGAAAGATTTGTAAAAATTGAAGGTGCAGGAATGGAGTTGAAGGATTGGGGCACTGTCAATTACCGAGGACAGGATTTAATACTCGACCTTATGGCTTCGGGGGTACACTTTATTGCCACAGCAAGAGAAACTAATGAAAAGAAACAGGTAGAACAGCCTGACGGCACTGTGACAAGCATATCTACAGGAAAGAAGATACCTGACGGATTTAAGGATTTGGGTTATAATGCTAAGACGGTAATTCGTATGTTCCGAGATGACGCAGGAAATGTTTGCGCTCATGTCGAAAAGGACAGAACCCATGTACACGAGGATAACGTTATTCTCGAAGATCCAAGTCTGCTTGATTGGCAGAGCGTGATTGACAAGACGGCAGATAAGAAAACTTTTGTTGTTAAAAACGATCTTTCTAAGGCGGTAGAGGTTGAGCACGAGATTTTAAAAAAGGAAACGCTTAATTCTTATGACGAAATTGAAGAGGATAATACACCATCTGCAGACCCCATTGACGCAATCAAGTCACAGATTACAGAAATTCAGAAATCCCTCACGCCGCCCCAGAAAACCGAGGCAAAGAAGAAATTGATTGAAGAAGGGCTTCCTACGGCAATCAAGTCTGTAACGGACGAAGACACTCTCAAAAAAGCGCTTGAAATTCTCTCTGCCTTTAAGAAATAAAATAATTAGTTTACGGAAAATTTAATTGTTGATTACGGTGGCATAGGTTCGCCGTAATCAACACTATTATAGGCGGTGAGATTGTTGGAAGGAACAAAACGAGTAAGCAAGGCGGAAAAGGCAAAACGGCTACAGTTCACGGACTGGCTTTATCGTCAATATGAGGTGTCTTTTCTTCCGAAATATTTCTTTATGAATTTAGATAAAGTGTATAAGGGAACATATAAAAATCTCACTAAACCTGTTCCCGTTGATGATTTATGGGATATGTGGCAGCGGAAAATGCCGTATTTACTAAAGGTCTATGACAAAAATAAGCGCAGCGGTAAGATAATGGAGGGCGTATCTCGGATAAATTATGACCTTGCGATTGTGCTTTCTAAATATGACAGTTATTTGGCGTGGAAAGATCAACAAATGCAGGCTCTCGCTCAAAATGAAAGCAATACCTCGCAAAGTATTGACTATAAGAAAATGGCATCATCACCGATTAGAAAAAATTCAGAGATTGATATAAACGAGATAATCGATGAAATTTGAGGGGTGATAATAATAGAAATAATTTCAAATATAGCGAATGAAATTCTGTTTGTAGGGAGTATTTATAAACAGCCTGATTTGCTGATTGAATATGGTCATTATGTAAGAAGCAAATACGATTTCTGCGACGAGGCGACAAGATTTTTTTATGACAATGCAGAAATTATATACAAAACTCATACCCGTACATTCAATAAGACTTCCATATCAACTTACTTTGCAGAGGACTCTGAAAAACTGTCGGACTACAAAAAATACGGCGGCTGGAAAACTATTGAAAATTGGATGAAACTCGCTATTACAAGCGATATTAAAAACTATTCAGAAGTTTTAAAGAAGTTTTCTCTGCTGCGAGAGTATCAGCGTAACGGCTTTGATATAGAAAAAATCGTCAAGCATAAAAAGTTTGATGAATTTACCGCAAATGATATATATAGGCTTATCCGCGGAAAAGCTGACAGAATACATACGGTTATTCTTACAAACGAAGAGGCACAGATACTTAATTCCGGGACTACAAAAATGCTTAAATCCTGTATGGAAAAACCCGATTTTGGCATTACTATTCCGTATAAAATAATGAACGAGGAGTTTAGGGGATTTAAGACAAAAACAGCAATGGCTGTCGGTATGCTTTCCAATGCCGGCAAAACAAGATTTATGACTAAACTGATAGCATATATTACACTTATACTAAAACAAAAGACTTTTGTAATGCTTAATGAAATGTCGATTGAGGAAATAAAGCAAGCAATGATAACAACAGCTATCAATAATCCCGAATTTCAGGAACTGCACGGAATAAAAATCAATAAACCCGAAAAAGAAATTACTATGGGTTTGTATAGAGATAAAAAGGGCGAGATAATTTATCGAAAAATAGATGATAACGGAAACCCTGTCGAATCAACCGAAGAATACATAGAGCGTGTGGAAAAAAATTCTCCCGAATATAATCAGATAATGAAAATAGCCGAGTGGATTGAAAACGAAACTAATGAGCTTATTCTTGCAAAAGACGTTTCCGGGGGATATGATGACAAAACTCTTGAATTTGAAATACGAAAAGCCCACTTAACGCAAGGCGTACAATATTTCTTTTATGACACATTTAAACAGGGTATACAGGACACCGGTGACTGGGCAGCAATGAAAGCGACTGCAACAAAATTCTCACAGTTGATGAAAGAGCTTGATTCTTATGGTTATCTGTCAATTCAACTCACCGACGATACAAATATTATAAAACCCGATGAGTTGACGAGCAGCAATATTGCAAACTGCAAAAGCATTAAGCATACGCTTGATTTTTTGGTACTTTTTAAGGAAATTCCTTCAGAGAGTTTTCATAAGTACGGGTATATTCAGGAAGATGAGGCGTGGGGCAATGGAGTTGTGTGTGATTTAAAGCCAAATAAAAGATATTATGTGGCAAATATAGATAAAAACCGAAAAGGCAATAAACCTAAACTGATTTTTGAGGTAGATTTAAATTATAATATATGGATAGAGTGCGGCAGACTGGTTAGAAAATAAAAAAAAACAAGGAGAATTTATGGATATTCAAAACTTGAAAGATTATATAGTTGATAATAGTTTAATATCCGTTGTTCTGGAAAATCTGGGCTGCCACCATATTATCCATAAAACAGGATATTATACGGCAGGAAATCCTGACGGAGATAATCGTGCAGCTATATCCGTTTATGAAAACGAGTATATTACTACTCTCGATTATACAAGAGATATTGTCCGCAATGGACGAGTCAGTGATATTTTTGATTTGGTACAGTACTTTAAAGAGAGCAATTTTTTTGATGCTGTAAAGACGGTGTGCGAATGGATAGGATTGAATTATTACGCCGATCCTAATGATAATCTTCCTGAAAGCCTGCGTATTACAAAGCTCATTCTTGAAATGCAGCAGGGTGATGAAATTGATAACGACAATAAACCTGTCAAGCCTATATCGGAAAAAATTTTGTCATATTATCAGCCTTTTGTAAATGATTTCTTTAAATCGGATAACATTTCTTATTCCACACAAGCAGAATTTGAGGTAGGTTATGACGAGTTTAGCAACAGAATTACAATCCCGATAAGAGACGAACTGGGGACATTAGTAGGCGTTAAGGGCAGATTATTCAAACGGGAAATCGACCAAAGCGAGAGCAAATACATTTACATCGAACCCACAAACCGGTCAAAAATCCTCTACGGATTAAACAAGACGCTGCCATATATTACAAAAAATAAAAAAGTGTTTGTGACCGAAAGCGAAAAGGGCGTGATGCAGTTGTGGGATATGGGTTATTATAATGCAGTCGCCACTTGTGGAAAAAAAGTCAGCCAGTCGCAAATTGAAAAATTAACAAGATTGTGTGCAGATATTGTTTTTTTGTTTGACAAGGACGTCCAAAGAGAAGAATTATCAGAACTCGCAAACAGATTCATAGATTGCGTTAATATATTCGCCGTTATTGACAGTAAAAATATTCTTGACGAAAAAGAAAGTCCGACCGATAATCCGAAAAAATTTAAGCGATTACTGGAAGATTGCTGCGAAAGGATAAAGTGATGAAATATAAACTAATCGGAAAAAATAATATAAAAAAACCATTGGAAAGTTTTCTTGAAAACCGAGGAATAAATAACATAGAGGAGTACACAAATCTCGATGAAAGCTGTGTTATTCCTTACAATAAACTTGATAATATACACAAAGCCGTTGCATTGCTCATAAAACATATTGAAAACAATAGCGTTATATCTATCGTAGTTGACCCTGACGCAGACGGGTATTCATCAGCGGCAATGATTTGGAATTATATCAAGAAAGCTTTCCCCGAAACTCAATTAGAGTATATCTTGCATAGTGGGAAACAGCACGGATTATCCCCCGATATAAATATCCGTGACGGAGTAAATCTTGTAATACTTCCCGACGGCGGAACAAACGACACAGAGCAATGTAAGGAACTGTCCCAAAGAGGAATTGACGTTCTTATCCTCGACCACCATATTAAAGACAAAGACAATCCCTATGCTGTAATTGTAAATAATCAAATAAGTGATAATTATTCCAATAAAGAATTTTGTGGCGCAGGGATTGTATATAAATTTTTGCAGGCGCTTGACGATGAGTGTTGGGATAGTTATGCTGATAATTTTCTCGATCTTGCGGCTCTCGCAAATATATCCGACTTAATGGATATGAGAAATTATGAAACAAAATATTTGACCGAAAAGGGAATTCATAGGATAAAAAATAAGGCATTTGCAGCTTTTGTTAAATCACAGGAGTATTCCATTGGAAATCATCTGAACATTAACGCTGTAGCCTTTTATGTCGCACCTCTGATAAATGCAATGTGCCGCTGCGGAGATTTTGACGAAAAGGAATTGCTTTTCAAAGCATTCATTGAAACGGAAGATTTTTTTAAGTATAAAAAGCGAGGAGAAAAGGAAGAGATTGACGAGTCTATTTATGAAAGAGCCGTAAGATTGTGTAAAAATGCAAAAGCAAGACAAGATAAGACGGTTCAAAAACATCTTCCAAGCCTAAAATCTTGGATTGAAGAAAGACAGGCGCATAAAACGCCCGTTATTTTCGCTAAATCCGTTGATATTCCCGGCACATTTACAGGGTTAGTGGCTATGAAACTTGCAGATTGTTATAATCGTCCTTGTCTTGTTTTGAGAAAATGCACAGATGGCACTTATGGCGGTTCTGCGAGGAATAATGACACCAGCCCGATTGTAAATTTAAAAGAAACTATGTGCAGCTTAAATCTTTTTGAATTTTGTCAGGGACATAACAGCGCTTTCGGTTTTAGTATAAAGCCCGGCAACGTTCCTAAAGCCATAAACGCTTGTGCGGAGCAGTTGTCACATCTGGATTTTAATACTGTTCCCGTTGATTTTGAACTTGATTTTGCGGATTTTAATACAGGCTTTATAAGAGATATTGACAATCTTAAGGACTATTTCGGCACCGGTTTAAAAGCCCCAAAGATATTTATTAAAAATATCATTCTCCAAAGAAATCAGGGCGTAGTTATGGGAAAGGACTTATCTACGTGGAAATTTATTACAGATGATAATTTTGCATTTATCAAGTTTAAGAATCAAAAAAATGATACTGTGCTTAAATACCTGAATAGTGAGGGTAATTGCGGTGATGTTGTAATCAATGCAATTTGCAGAGTAAGTATAAACAGTTATATGGGGGTGCTTACTCCACAGGCTGAAATTCTTAAATACGAGGTGGTATAATGTTTTGTCAACTCCATATTCATGATGCGAAAGGCTCGTTACTCGATTCTATTCTGAAAGTGGAGGATATTGTAAATTTTGCAGCAGAAAATAGGCAAAAGTCAATTGCCTTGACTAATCACGGCTATATGACATCTTATGTGGATTTTGTGAAAGAATGTAATAAAAATGGCATTAAGCCTATCATCGGCAACGAGGTCTATGAAGTTGATGATATGTATGAAAAGTCTGACAGTAAAACATATCGACAGCCGAGATATCATTTGGTTCTATTGAGCAAGAATGAGGTCGGGTATCATAATCTTATCAAAATTACATCTGCGTCCTGCACGGAAGGATTTTATATCAAGCCTAGAATTGATTTAAGTTACATAAAAAATAATAATCTTGGCGAAGGCATTATTTGTCTGACTGCCTGTCAGGCAGGAAGATTAAGCAGGCTGCTTGTTGATGAAAGAAAAGAAGATGCGCATTCATATTTTGAAAGATTGTGCGATACTTTTGATAATGTTTTTTGTGAGATACAGTCCCACGACACTCAAAGTCAAATCTATGCCAATCAAAAAATAATTGACTTTGCAAAAACCTATAATTATCCGCTTGTGATAACAACCGACGCTCATATGATTGACAACAGTTATCTTGATGCTCATTCAATTTTCGTCAAGATAGGAGACGGAAGAGATGTAGATGAGGTATATCAGGACTGCTGCCTGCAAACAGAGGATTACGTACACTCTGTTATGGATAAAACTTATGGCAAAGATATTGTCAATGGGGGCATTAGCAACACTGAAATTATCGCAAATATGATTGATGATATTGATATAGGGCTTAACAAGGGAAACATTATGCCCAAAGTCGATATTGACAGTAGCTGCAATAGTCATAAAGAATATCTGAGAAATCTCGTATTCCGAACTTTTGAAGAAAAATTCGGACATATGAGTAAAAAAGAGCAAGAAATACGTAAAGAACGATTAGAAACCGAGCTTGAAGTGCTTTATGCCGTCGACTATACGGATTATTTTATAATGCTGTATATGTTAGCAAAAGAAGCACGGAAAAGAAAAATCCCGATAGGATATTCACGAGGCTCCGGTGCGAATTGCCTTTGTTTGTTTATGCTTGGTGTAACTCAAATAGACAGTGTTAGGTGGGGTCTTGATTTCTCTCGTTTTGCCAACCTCGGAAGAAAATCAATGGCAGATTTTGACTGGGATATTTCAAAGCGAAGAAGAAAAGAAATGGTACAGATTTCCGAGGAATTGTTCGGAAAAGAAAATGTTGCCCCAATAGCAACTTTTAATACTTTGAGTACAAAGGTTGCAATAAGAGATGTGGGAAAGGTTCTCGATGAAGATATAAAATCCCCGTATTATAAGAAAATCCCGTATTCGTTAAGAGATGAGGTATCTAAAATGATACCGACAATAAAAACCTTAAACGATTTGGGCGAGGAAGAAGAAAAAGAAACTCTGCTGAAAGACATTTTAGGTAAAAATGAAAAACTTAACGAAGTGTATAATAAGTTTCCGTTGTGGTTTAAGTACGTTACTATTGTCGAAGGTTTACCGAAATCATTAGGCAGACACGCAGCAGGAACGTTGATAACGCCGAAACCTGTCGTTGATTATTGCCCTTTGTGTTACGACTCCGAAAAAAATATAATGATCCAGCTTGAAATGCACAATGCAATGGACGATTTGGGGCTTATAAAAATGGATTATCTGGGTCTTGAAACGTTGGATATTGTTGACGATACTTTAAAAAATGCAAATCTTACGTGGAATAATGTAGATATAAACCACCTCGATTTGGCAGACAGCCTTGTGTATGAGAATGTATATAAGAAAGGAAATACAATCGGTATATTTCAAATGGAGTCGGCGGAGGCTAAAAAAATGTGCATAGAGGCAAACGCCGATAATATTGAAGATATTATCGTGATAAACGCTGCAAACAGACCGGGTACAAAAGATAGTTTTCCTACTTACTGCGCCAATAAATTATCTCCTGAAAATGCAGTATTGATTCACGATGATTTGAGGACAATATTCAGCGCTACTCAAAGTGTTTTGCTTTATCAAGAACAAGCGCTGCAAATATTCAGGTATGCGGGATTTCCCGAAGAGGACGTAGATAACGCAAGACGGAGTATAGGAAAAAAAGATAAGAACAGAATGGCAAAGCTTGAAATTGATTTTCGTAAAGGCTTGCAGATAAAAGGCTGGAACGATTCTCAAATTACGGAAATATGGAATTTAATGCTAAAACAGGCAGAGTATAGCTTTAACAGAGGTCATGCTACAGCATACGGACTGCTTTCTTATTTGACTGCTTATCTTAAGACGCATTATCCATTGGAATTTATGTGCGCTTTGCTTACATCAAAAAGTGATAAAACAGAAAAAATGAGTGTAGTAATTAACGATTGTAAACGACTTGGTATCAATGTTCTTCCTCCGAATATCAATCATTCAAATAATTCTTTCACGATTAATAAAGAGAGGAATGAAATTCTCTTCGGCTTGCTAGCCGTTAAAGGATTGGGAGAGTCTATTGTCAATAAGATTATTGCTAATAGACCATACGAAAATCTTATTGACTTTATCGAAAAAGTGGGCGATAAGACAGCAATTATTACTTTAATAAAAGCAGGGGCTACGCCGTCTAAAGATAAAATGAAGGCGCTCAGACGATATGCCGCCTACTCTTATGAATGTCGAGCATACAAACCAATTACTTCTTTGCCTACACATAAAAGACTGCTCGATATGGGTATTGATATAGAAAAATACCGCAATGGAACAAAATTAGACAAAGATAAATTGTTGATTGAGTATAATCGGCTGAAAGAGCAGGATTTTAATGCCCAAACGGAGAAAAAATATCAGGCGTATATGTCTGATTTTTATAATAAGTATGCACAGGACGAGTATCTTTGGGAATTTCAAACGCTCTCGATGTTTATTACAGATGACCCGTTAAAAAAGGCGTATGATTACATTACTACACCGTGGAACAAAGTTCAAGAAGGGGATAAAACTGTGTTGTGCTGCGTTATTACCGACATAAAGAGGAAAAAAGACAAGAACGGCAATCAGTTTGCTTATTTAGACCTTTATTCTCCGTTCGGAATAATTGAATCTACGATATGGTCTTCACAATTAAAAGAATATTCAGATTTAATAAAAAAAGGAAATTGTCTTGCTATTAAGGGCAGGAAAAGAGAGGGAGACCATTTCTTCGTGGAAAAGGTCAAACCGTATTCAATTTGGCTGCAAGAGAAAGGAGAACACTAATGCCGGAATTATATGAGTTTGAAATTATTCCCCAAATTGAGCGCTATTATAATGACGATAGCAATTGGGGTGTATACACGTTTACAACAAATGACGATATACCCAATTACACTCCCTGCGCACCTGATTTCTTTTCTGATACAGAAGAACAGACAAAGTGCAGCAGTATAGTCGGAAAAATGCAAAGGCTCACAATCGGTATGAAATACAAGGTAACTGCCAGATTGGAATATAATGCAAAATATAAATCTTATCAATATGCTCCGGAAACGATAACGACAACAGTCCCCAAGACCATTGAACAGCAAATACAGTTTCTGAAAACGTTGGTAACAGAGATACAAGTCAAAAATATCCTTGACGTTTATCCGAATGTTGTTGATGATGTAATTAACAATAGAGAAATAGACTATACGAAGATAAAAGGAATAGGGGAGCTTACTTGGGAAAGGATTAAAGAAAAAATATTAGACAACTATGTTATTTCCGATATTCTGTTTATGCTCCAGCCGTTGGGTGTAACATTTTCTGTAATCAAAAAGTTAATATCGGAAGAACCAAATCCGGCACTGCTAAAGGAAAAATTATTGGACAATCCTTATATAATGACAAAAGCTCACGGTCTTGGTTTTAAGAAAGTTGACGATCTCGCACTCAAACTCAATCCGAATGCGAGGTTGTCTACAAAGCGAGTTGCAGCATTTATTAAATATTATTTGGAAAGCATAGGGAATGACGAGGGTCATACGTGGGTAAAACAGCAGGAATTAGATAATGCGGTAAGGGATAATATCAACGAGTGTTACTCTATTTACGAGTCGTTCATAGAAAAGGAGAGAAACTCGCCATATTTTTTGTACTTTGAAGAGGACATTGTCGGAATTGCTCTAAGACGTAAGTATGAAATGGATTGCCTTGAAATTTTGAAATGCCTTAACAGTTGCAAAGCAAACTTTAAGATTGATATTGAAACAGGTATAAAAGAGGCTGAAAAAGAACAGGGATTTATTTATACTGATGAGCAAAGAGATTATATCAAGACAGCCTGTGAGGCTAATGTAATTCTCATAACCGGCGGTGCAGGCTGCGGAAAAACCACACTGTTAAGAGCTTTAATTAAGATTTATAAGAATTATTCAATTTGCTGCTGCAGCTTATCGGCAAAGGCGGCTCAAAGAATTACCGAGGCAACGGGGCATACAGCAAGCACAATTCACAGACTGCTAGGATATAATCAAAATGATTTCTCGTACAATTCGGAGAATAGACTTCCGCAAGACGTTGTTATTGTTGATGAGGCATCTATGATAAATGTTTCGTTATTTTATAGTTTGCTTTCGGCAATTAAAGAGGGTGCAAAAGTTATAATCTGCGGAGATGATGGTCAGTTGCCGCCCATTGGATATGGAAATGTTTTTCACGACCTATTGAATATTGATGGGATTAAGGCTTGCAAACTCACTAAAATACTTAGACAAGCGGAAAAATCAGGCATCATATCTGACTCTAAGAAAATACGAGAAAATGAAAATCCATTGAAATATCCTCAATTAAAGGTAGTCACCGGCGAATTACAGGATATGACCTATATGTTTAGGGATAATCGCGAAGGAATGAGAGAGCTTGCATTAAACCTATATTATAAGACTATTGAAAAGGACGGAGCAGACAATACTATTATAATAGTCCCCTGTAAGCAATCAAAAACCAATAGCACAGAAGAAATAAATAAAATCATTCAGGACAAATTAATCCCCGACACCGGGGACAATACCGTAAAATGCGGGTTCAGGGAATTTAGAATCGGTGCAAAGGTAATCCAGCGCTCAAATAATTATGAAAAAGGTGTATTTAATGGAGAAATTGGATATATTAAAGGGTTTAATAAAGAGAACAATTCAACTATAATCACAATTAAATTTGATAAAGATAAAATTATTGATTTCACCCCGAAAGAAATGAATAATGTTGAGTTGGCTTACGCTTTAACGGTTCATGTTACTCAGGGCAGCGGATATAATAATGTAATTGTTATCATCGACAACACTCATTATAAGCTGCTTGACAATTGTTTGCTGTATACTGCCATAACCAGAGCGAAAAATAAATGCCTGCTTATAGCAGAACCTGCTGCGTTTCAACGCTGTGTTAATCATAGGTCGTCAGCAAGAAATACATGGCTGAGTCTTTTGTCAAAAAAATAACTCTAAAAGCTATAAATATTTTTTAAAAAACTATTGACAAATGAAAAAGAATGTATTATAATATAATCAAGAGAAATTTATTATTTCTTATTTTTTTAGTTTATTTTTAACTCTAAAGGTTATAAATAAATGATTTTTTAAAAATTTAACTCTAAAAGCTATATTTAAGGAGGCGAAAATAAATGTTAAGAATAGGGATTGATATTGACGATTGCATAGTAAATACGACCCAAGCGGTTCTCACCCAGCACTACGAAAATACGGGGGAAAAGTTAAGCCTTGAAGATATTAAGTCTTATTGTATAGAGGATTATGTTTCTCCCGAATATCGTGAAGATTTCCACAAAATATTTTTGAATAAGAATGTTTGGAAACGGGTTGAGCTGCTTCCTGATTGTGTTGATGTTGTTGGGGAGTTACATAATGCCGGATATGAAATATGGATAATTACATCAACTTCGCCCGAAAACGTATTAAAAAAATGCAATTTTCTTGATCGTACATTCCCATTCCTCGACATTCGGAAACATCTTATAATCACCCCGTGCAAACAAATGATTGATGTGGATATTCTGATTGACGATGCAGTACACAATGTGGTAAACGCCGGGTATTCAAGCATTTTGTTTGATTATCCGTGGAACAGGGATATGAATGAAAAATCAAATCCAAATATTTATAGGGTAAGTGGTTGGAACGAAGTATTAAAAACAGTAAAACTAATTCAAAGGAGGATTACAAATGAATGAACTGGACGAACTCGAATTAAAACCCTGTCCGTTTTGCGGGGGAGAGGCTTTGCTTATACAATCTGACATAGACGGTATGTCGTATGTTACTTGTAATAGGTGTTTATGCAAAACTGCCGATGTATATTATTATGCTGTGGATTGTCCCAATGAAAAAGCAGCTGAAAAATGGAATAAGAGGGTTGAAAATGACAAAGTGGATTGAATTGAACAATGGTGAGCTTGTGAATCTTGATTTAATTTCAAATATCAGAAAGTACTTTGAAGTAAAAGGTAATGGCAACATCTATGAAATTGAGTACAATGGTATAATACAGAAGAAGCGTATGCAGACGAAGAATAATGTAACAAACGTTTTGAGCAAATAAAGGCTATGCTGTTTGGATGTGATGAAAAATGACAAACCTTGAGAAAATAAAGGAAGATTTTATAGATCTTACGGCTTATGGAATGGCAGAAGTGCTAAGCTGTTATTGGGGACGTATGTTATGCCCCGTTTTTAAAGAGTGTTTGGGAGCGGAGACTAGCTGCTTTGATGTGCTGACGAAATGGTTATTGAGGGAGTGTGACAGATAATGACAATTTTGAAAAGATTAAATGAGTGCTGAAGAGTTTGTTAAAAATTATCTTCAGCATATTGCTTGCGTATTCTGTAAGTTTTTGCCTTATGAATGCAAAGAAAAATGTAAGGAACTATGGGGTGAGTGGCTTAAAAATGAGGCGAATGGGAAAAATGCATAACTTTCTCTATAGAGGTAAGAATTTAATAACAAAAGAATGGATTAAGGGTTATTATTTGCAGACACTTTTAAATAGCGAAAAAAGTTAGTTTAATTATTCCTGAAGAAGAACTCATAGAGATACAGCTTATAGATAAAATTAAATTATATCAGGTTGACCCAAAGACAATTTAACAATATATAGGGCAAGACGATGACGATGGTATAATGATTTTTGAATGTGATATTATTCATATTCGTAGCGGAGAGAGTTGGTTTGGTGGTTATGTAATAGATATAGAAAAAGTAATAAATAATATCTCAGATAAAATTTATACACATTTAAGTGATTTTGACAGTATCACGATTATTGGAAATATATATGATAATCCAGATTGATTAAAAATAAATAAAGGAAGGACGTAAATTGTCAATGAAATGTAGTGAAATTGAATTTGGTACTTATAACTGTTCTTATGCTATAAAGCTTCCTTATTTTTGTAAACTTCCTTGGGAATAGGAATCGCAAAGAAAGTCAAAGTATGTAAATGTTGATAAATGTTTACTCCCTGAAATTTTATAGTTGTGGGAAATGGGCATAAAAACGACTGGATGTTGTTGTGGTCATGGGAATAAGTCCGCCGCCTATATTGGTGTGGATGAATCATATATAGATAAAATGAAATCAATGGGATATGAAGTGCATTATAATTATTGTAGACCAAATGATGAGGACAGTTTCAATCCTAAGACAGAGCTTAACTATGGGAATGCAGATAAAGGGTTTAATTGGTGGGATTAAAGGAAGAATATAATAAAAATATGAGCGACTAAAATTTTAGTTAGGGGGGTTATTATAAAAGTATTATCATTATTTGATGGCATTTCCTGCGGACGTGTGGCGTTGGAACGTGCAGGAATACCCGTCGAAGAATATCACGCCTTTGAGGTGGACAAGTACGCC
>CANQZA010000026.1 GCA_947628175.1 uncultured Clostridia bacterium | reverse complement strand
TGCCTGAAGTGCTTTGCCGTCGTGCATAAGCGCCTCAATGCAGTATGTACGCTCCGCTCCCGCAAACTTATCGCTTTCGGTTTTCATACCCTGAACAACAGGCATCGCAAGATATTCCTGACAGAAATCAGTATAAACGCCGAGCATTTTTTCCGTTTCCTCTATAGCTTCCTGCGCCGTGGCATGAAGTGTATGTCCCTCCTGCCATAAGAATTCTCTCGAACGCAGGAACGGTCTTGTGGTTTTTTCCCAGCGAACAACGGATACCCACTGGTTATAAAGCTTTGGAAGATCCCTGTAGGACTGAACAACATTTTTGAAATGCTCGCAGAAAAGGGTTTCCGAGGTAGGGCGTACGCAAAGCCTTTCCTCCAGTTTTTCGCTTCCTCCGTAAGTGACCCACGCACACTCCGGAGCAAAGCCCTTAACATGATCCTTTTCTTTCTGAAGCAGGCTTTCCGGTATAAACATCGGCATACATACATTTTCGTGGCCGGTCTGCTTGAATTTACTGTCTAAAATTTTCTGTATATTTTCCCAGATTGCGTATCCGTAAGGTCTGATTACCATACAGCCTTTAACGCTTGTATATTCAATAAGTTCTGCCTTTTTGCAAACATCGGTGTACCATTTTGCAAAGTCCTCGTCCATGGAGGTAATTGCGTCTACCATCTTTTTCTGGTCGTTTGCCATAAGATAACTCCTTTAATATATTCTCATATAAACAGTTCAGTATATTATAGACCAAATACACGCCTGTGTAAAGATAAATTTTACATAAACTTTTTCAGCAAAGCATACAATAAATTCGGTATGTTAGCAAATTTTTTACAATTTATTCTATTGAAAAAATTGTCAAGCGTGCTATAATCAGTTATTAAGGAAATGAAGGCAAAATGTGAATCATTGCCGCAGGAGGCAAATATTATGGATTTATGTCCTGTTTTAATGAAGCTTGATCTGCAGAAAGAACTGTCGGAGCAGCTTGAAATAGAAGAGGTTTTTTCCTTTAATATCGGAAGTCTTAAAATCGGTATTGATGAAACTACAGTTGTATCATGGATAATCATTGCCGTTTTAACCGTAATTGCAATACTGCTTACACGCAATCTGAAGGTTGATGGTCAAATCAGCAAAAGGCAGATGCTGCTCGAACTTTGTTATGAGAAAATGGAAAATTTCTTCAAAGGCATTATGGGCGAAAAGGTGGAAAAATATATCCCATGGCTTATGAGCATGGCAATTTTCATCGGTGTTTCAAACATAATAGGTGTTTTTGGGTTCAAGCCGCCCACAAAAAGTATGCAGGTTACTGCCATGATGGCTGTTACAAGTATCGTTTTAGTTGAATTTGCCGCTTTCCGGGAAAAAGGCATAAAAGGCCGCCTGAAGGCTTTTGCGCAGCCTGTTGCGGTTATAACGCCGATAAATATAATGGAGATCATTACAAAGCCGCTGTCTCTTTGTATGCGTTTGTTCGGCAATGTAATCGGTGCTTTTATTATAATGGAGCTTATAAAAGCAATCCCGGTAATGAAAGTCGGCGTCCCTGTGATTTTCGGACTGTATTTTGATTTGTTTGACGGAATTTTGCAGGCGTACATTTTTGTGTTTTTAACAGGTCTCTATTTGCAGGAGGCTGTTGAATAGTTAATAACAATAGTAAAGGAGAAAAAAGAATGACGGGTTTAATTGCAATCGGTGCCGGTATCGCTCTTTTGTGCGGTTTTGGTGCGGGTATAGGAATAGGAATTGCCACAGGTAAGGCAGTGGATGCCATTGCGCGCCAGCCTGAAGCATCAGGTCAGATAAGAACTACGCTTATACTCGGATGTGCTCTTGCTGAGGCAACCGCTGTATATGGTCTTGTAGCATCTATTCTTATTATATTTATGCTTCGTTAACTTACTGTTAACTTTATGAAAGGAAATACAGTAAATGCTTAAATTTGATTTTAACGCAATTTTTGTACTTATAAATTTAATTCTTTTCTATGTTCTGATGAGGCTGTTTCTTTTTAAACCTATCAAAAGAACAATTGAAAAGCGAAGAGAAATGATACAAAAACAGTTTGACGACGCACACCGTGTCAGCGACCAGGCGCTTGAACTCAAGCAGGAATACGAACAGAAGGTTCAGAATGCCGACGAGGAATCGGTGCGCATAATCAATGAAGCAAAGGCAAATGCAATAACCGAATATGATAAGATTATTGACAGGGCAAAGGACGACGCCGACAAGCTCAAAGAGAATGCGAGAAAAGCAGTTCAGGAGGAGTGCGACAGCGTGCGCCGTTCTGTCAAGGAGGATATTGCCGCCCTTGCTATGGAGGCTGCACAGAAAGTGGTTGCCGGCAATGTAAATGCTGATACGGACAGCGCTATTTTTGACGAATTTTTAAAGGAAAGCAGTGATAAGGATGAATCATAAGATCCATGATTACATTGAAGCACTGTTTTCGTCTGAAATCAGTGCTGAGGAGTTGGAAAAGGCAAAGAAAATTCTGGATGCCTCAGACGAGCTTGTCAAAATTCTTGACAGTCCCGCCGTTTCTTTGGCTGAAAAGAAGAGCGTGGTTGATGAACTTTTTTCAAATGTGGTAAAAAAATTTATTTATACACTTGCGGAAAATAAGGACGCTTGCTGTATGGATGAGATCCTTGACGATTACATTGCCGCTATTGATAAAAGAAACAAAACTGCAAATGCAACCGTTTATTGTGTTACAGAGCCTGACGAACAGCAGCTCAAAGGTATTGAAGAATTTGTCTGTAAAGAGGAAAATGCAGGCTCTGCAAAAATCAATATTGTTCGTGATGACAGCCTTATAGGCGGCTTTATCATTCAAATCGGAAACAAGCAGTTTGACAGAAGCATTAAAAGTAAAATAAATCTTATAAAACAAAAGGTTCTCGAGGACGCAAAAAAATCTGATGCCGTTGAAAAGGACAGTATTATTTCTCTTTTAAGAAGCAAAATAAAAGAATATGATTTTGAGGTACAGGGTGAGGAAATCGGCTCTGTTATCAGTGTCGGTGACGGTGTCGCAAATATATACGGCATTGAGCACGCGATGTATGGCGAAATCGTTGTCTTTGAAAACGGAATAAAGGGAATGGTTCAGGATATAAAAACAGACCGTACAGGCGTTATTTTGTTCGGCAGTGATGTTGATATTAAGCAGGGGACAAAGGTGAGAAGAACCCATAAAAAAGCAGGTGTTCCCGTAGGAGAAAACTTTATCGGCAGAATTGTTAATTCCCTCGGAGAGCCGATTGACGGCAAGGGTGATATAAAAGAGGCTGCGTACCGTCCCGTTGAGCAAAGCGCGCCATCTATTGTTGACAGAAAAAGCGTTGATACACCGCTTGCAACAGGCATACTCTCTATTGACTCCATGTTTCCTATAGGAAGAGGACAGAGAGAACTTATAATCGGTGACAGACAGACGGGTAAAACTTCGATAGCGCTTGACACAATCATAAACCAGAAAGATAAAGGCGTTATATGTATTTATAATGCGATAGGACAGAAGGCTTCGAGTGTGGCAAAGCTTGTAAACACTCTTGAAAAAAGCGGAGCAATGGAATACACGATTGTTGTTTGCTCAACAGCGTCTGATCCGGCATCACTTCAGTATATTTCACCGTATTCCGCAACAGCTATTGCAGAATATTTTATGTATCAGGGAAAAGACTGTCTGATCGTGTACGACGATTTGAGTAAGCATGCCGTGGCTTACCGTGCGCTGTCCCTTCTGCTGGAAAGAAGTCCCGGAAGAGAGGCGTATCCCGGTGATGTTTTCTATCTTCACTCCAGGCTTCTTGAGCGTTCAAGCCATTTGTCAGATGAACTCGGTGGAGGCTCTATTACGGCACTCCCTATTATTGAAACACAGGCGGGCGATGTTTCTGCCTATATTCCGACCAATGTTATTTCAATAACTGACGGTCAGATTTTTCTTGAAAGCGATTTGTTTTTCAGCGGTATGCGTCCTGCTGTCAATGTAGGTCTTTCGGTATCTCGTGTCGGCGGTGCCGCACAGACAAAGGCTATGAAAAAGGCGGCGGGCTCACTCAGAGTGGATTTGGCACAATATAGGGAAATGGAAGTATTCACACAGTTTTCATCTGATCTTGATGAGGAGACCAGGGCAGGGCTTGATTACGGAAAAACACTTATGGAAATTCTAAAACAGCCTCTTGGAAAGCCTCTTTCTTTGGCGGAAATGGTTATATCGCTTGTTGCGGCAGCAAATAAAAAAATGGTTGATGTTCCCGTTGAAGAGGTTAAGAAGTTTCAGATGAATCTGATTGCTTATATTGAAGAAAATCATGTTGAACTTATCAGGACAATCGAGACTGAGAAGATTCTCACGGATGAGACAAAATCGCTGATTCTTTCGGTAACAGACGAATTCAAAAAACAGATGCGCAAGAGGGTAAACCATGGCTAATGCTCGTGAAATTCAGGCAAGGATGAAGTCCATTAAGGACACGATGAAGATAACAAGCGCTATGTATATGATTTCATCGTCCAAGCTTCAAAAGGCAAGAAGAGATTTAAAAAATACCGAGCCCTATTTCAATACCATTCAGGATGCTCTTGCAAAAATTCTTGAGCTTTCCCCCGAGACCGGTAATGTTTATTTTGATGAGAGGGAATATCTGCCTGCTAAGGAGCGAAAGCAGGGTTATATTGTAGTAACTGCCGATAAGGGTATGGCAGGGGCATACAATCACAATGTAATCAAAATTGCCGAAAAAGAGGGGTTGTCCGACAACAAGAATATGCTTTTTATTGTAGGGCAGGTCGGGCGCAAATATTTTGAAAAAAAGAATATACCCATTGATATTGACTTTAAATATACTGCCCAGAATCCGAATATGAACAGGGCAAGAGTAATCAGCGAAAAGGTGGTTGAGCTTTTCAAGGAGGGAAAGCTTGACGAGGTTTATATTGTCTATACAAATATGAAAAATTCTGTTGAATTTGAAGCACAGATTAAACAGCTTCTGCCGTTAAAAAGGATGACATTTGACGGCAAGGAAAACCATTATAAAAGATGCAGTTTTTCGCCTGATATAGATACGGTTTTTGAGCATATAGTTCCAAGTTATGTTTCGGGCTTTGTTTACGGCGCTCTTGTTGAGTCCTACTGTTCCGAGCACAATGCCAGAATGATGGCGATGCAGACTGCGACTGATGCTGCCAAAGATATGATGAGAAATTTGAGTATCCAATATAACCATGCGCGCCAGGCGGCGATAACACAGGAAATTACGGAAGTGATTGCCGGTTCAAAGGCGCAGAAAAAAGCAGATTAGGAGATATCCTGATATGAATAAAGGTAAAATATTACAAGTAATGGGACCTGTTGTAGATGTTGAGTTTGAAGGACAGCTCCCTAAAATAAAGGACGCTCTTGAGGTGGAGCTTGACGGAAAGCGCCTTGTAATGGAGGTAAGCCAGCACACAGGGAGCAACTGTGTCCGCTGTATCATGCTTGCCGCTTCAGAGGGACTTTGTCGTGATATGGAGGTTGTGGCAACAGGCAGTGCCATAAAGGTTCCCGTGGGCGAAAAAACGCTCGGCAGACTGTTCAATGTTGTAGGTGATACGATTGACGGAAAGGAGAGTCTTAAAGATGCGGAACACTGGGAAATTCACCGCCGTCCGCCGTCTTTTGAGGAGCAGTCCCCGAATGTTGAAATTCTTGAAACGGGAATAAAGGTTATAGACCTTCTCACCCCATATGCAAAGGGCGGAAAAATCGGTCTTTTCGGTGGAGCCGGTGTTGGCAAGACCGTTCTTATTCAGGAACTTATAACAAATGTCGCCACGCAGCACGGGGGTTATTCAATTTTCACAGGCGTTGGCGAGCGAAGCCGTGAGGGGAATGACCTTTGGAACGAAATGGGTGAATCAGGCGTTCTTGAAAAAACGGCGCTTGTGTTCGGTCAGATGAACGAGCCTCCGGGGGCAAGAATGCGTGTTGCGGAAACAGGACTGACAATGGCAGAATATTTCCGTGATGTTGAGCATCAGAATGTACTTTTGTTTATTGATAATATTTTCAGATTTATTCAGGCAGGCTCGGAGGTTTCCGCGTTGCTCGGAAGAATGCCGTCTGCCGTAGGTTATCAACCTACTCTTGCAACAGATGTAGGTGAGCTTCAGGAAAGAATTGCATCAACCAAAAACGGCTCTATCACCTCTGTTCAGGCGGTATATGTTCCGGCTGACGATTTAACGGATCCCGCTCCGGCGACCACTTTTGCGCATCTTGACGCAACAACCGTTCTTTCAAGAAAAATTGTTGAAAAAGGTATTTATCCTGCCGTTGATCCTCTTGAGTCAAATTCAAGAATTCTGGAGGCTGATATTGTCGGAAATGAGCATTATGAAGTCGCGAGAAAGGTACAGGAGTATCTTCAGAAATATAAAGAACTACAGGATATTATTGCAATTCTCGGTATGGAGGAGCTATCCGACGAAGATAAAATTACCGTCTACCGAGCAAGAAAAATTGAAAAATTCCTTTCCCAGCCGTTCCATGTTGCCGAGGCATTTACAGGCTTAAAGGGAATCTATGTTCCCGTTAAAGAATCAATAAGAGGCTTTAAGGCAATCATTGACGGCGAGGTTGATTATATCCCTGAATCCTGTTTCTTTAATACAGGTACTATTGACGATGTTCTGAAAAAATCAAAAGAAATGTAAAAGCAGGGTGTTTTTTATGCATACTTTTCAGTTGAAAGTCATTTCATCAAATAAGGTTTTTTTTGACGGAAACGCAAAATCTCTTATCATTCCGGGTGTTGACGGACTTAAGGGATTTCTCGCCAATCATGAAAACTGTGTCTTTCCCATTGATATGGGGGAAATGAAAATTGTTGATGAAAACGATACTGTAATCAACGCGTTTGTAGGAAGCGGCTTTCTTGAATTTCTTGACAACAGCGCAACGCTTGTGTGTATATCCGCAGAAAAGCCGGAAGAAATTGATGCAAGAAGGGCGCGAGAGGCGAGAGAAAGAGCCGAGGAGGAACTCAGGCAGAAAGTCTCACAGCTTGAATATCATCATTCGCAGGCAAATCTTGCAAGAGCTATGGAGCGGTTGAAAGTAAAAAACAGGCACGATATAAACAGATAAAATAAAAGGTCAGACGATACTTTTTAAAGTATGTGTCTGACCTTTTTATATATTGTCAAAGTCAATACCGTCAATACGGCTTTCACCGAATATTTTTATTCCGTTATTGTAAAGAAGCTGGGCAGTTATACCGTTTCCGCTTTTTGTTCTGCCTGAAAAGCTTCCGTCATAAATTTCTCCGAAACCGCACGACGGACTTCTTTCCTTAAGTATTGCTACGCGGCATTCGGATTTTTCTGCAACATAAAGTGATTTTTCGGCGCCGTCTCTGAATTTATCGGTAAGATCCTGTCCGTCTTTTGAGTAAACCCTGTTACCTTTTATTTCACTCGGCACTCTCGGAATAGGCAGTCCGGCCATACATTCAGGGCATATCGGTATAAGCTTGTGCTTTTCGGCAAGTTTTAACACGGCGTCATTTTTATTGCTTTGGGCATTATATTTGCAGTTTTCGCCAAGCAGACAGGCGCTGACAAGTATCTTCATTATTTTTTTCTCCCCGCAAGAATAAATACAAATATTGTAAAAACAATCAATATAACCGAAAAAATTAACGAGATTGCTTTTCCCACCAGCGGAAGGTGTGATGAAACAGATATAAGAGCCGTAACGATTAAAAATACAGCAATGAAAAGGCAGATGATGAATACCATTTTTTTATTGTTCAAATCAAATCACCTGAATTATTATATCATATCTACGGCGAATATGTCTATACCTGTTACTTGAAATTTGACCGCAAAGTGTTTTTATGCTACAATATTTGTCATATTTTGACGGAGGAAGTCATATGAAACGAATTGTATACGCACTTACGGCACTCCTTATTCTGATTTCGCTTGCAGCATGTATAAATACAGTATCATACGCCCAGACAAAAAAACATGTGGAAGATGCACTCATAGCCCTTGAAAAGGAAAACGGCTATGTGCCCGGCAGAACATCCTCGGTTGTAAACAACTGTTTTGCCTTTGTGAGCGATGTCTGTGAGAAGCTCTACGGTGTGAGCTATTATTATGAGCAGATGGACGGAAACTATAAATTCAAGCACACATCAGGAAACTATTATACTGTTGCGGTCAAAACATATCCTTATTCCGGTGATGCGTCTGTCAGAAAAAATTATGCAAAACAGATTAAGGAGTGGATACTTCTTAATGCTGCGGAGGGTGATGTACTTCAGTACGGATGCGCTGATCCGAATTACAGCAAAAAGCATACTATAATTATTCAGCATTTAGATGATGAGAAAATGCAGTTTTTTCATTCAAATTATGAGACGATGAATATTCCTTCATCGGCATGCAGGCTCGACAGCATCTACTGGGACTCCTTCTTAAAAAATCCGACTGTTAACGACTATGACGGTGATGCAATTCATTCCATGAATCTTCTGTTCGGCTCGCATATGAAACTGACCGGCGGGATGGGTATGTCACTTAACAGGTGTTCGAATCTGGAGTCAAAATATTATCTTGATGTTTGCTCAAAAAAAGTTCCTGATATAATAAAGACCGAAAGAACAAGCATTTCATCTGTCAAAATTCAGTGGCAGGATTTGAAATTTGCTGAAAAATACAGTGTTGAGATGAAACTCTCCTCAGATAAAAACTGGACACTTGTTTCCAACAGCGTCAAATCAAACAGTTATGATTTTAAGAAACTTAAAACAGGCAGCACCTATCAGTTCAGAGTGAGAGCAAACATAAACAATGCATGGTATGATTATTCAAATCCTGTAAGCAAATCCGTTCTTCCGCCAAAGCCGGGAACGGTGAAAACGGATCATTCGTCCCCTTACGGTATTCATGTATTATGGTCCGGCAGGGATGATATTACAGGATGCCGCATTTACCGCAGCACACAGAAAAACGGAGCGTATAGCTGCATTGCAAGTCTTGCCGGCAGCATAGCAAGTTATACAGATAAGACCGCAGCATACAATACGGTTTATTATTATAAAGTTCAGCGGTATGTAACAATAAGCGGCAAAACATATAACAGTGAACTTTCAGATCCTGTGTATGCAAAATATACAGTCTGCGCTCCCGATAATTTAAATACGGAAAGAAAAAAATCATCCTCTGTAAGAGTATATTGGACTGGTGTTGAAAATGCACTCGGCTATAAGGCTACCGCTGTCAATACGGCCGATGGAAAATCCGTTACCGTTACTGTTCAGTCGAATGAAGTGATTTTTGATAACCTCATAATAAATTGCTACTACGACTTTTTTGTTTCTGCATACAGTGCAGTTGGGGAGAGCAATCATGTGGTAAAACGCCTGCAGACGCTGCCTCCCACTCCTCAAAAGCCTGCCGCCTCGCTTGTGAGCGGAGGAATCAGGATAAGCTGGAATTCGCGTAGCGATATAAACGGCTCGGTTGTTTACAGAAGTACAAGTAAAAACGGCACATACAAAAAAATTGCGAAAATAGACAATAAGACTTCGCATTATCTTGACAGTAATATAAGCTACGGCAAAACATATTATTATAAAGTGGCACGGTATGAAAAGCATAACGCAAAGACGGTTTACAGTCCTAAATCAGGCTGTGTCTCGGCGAAGATGACTTTAAAAAAGCCTGATGTTTCCGTGAGCAGGAATACATCATCCTCGGTTAAAGTAACATATTCTGCAATCGGTAATGCCTCTTCGTACACTGTGAGGTACAGACCCGTCGGTGCAAAAAAATACACCTATATAAAAACAAAGAAAAAGAGTTGTACTATAAAAAAGCTCAGTACAGGAAAGACCTATGATATATCCGTCAGGGCAAATAATTCCTTTGGCAGCGGCTCTTATTCAAAAAACTCGAAGATTAAGGTTATGCCTGCAAAACCGCAGCTTACACTGAAAATCGCTTCGGATGCAATTTGCCTGAAGTGGGACAAACGAAGCGACATTACCGGATATAAAATTTACCGTGCCTCTTCCAAAAACGGAAAATATGTCCTTATAAAAGATATCAATAACAAAAATACACAGTCGTATAAGGATAAGAATATTAAGTATTCAAAAACATATTATTACAAAATAAAAAGCTTTGTAAAGAAAAAAGGTAAACTCTATTTCAGCGCTTCATCGGCAAAAAAACTTAAGTATGCCCTTTCAAAACCCGAAAAACCCAACCTTAAACGAAAATCATCGGCTTCTGTTTTTTTGAGCTGGCGTAATGTTGCGGGTGCAAAAAAATATGATATATACTATAAAGAAAACAACGGAAAGTGGCATAAAGTGTCCTCAAAAAAGAATGAAAAGGTTATCAAGGGGCTGAAAAAAGGCACCGGGTATTCTTTTAAAGTTAAGGCTGTGAACGGGCTCGGAAAAAGTGAATATTCACCCGTTGCGCTCTATACAGTTCAATAAAGGGCAATTTCACAGTAGAAAAATGTCTTTTATCTGCTTTTTTATTTGAATTAACACATTAATTGTTAAAATGGCTTGACTTTTGAAATGTTTTTGTATATAATCGTGCTCGGATATTTAAATGAAGTATCAAATACCCCCGAAAGGTCGGAGGGAGGGAATTGGATGAGTCAGGTAAAAGTTAAGGAAAATGAATCTCTCGACAGCGCGCTCAGGCGTTTTAAGCGCCAGACTTCCAGGGACGGAATTATCCAGGAGGTCCGCAAGAGAGAGCATTATGAAAAGCCTTCTGTAGCCCGCAAAAAGAAGAGCGAGGCTGCCCGTAAAAGAAAGTATAAATAATTTTATACATAGGGAGCGTTTTTTCGCTCCCTATATTTTTAGGAATGATTTTTCAGGTGATGTTATGAAAAAAATACTTGTTTTAAACGGACCTAATCTGAATATGACAGGCATACGAAAAAAAAATGTTTACGGCGGTGAAACGCTCCGTCAGATTAATGAGGAATTAAAACTTTACGGCAAAGCAAACGGTGCCAAGGTTTCCTTCTTTCAATCCAATCATGAGGGCGACATTATTGATGTTATCCATGAGTCAAAGGATGAGTTTGACGGCGTTGTAATCAACGCAGGGGCCTATACGCATTATTCCTATGCAATCCGTGATGCTATTGAGGCGGTTTCGGATTACACACCGTTTGTGGAGGTGCATATGTCAGATATTCACAAGCGTGAGGAGTTTCGCAAAATATCCGTTATAACGGATGTCTGTGTAAAGCAGATATGCGGTTACGGAAAAGACAGCTATAAAATGGGTATTGATTTATTGATGGAAATAATATAGAATATATAGGTAATTATTTATAATAACTCGGAGGTTTAATTTTATGGTATCAGCAGGTGATTTCAGAAACGGCGTTACATTTGAAATGGACGGTAAGGTTTATCAGATTATTGAGTTCCAGCATGTAAAGCCCGGAAAGGGAGCCGCTTTTGTAAGAGCAAAGATTAAGAATGTTATTGAGGGCGCTGTGGTTGAAAGAACTTTCAACCCTTCCGAAAAATTCCCTACGGCATTTATTGAAAGAAAAGAAATGGCATATTCATATAATGATGACGGACTTTATTATTTCATGGATAATGAAACATTTGATATGATTCCCGTTTCCGAATCGGATCTTTCGGATAATTTCAAGTTTGTAAAGGAAAATGAAATATGCAGAATTCTTTCCTATAAGGGCAAGGTATTCGGAGTTGAGCCTCCTACTTTCGTAACTCTTGAGGTTACTGAAACAGAGCCCGGTCTCAAAGGTAATACCGCAACAAACACGCTCAAACCCGCAAAGGTTGAAACCGGTGCGGAAATCAGAGTCCCGCTTTTCATAAATGAAGGCGATATGATCAGAATTGATACAAGAACCTGTGAATATATGGAAAGAGCATAAAACGGCAGTTCGGCGTAAAAATAATGTAAGTAATATTTAAAGAACAGGAGATTTGATTATGAAAACAGTTGAAAGCTTAGGCTATCTTAAAGGACTTCTTGACGGTCTTGATCTTGACCCCAATAAAAAAGAAACAAAAGCATTCAACGCAATACTTGATGTACTTTCAAATATTGTAGAGGATCTTGATGATATGACAGAGGGTCTTGAAATGCTCGGCGAGCAGATTGATACGGTAGATGAGGATCTTTCAGAACTTGAGGATTATGTTTATGAGGATTGCGACTGCTGTGATGATGACTGCTGTGACGAAGATGAGGAATATCAGGAGTTTGAGATTGAATGTCCTCTTTGCAAGCAGGAGTTTGTAGTAGATGAGGATACTGTTATTGACGGCTCTGTTGAGTGCCCGAACTGCGGTGAAACCCTTGAATTTGAAGTCGAGGAATATGAGGAAGACGAGGAAGACGAGGAAGACGAGCAGAACGATTAGTGCTTTTGCGTCATAATGCTTTCGGAAGGAAGGTAGTTATTATTAAAAAGATATTGTCATTATTGTTTATCTGTGTAATTGTGTCTGTCGCTTTTGCAGGATGTTCAGACGGCGGTGATAACAATACTTCACAAACAAATGCTACTTCTCCCACAAACACAGCTCCGACTGCGCCTATGGTTGACACCGAAAAGGCAGTGATCAAGGATACCGATGCGCTTGATTTTATAAAGAACGCATATACCGAAGAAGAACTCGGTCTTGATAAAACGGAGAAAGATTACTCTTTCATGATTGCCTCACACGGTGTTGAAATACAGGGTGAGAAATATGTTAAGATTGTGGCATGCATTATGAATAAAAAAGATGTCAAAAATGAAGACGGAAAAGAAACCTTTTCCGTTGAAACCTTAGGAGAGTATTTTATTTCATTTGACGGTAAAAAAGTCTTGAAAAAGAATATGAAGACAAATGAATATACCCGGCTTGAAAACAGATATGAGAATTATAAATCCAAGGGTGAAACAACGACTGATAAAACCCGGAAAAAAGATTAATCTATATCATTAAACCAGTATACACCGAAGAAAATCATTTCTTCGGTATTTTGCTTTGAGCATATTTTGCGTAGGGGGATATATGGAAGAAAAACGGGAAGAAAAGCGCTATGTCGGCGTGAAAGAAAATCTTGCATACGGTTTTGCGAATGCCGGTCAGGTTTTCGGATATAATCTCAACAGCTATTTTTCGCTCTTTTTTACAAAGGTATTCGGTATACCTGAAAGAGCGGTAGCACGGATGATTCTTTTTCTTGGAATCTGGGATACAATAAACGATCCCCTTATGGGAGGAATTATTGATAAAACCAGAACCCGTTACGGCAAGCTGCGCCCGTATTTGCTGATAGTTCCGATCCCGCTCGCAATTGCTACGGTTATGCTCTTTTCGGGACCGCTTATAATGTCCGATGTCAAGAAAACGCTCCCGAAAATTATTTATATGTACATATCCTATTTTATTTGGGAGCTTCTTTATACTCTTGGTGATGTGCCGTTTTGGGGCATGAGCAGCGCAATATCACCGCTCCCGTCCGACAGAACAAGGGCAATTTCCACAGCAAGATTTATAAGCTCGCTTATCGGCGGACTTTCGACAAGTCTTCTTGTGCTTCTTATGGACGCGAGTAACAACGATATTATTCCGATATCACTGCCGCAGGTGTTTTGCCTTATCTCCATAATTGCTGCTGCGTTTATTGTGTGCCTTTTTTCCCTTGCCGGCATCAAGTGTAAGGAAAGAGTGGTGCAGACCGTTAAGGAACCAAGTGTTCTCGAAGGCTTTAAAGTGCTTTTGAGGAACAAGCCGTTGCTGATAATCGTTATCGGAAATGTTCTTGCAACGCTCGGGGGTGTCTCCGAAGCGTTTCGAACATACTATTATGACGCTGTTTTGAATCTGAATTCGCTTACATTGATTATAACGCTTCCGGGAACAATTTTCGGCTTTGTAACATATCTTATTATACCTAAGCTTAAGAAAAAACTTGACAACAGGCAAATCGTTTTTCTCAACGGTATTACAAGGGCCGTTGTCGGTGTAATCGTTTTTCTTGTCGGAATGAAGCATTATAATGATCTCAGAGTTGTTGTTCCGCTTCTGCTTATACAGAATTTTATTTTTTCGTTTTTCAATACTGTCAATTTGGTAATACCGACCGAGATGATAGGAGATACTATTGACTATATGGAGTGGAAAACAGGGGAGAGAAACGAAGGCGTATCCTACTCCGTTCTGACATTCGTAGGCAAACTCACCTCATCGGTATCCTCATCTATTGCGACTGCGCTTTTGCCCGTCATAGGTCTTTCATATAAGGCAGTAGGACAGGAGAGAATAACAATAAAGGGCGATCATACCGATTTATGGATTTGGGCGTTTTTTACGGCAATACCTTATATTTTCAGTCTGATTTCTCTTGTGCCGTATTTCTTTTATGATTTAAACGGCAAAAAGCTCGCTCAAATCAGAGATGATATGAAAAAAAGGAGACAAGCGCTTTCAAAAACTGTTTCAGGGGGTATGAATGATGAATAATACCTGTCCTAAATGCAACGGAAAAATCAGTCCGTTTTATATGAAGCAAAATTGCCCGCATTGTAATGTTAATCTTCATTATTATAATCTTGAAGAAAACCTTGAAGCAGACGCAAGGCAGGCTCAGGCGGAGGTTGACGCGGTAAACAGATTTATAGAGCTTTTGAAAAAATCATCTGTTTCGTCACCTGTTCTTATTTTCAGGCTTGTGCTGTTTTTTACGCCGCTTGCTTCAATGTGCCTTCCGATGTATAATGATTTAAGCCTCGTAAGTCTTATTGCGGGAATGATAAACGGTACGCTTGAAATCGGCAGCGTAATAATGCCTGTTATCAGTATGGCACTTGTTATTGTGCTGTCTCTTGTCGTCATTATTTCATCGCTTTTTTCAGCAACAAAAACCGGATTTTTAAGAAATATGCTTTTCAGTACAGTCAATACCGCCGTGTTTGTTGTGTTGGGTGTTATAATCGGCGGTATGGGTGTCGGCTGGTATTTGACCCTTGCAATCTATCTTCTCGAAATGGTTTTACAGTATATCTGTAAAAAAGAAATTGCTAAAAAACAGGGTGTTGACTAAATTTTTTATTAGTGTTATTATATCAACTATCAACAAAATAAATATTGAGCGATTAAGGGGAGAGTAACCGTGTCTGAGCGTTTCAGAGAACTGCCGTTTGGTGCAAGGCAGTATGCGGGCTCGGTGAAAAACACCCCTGAGCTCCTGAAAGAAAGCATTTTATTTTTATGTTAGTAGACTCAGGCGTGCGGGAGCGTTAATCCCTTTGAGTGAGCTGAATTTCAGCTAATTTAGGTGGTACCACGGAAGCAGTCTTTCGTCCTATGCGGACTTTGGACTGCTTTTATATTTTTTATTAAGGAGAAGATTTATGGAACTTTCAACAGTATACAGAACAAAATCATTGGATTGTTTTTCAGAGGAAGATATTGATTCAAAAGTAAAGATTGCCGGCTGGGTTGAGAATATACGCGACCACGGCGGCGTGTCGTTTATAGACCTTCGTGATATGAATGCTGTTATGCAGGTTGTTATGCGTGACACAACACTTCTTGACGGCATTTCAAAAGAGGATTGTCTTTCAATAGAGGGCATTGTTGAAAAAAGAGATGAGGAGACGATAAATCCGAAAATTGCAACGGGCACCATTGAGGTCGAAGCAAAAAAGGTAACTGTTCTCGGAAAGGTGAGACAGCAGCTCCCGTTTGAAATCCAGACTTCAAAGGAAACGAGAGAGGATAAAAGGCTTCAGTACCGATTTCTTGATTTGAGAAACCAAAAGGTTAAGGACAATATCATTTTCAGAAGCAAGGTTATTTCTTACCTGAGAAATGAAATGACGCAGATGGGTTTTCTTGAAATACAGACCCCGATTTTGTGTGCGTCGTCACCGGAGGGCGCAAGAGATTATGTAGTCCCAAGCCGTGTCCATAAAGGAAAGTTTTATGCCCTGCCGCAGGCACCTCAGCAATACAAGCAGCTTCTTATGGTATCAGGTTTTGATAAATATTTTCAGATTGCTCCTTGTTTTCGTGATGAGGACGCAAGAGCAGACCGCTCCCCGGGTGAATTCTACCAGCTTGATTTTGAGATGAGCTTTGCCACACAGGAGGATGTGTTTAAAGTTGGTGAGGAGATACTGACAAAAACTTTTGAAAAGTTTGCTCCTGAGGGTTATTCCGTTACAAAAGCACCTTATCCTGTTATCAGCTATAAAGACGCAATGCTTAAATACGGTACTGATAAGCCCGATCTTCGCAATCCGCTTGAAATTATTGATGTTACTGACTTTTTCCAAAAATGCTTGTTCAAACCGTTTCACGGTCAGACTGTAAGAGCCATTAAAATTCACGCTCAAATATCAAAGGGAAAGCACGACAAGCTGCTCAAATTTGCACAGTCAATCGGCATGGGCGGGTTAGGCTATCTTCTTGTTCAGGAGGATAAGACATATAAGGGACCTATTGATAAGTTTATTCCCGATGATAGGAAAACAGAGCTTGCTGATATTGCCGCTCTTGATGCGGGAGATACCATATTCTTTATTGCTGATACGCAGTCAAAAGCTGCCGAATATGCCGGTCAAATCAGAACAGCACTTGGAGAAATGTTTGATTTGATTGAAAAAAATGCTTACCGTTTTTGTTTTATAAACGATTTTCCTATGTTTGAATATAAAGAGGAAGAAAAGAAAATCGGCTTTACGCACAATCCGTTTTCCATGCCTCAGGGCGGTCTTGACGCTCTTGAAAATAAAGATCCTCTTGAAATTCTCGCATACCAGTATGATATTGTGTGCAACGGCGTAGAGCTCTCGTCAGGCGCGGTGCGCAATCATGATATTGATATTATGAAAAAGGCGTTTGAAATAGCAGGCTATGATGAGGCGGTGCTTGAGGCAAAATTCGGCGCTCTTTACACGGCATTCCAGTTCGGTGCTCCTCCTCATGCAGGTATGGCACCGGGTATTGACCGTATGATAATGCTTCTGAGAAATGAAGAAAATATCAGAGAGGTTATAGCTTTTCCCATGGACGGAAAGGCACAGGATTTGATGTGCGGTGCGCCCAATGAAATTACGGAGCATCAGTTAAGAGAGGTTCATATTAAACTTAGAAAGTAATTGAGGTGTCAGTATGATAACGAAAGAAGAGGTTTTAAAACTTGCTCATCTTGCAAGACTTGCGTTTTCTGACGATGAGCTTGATAAAATAATCAGGGATATGGATGATATTATTGCGTTTGCGGATACAATTAACAATTCTGTTGCGGGTGATGCCGAAAAAATAAGAAATGTATCGTCTAAAGCAACTCCTGCCGAGGATTTCAGGGAGGATACGGTCAGAGAGTCTCTTCCCAATGAAAAAATCCTTTCAAATGTAACTGCATCCAAAGGTATGTTCTGTGTAAAGGGAGGTATATAAATGCGGGAAGTCATAGCTCCTTTATCAAAAATGCTCGCTCAAAGGGAAATATCGTCACAAGAGCTGACAGAAAAATATATTTCCGCTATTGAAGCAGGCAACGGTACAATTAACGCGTATGTTTCAACTACCTTTGACAAGGCACTTGAAAATGCAAAAAAGGCAGATGAGATGATAAGGGAAGGAACTGCGTCTGCGCTTACAGGAATTCCGATGGCGCTCAAGGACAATATCTGTTCAGACGGCGACCTCACAACCTGCTGTTCAAAAATTTTAAGCGGATTCCGCCCTTATTATGACGCAACCGTATGGGCAAAACTTAAAGCACAGGGCGCGGTTATGCTCGGAAAAACAAATATGGATGAATTTGCAATGGGCTCAACAAGCGAAACAAGCTGTTACGGAGCACCGCTCAATCCCAGAAATACAGCTCATGTAACAGGAGGTTCTTCCGGCGGCGCGGCAGCTGCTGTCTGTGCCAATATGGCAGCGTACGGACTTGGATCAGACACGGGTGGCTCAGTAAGGCAGCCTGCCTCATTCTGCGGTATTGTAGGACTCAAACCGACCTACGGCGCAGTATCAAGGTACGGTCTTATCGCCTACGGCTCATCGCTTGACCAAATCGGCGTGCTGGCAAATTCCGTAAGGGATACGGCTGTTGTTTTTGATTCCATACGCGGTGTTGACAAAAGAGACCAGACCAGTGTTGATTTTGATTTCGGAAATACTGCTGACACACTCGAAAATGCGGATGTAAAAAATCTAAAAATAGGTATTGCGAGGGAGTATTTTGAGGGTATTAACAGTGAAATCAAAGACGCTGTAATGCAGACCGTAAAATTTTATGAGTCAAACGGCGCTGAAATTATTGAGGTAAAACTTCCTGTCTTAAAGCAGGCACTTCCTGTATATTACATTATCGCCTGTGCGGAGGCGTCCTCAAATCTCGGCAGATATGACGGAATCCGTTACGGCTACAGAGCTGAGAATTGCAACGATGTAGAGGAAATGATCTTAAAGACGAGAACACAGGGCTTTGGTGACGAGGTGAAAAGAAGAATTATGCTCGGCACATATGTACTCTCATCAGGTTATTACGATGCCTATTATAAAAAAGCGTGCCTGCTGCGTGAAAATCTTATCGCGGATTTTGACGAGATATTTGATGTGTGCGATGTGCTTATTGCACCGACTGCTCCTAATACAGCGTTTCCGCTTCATTTCAGCGGTGCGTCACCGGTTGATATGTATTTGTCCGATATAGCTACTGTCCCCATAAATATTACAGGTGTTCCCGCAATCAGCGTTCCTGTAAAAAATGACAGTCAGGAGCTTCCGATCGGTATGCAGCTTATAGGTAAAAAGTTTTCTGAAAAAACACTTCTTGATGCGGCATATTTTTATGAAAAAAACGCGCAGATCGGTGTTGCGGATTTTGATGGGGGTGTAGTGATTTGAGTTATCAGATGGTTTGCGGTATTGAAACGCACATTGAGCTTGCAACAAAAACGAAAATTTTCTGCGGCTGCACAACACAGTTCGGCGGAGAACCTAACACACATTGCTGCCCTGTCTGCACGGGACAGCCCGGTTCGTTGCCGGTTCTTAACAGGCAGGTTATTGAATACGCAGTAAGAGCCGGTCTTGCTGTCAACTGTACAATCAATAACAATTCTCATATGGACAGAAAAAACTATGTTTATCCCGATCTGCCAAAGGCATATCAAATTTCACAGTTTGACGAGCCATTATGTATTGGCGGATATGTTCAGCTTGATTCGGGAAAGAAGATCAGAATTGAGCGTATTCATATTGAAGAGGATGCGGGAAAGCTTGTTCACGAAGGGGGATATACCTATGTTGACTATAACCGCGGCGGCGTTCCTCTAATTGAAATTGTATCAAGAGCAGATATTTCCACGCCTCAGGAGGCGAGGGAATATGCCGAAAAGCTCCAGCTTATTATGCGCAATGTAGGCGTTTCGGACTGCAAAATGCAGGAGGGCTCTATGAGGTGCGATGTAAATGTTTCGTTAAACCGACCGGGAGAGCCGTGGGGAACAAGAACGGAGATTAAAAATATTAATTCTCTTTCAAACATTGTCCGTGCCATGGAGCTTGAAATGGAGAGACAGGAGGAGATCCTCGATTCAGGCGAAAAAGTTATACAGTCCACTATGCGTTATGATGCAAACAGTGATACCGTGTATGTTCTTCGCACAAAGGAAAATGCAGATGATTACCGCTATTTTCCTGAGCCTGATATTCTCCGATTCTATATTTCTCCCGAAACTGTGGAGTCAATCCGTGCGTCTCTTCCCGAGCTGCCCGACGCAAAGCTCAGAAGATATGTTGACGAGTTGGGACTGCCCGAAAACAATGCGAGACTTATTTATAAATACAAAAATGTTACGGCGTTCTTTGACTCGGCAGTAAAAGCAGGCGCAAGTGCAAATAATGTTCTTAATATGATATTGGGACCTGTTTACGCAACGCTCCAGACAGAAGAGGATAAGGAGAATTTTGAAATAAAGATAACTGCATCTCAGCTTGCTGATTTGGTCAGACTTGTTGACGATAAAAAGATCAGAGCAAACAAGGCAAAGGATGTTCTTGCAAAAATGCTTGAAAGCGGTCTTGATGTAACTGAATATATCAAGGAAGACGATCTTGCAGGTCTTTCCGATGAGGATCTCAGGGTGCTTTGTCAGGGCGCGATTGACGCCAATCCTAAGGCTGTTGCGGATATTCAATCAGGTAAGGATAAGGCAATCAATGTTATGTTTGGCTATGTTATGAAAAATTCACACGGCAAAGCAGATGTAAAAAAGGCTGAAGCCGTGATAAGAGAATTAATCGGATAAAGCGAAACGGCGGTGTTTAACCGCCGTTTCGCTTTATAAATAATTTTTCTTAAATTCCTCAATGGATTTATATTTTTTCTCATAATTCAAACTGTCCCTGTAGGAATCTGGCATATCTATTTCTGTCAGATATTCGGATACAAAGCAGTTTTTGTAGTCGTTGTTTACCACAACGGCTATTTTTTTATCCGCGTCAGTATCAGAGTATTCATCATCATAATAGCAACCCTCAATTAAATATAATTTAATCTTATTATACGGCAGTATCTGAACTTTACCGAGTTTTTGGCAGTAATATACATCATTTTTGCCGAGACCCACATTCTTCTGATAATCAAAATAAAAGAATGTGCAGGATAGTGTGATTACCGCAACACCGATTATGGAAAAAATTATATCAATTTTTTTATCACGCTTTGAGGAGGCGTTGTCATAGCCTTTCTTTTTTCTCATAAAAAGCAAGGTGACAGGTTTCTCCAGAATCATACTAAATCCGACTGTAAGAAAAATAAGAGCAAGAGTATGATCCAGTGTGACTTCCCGTAAAAGAAAATAGTCTTTTTCAAGCTTTTTTTCAATAAGAGAACCGATAGCAATACCAAATGCCAGCGCGGATATGAGGCTTATAATCATGGTGATTGCATTTGAAATGTTAATGGTTTTTGATATGTTTTGATTTTTCTTTACCCTTTCAATCGTATCGTTATCTGTATTGGTTAAGTCATTTTTTAAAAGATAATGTATATATCTGTTTTCAAACGGCAAAAGCGTTCTCTTTTTTGACTGTCTGATATAAAAACTGTTTAGCGCACGGCTTGATTTATTTATGATATTTGATACAAATACAGTTTCTTGAAAACGGAAAAAGTACATATCGGTATCATGGCTGTGTAAATACTTATCGGGATTTTCCCTGATTTTATCCGGCGTAATTTTTTTGGATGTGATTTTAAGACCGCTTTCAAAGGAATCGTTTAGCTTGTTTTGCAGATGTGTGCTGCTGTTTATTTCTGAAATTTTATCATAGTTTCTGTCGATAAAAGAGATGATTGTGTCAAAGGCATCTCCGACGGCTGTTTTATCGTAAAGACAATGAAAAGCATATGTTCTGAAAATGTTGTCCTCAACCGTATTATGTATGTCGTAAAGAGAATATTCAATCACGGAAAACGCAAACAGAAATTTAGGAATCAGTGATTTTGCAATGTTTTCACTTTCCATAAAAGAATAGTCCTCTGTAATTGCGGTGCCGTATTTCATTTTAACCGTAAAACTGTCATAAATCAAGGTGATAATCAGGTTATCACTTTGCTCGTCAATTGTTGTTTTATGGTTTAATATATTTTTGTTTTCCAGGCAAAGGGAATTGATTTTGTGTTCAACAAAATCGTAATACGCAATTTTGTCATTCATATTTGCGTCACCTCTTTTCCTTTTTATTATATCACTCTGTTTTGTTTAATCAAGATACATTGTGTTTTTAGAAATTATGGTAATTTTCAACAAAAATAGTTATTGATATATATTTATTTTTATTGTATAATGAAAATGTCAAAAAAATGAGAGGAGTAAAACTCTATGAAACACCAGGATATTATTGAAAAAATGAGCCTTGAGCAAAAGGCGGCTTTTGTATCGGGTTTTGACTATTGGCATCTTGAGGAGTCAGCAGAACTCGGGCTCCCTAAAATTATGGTTACTGACGGACCTCATGGTCTGCGTAAACAGAATACCGATAAAAAAGCATCAGACGGAATAGGTCTTGGCAACTCGGTTCCCGCGACCTGTTTCCCTCCTGCCGCAACATCCTCATGTTCGTGGGATGAAGAACTGCTCAGAGCAGAGGGAGAGGCACTCGGCGAGGAATGTCTGAAAGAACAAGTATCAACAATTCTCGGACCGGGTACAAATATAAAGCGTTCGCCTGTCTGCGGTCGTAACTTTGAATATTTCAGCGAAGATCCTTTCCTTGCAGGCAAGTGTTCCGCAAGTCTTGTAAACGGCGTTCAGTCAAAGGGTGTAGGTACTTCTCTGAAACATTTTGCCTGTAATTCCCAAGAGGCTTTTCGTATGGTTATCAATGAGGTAATTGATGACAGAGCTATGAGGGAAATATATCTTACTGCCTTTGAAATCTGTGTTAAAGAGGCACAGCCTTGGACAATTATGAATTCCTATAACAGGATAAACGGAGTATATGCTTCTCAGAATGAGTGGCTTCAGGAAAAGGTGCTTAGAGACGAATGGGGCTTTAAGGGACTTGTTTTGACGGATTGGGGCGCTTCGGTTGACCGTATTCCGGGTCTTAAAAACGGTACCGATCTTGAAATGCCTTCATCGGGTACTCTTAATACAAAGAAGATTGTTGAAGCTGTCAAAAACGGAGAGCTTGATGAGGAAATCCTCAATAAGAGAGTTGACAATGTAGTTGATTTGATTATTAAATCAAAGCCTGCGCTTGAAAAGAAACATACATTTGACATGGAAGCCCATCATAAGCTTGCTCAAAAGGTTGCGGAGGGCTCAATGGTTCTTCTTAAAAATGACGATACTATTCTCCCGCTTAAAAAGGGACAGAAGGTTGCCGTTATAGGCGAAATGGCAAAGGCACCGCGCTTTCAGGGTGCAGGCTCTTCCGTTATCAATCCAACCAAGCTTGACAATGCGTTTGATGAGCTCAAGAAGCTCGGTGTTGATATGGTTTATGCACAGGGCTATGAAAAGAGTAAGGATGAGATTAATGACGCTCTTGTTTCTCAGGCAGTTAAGGCGGCAACAGATGCGGATGTTGCAGTGGTATTTGCAGGCCTTACAGAGGAATTTGAGGGCGAGGGCTATGACAGAGAATCGATTGAAATGCCAAACAGCCATAATCATCTCATCTCGGAAATTGCAAAGGCAAATCCTAATACAGTAGTCGTTCTCGCAGGCGGCTCGGTTATCAATCTCAAGTGGCTTGATGAGGTTAAAGGACTTCTCAATTCGGGTCTCGGCGGTCAGGCAGGCGGCGCCGCAGTGGCAAATATTCTTACGGGCGCAGTTAATCCGTCAGGTAAAATTACAGAGACATATCCCGTTTCGTTTGAGCAGAATCCTACATACGGCAACTATCCGGGCGGACCTGTAACGAGCGAACACAGGGAGTCTGTTTATATCGGCTACCGTTATTATGACAGAGCAGGCAAGGATGTGCTCTTCCCGTTCGGCTACGGTCTTTCATATACCACTTTTGAATACAGTGACATGAAGCTGTCTTCAGACAATATCAAGGATACAGATATTGTTACGGTATCGTTTAAGATTAAAAACACAGGTGCAGTTGACGGCGCTGAAATTGCGCAGGTTTATGTCGCAGATAAGGAGTCAACTATTTTCCGTCCTGTTAAGGAACTCAAGGGATTCAAAAAGGTATTTTTGAAAGCAGGCGAGGAAAAGGAAGTTTCCGTTGACCTTTCAAAGAGAGCATTTGCTTTCTGGAATGTGAATATAAATGACTGGATGGTTGAAACAGGTGAGTTTGATATCCTTGTCGGTGCTTCCAGCAGAGATATCAGGCTTTCTGCGGCAATGACCGTAACATCAACCGTTGATGCCGAGATACCTGATTACAGGGAGTCTGCGCCTGCATACTACACGGCTGACTCCGCAGGAATGCAGGGAGCGCAGTTTGAGGCTGTTTATGGTCAGAAGCTTCCGTCTTCTGAGCCTGATACAACAAAGAAGATCGACAAATACTGCTGTCTTAACGACGCAAGGCACACAAAGTGGGGCGGAAAGATATGCAGATTGATTGAGGGCATTATGTCCAAAATGGGCTCTGCTGAAAACGGTGACGGAAAAATGCTTGCCGCTATGGCAACACAGATTCCTATTCGTAACTTCATTGCCATGAGTATGGGTGTGTTTTCACCTGAGATGGCGGACGGTCTGCTTATGATTCTCAATGATGACCAGTCAAGCTTTGCAGGCTTCAATAAGATTTTCTGGAGAATAGGCGGAGCCCTCACAAGACTCCCTGCACTCCTTAAATCCATTTAAAACTAAAAAACAAGCTAAGCTCCGCATTTTGCGGAGCTTTATTTTTTGTAAGTATTCTTACACATAAGTATTTCTCGCTGTCAATAATCTGAAACAGATTATTGACAGCGGATTTTGTATGTGATAGAATGAAAGCAAATTAAAAAGGGTGATATCATGAAAAAAGTTTTTGCTTTGCTTATGGCAACAGCAGTATTTTTATGTTCAAATTCAGCATTTGCTTTGCCTTCATATGCTCAGGATAATTATTGCTCCGGTTTTTGCGGCGAAAATCTGACATGGACATACAGTGCCTCCAGCGGTACACTTCAGATTTCCGGCAGTGGTGATATGTGGAATTATTTTTGTTCTGATATTGCCTATCCGCTTGATGAGTATGGACAGAAATACGGGTTTGATAAAAAGGAAACGGACTGGGAAAGATTAAATTATACTTCTCTGCTCATTGATGAAGGTGTCACATCAATTGGTACGGGCGCTTTCAAAAATGCCAATATAGCAAGGGTAACAATACCGAAGACCATTCGAAGTATCGGCTATCAGGCGTTTTATATGGTTAGAGATCCTCTTTTTGAAGTTCATTTTGAAGGTGACACATGCGATATAGCAAACCGCGCTTTTGTCAATATTCATCAAACAACCGTACAACCCGAACAATTTGGAGGTACATTTTATTGCAGCCGTAATTCACAGCAATATCAATATGCAAAAGAGCATAATATTGATTATTGTATTCCTGAAAGAGAGTGTTCACATATTGCCTATTTTTACGGAAATGCTTTTTACTGTAAATTATGTGGTTCATATCTTTTTATGGAAAATGATGGAAGCTATATATGCAAAGAGCATGATTTTAAATTGGAAAACATGGAAGATGCCACATGTACAGCCGATGGGTTGAAACTGTATACCTGTACGGTGTGCGGTGCGACGGAAACTGAAATCATACCAAAAACCGGGCATAGTATTATTACATATAAAAAGGTATTTCCCTCCTGTACGCAGACGGGATTAACACAATACAGTTATTGTGCTTTATGTGGTACGGTGATAGAAGAGGAGAATGTAATACCTGCTACAGGGCATAAATATGACAATGGTATTGTAATAAAGCAGCCAACCTGTACTTCCACAGGAACAAAGATATATACCTGCGCAGTCTGCGGTGATAAAAAGACAGAAACCATCGCTAAAAAGGCTCACAGCTATAAAAACTATGTGACAAAGACAACAACAAGCAAAAACGGCAGTATAGTTAATAAATGTTCCGTATG
>CANQZA010000025.1 GCA_947628175.1 uncultured Clostridia bacterium | reverse complement strand
GGCCACCGCGATGTACATTGCAAAACTGCTCAAGAACAAAGCCTGTGTACATATTGAAGAGTCTTACATTCTCAGCAACCTGAATGGATGAGAGTGAAGATTTAACTGAAGTACTGTGGATCGTAATATTTTCATTATCAACATATCCATAGTAATCACTAAACGGAACGGTATGTGTATATTCCTCACCGTCTTCGCCTGTGAAATTAATAACGATCTGGTAGTTATCTTCAGCCTTCTTAGCAGCAGCTACCATTCTGTTATAAGAAGCAATATCAAAGTTGTTTGAATTCAAACCATGACGAGGAATTGAAATTTCATTAAGAAGCTGTAAAGCAATTTCAGGCTTTACATTGTTCTGAAGGATATAAATTGCATATTCAAGAGCATTTAATGACTTTGAATATGTACCACGGTTATCCTGTCCGTCCTGATTAGGAACTAACTGATATGTTGTAACAGGGAATTTAGCATACCAGTCATCTGTAGAATTAACCTTATTTGAATCCTTGTTACGATATACATACTGAACCTGCTTGTAGAGAAGATCACCGTTACTGTTGGTAGCCTGTTTCTCTGTCTCTGCATAGTAAGGTGTACCGTATTCCTTCGTCCACTCATATTCATAAGCAGGCATATTCTTAAGATGATATGTTCCGTCTGCTGCCTTAATTACAGGGATGCCGGCGGCGTCTTTACCATCCTGTACATCTTTATCTGTAAGTTTTTCGCGTGAGTAAATAGGCATTGTGTGATTTTCATCAAAATAATAGATACCGTTATGCAGGTAAGCATTATTCTTAACACCCTGAGGCATTTGATAGGTATCAGCATTTTCTGATGTGAACGGAACAAATGCAATATCGCCGTACTCAGATGTAGTATTTGAGGTTGTAGCAGTAAGAACAGTCTTGTCATTCATACCCTTTGCTGTATCAGGAGTAAGAACAATAGACTCCGTGGAAAGTGCATCAGAAAGAATCTGACGAGCTTCTGTATAAATTCCTTCATCACTAAAGTCGGATGACTTATAGTTTGCAATAAGCTGACTAAGCTCATTATATCTGTTTGACAATGAAAGAGCGTTACTATCATCACCGACAACAAGCGTCATATTATCCGTTGTTGCCTTAGAGTTAGATGAATAGAAGCATACTTTGAAATTGTATGTTCCAGCAGGAACATCAGCAGACTGATCCTTATTTACAAACTGGAAGTAGCCTGATCCGCTGCCCTGAGTAACACTTCTGCTGTTGAGATAGAGACCGTCAGCAGGGCCTTTCATTGAAACGCGCTGAATTACTGTTGAAAGATTATCTGTACCTGACTGGAGGTAAATGTTCTGATATTCACCGCCGATAAGGTTATAGGATGCGATAATGCCTGCCTTCTGTGCTTCTGCAAATGTGTAAGCAACATGCGTTCTTGTAACAAAATCAGAACCAGGATTATCATTAATTGCCTGTGAAATCTCATCATTGTTATAACCCTTATTGTTATCACCGCGGTTCCATTCCTTGCCACCGTCAAGAGAGTAGTCATACAATGTCTTATTGAGAAGATCACCTGTTGCAGGATCCCATACAGGAATCGGGTTGTTAACGCCTACTGTTACATCGCTGTTTTCGTTATTTTTAACAGTAGCTTCATCATACATATACCAGCCGTCAATTGTATCATCATTAGAGCCTGTATTGCTTATTCTGAGCTGTAATGAATCAAGCTCACTTGCAGAGTTAACAGATGTTACAACATACTCAGGATATGTGACATACAGTCTGCTGTTTGCGCCGATAAGGCCTGTCGCATAAGTTTTATATCCATTAGATGTAGCACTGCCGCCTGCTGAAGAAACTTCAAGAGCCGGATCAAACTGATTTGTTCCGCCAGGATATACTGTATCCCTCCACGAAACATCACTGCTCAGATTCTGGTAAACAAAACCTTGAAGATCTGTAAGGTTTTCTGAAATAGGATGTCCCTCATTATCTACAACATCATATGTGAAGATGTACTCATATGTTGTGTTATCGCCGTCAATAACAGCAGATGTAGCAAATCTGGCGGATTTTGTAGGATCAAGTGTAATATCTTGACCGTCGTAATCAACCTCTGCCTTTTCAGGGTTATTGGTCGTGATATCTGTAATCTTTACATAGTAACGGCTATGCTGATGAATGATGTTGCTTGCATCAACATAAGCATTGTTAACACCGATACAGTTGTTGGTAATAACAAGGTTTGACTCAACAGGCTCATCGCCTACATTTGAAACAGTAGGATTTTCAATTACTGCTGTAGCCATATTGAACTGATGATCACCGATTGAAGGAATGACCTCAGGCATAAAGCTGTTGAGTGCCTGCAGAGCGAACATAAATCCTCTCAAGACTGAATCAGGGTATGCAGTTGTTCCGCCGGGACCAAAGCCGGTGAATTCAACGAAGTTACAGATAGCTTTCTGAATTACACCTACATTGCCGCCGTCTGTACCGCAGATTACATTCTTCTGAAGCAAATCATTGAACGGAGTTGCTGAAGCAGCATCAGGAATAGGAACAAATGTCTGATTATCATAACGAGGACCTAAAAGTCCGTTGAGAAGATCCTTGAGCAAATCATAGATTGTAAGCTCAAGAGCCTTTTTAGCGATAGGAGGAGCTGTTACAATTGTAAGGAACTTATTAATGAAGTTCGATACTCCGCCGAGACCGCTTGAATGGATTGAGGTCTCACCTATGTTGAGAACGCCCTTTATTATATCATTATAAATAAGGTCTTCAGAGCTTGCCTGACCGTATTTTGCGTCAGTACCGTACTGAAGGGTACCTACTACAGGAAGGAGACTGTTAACAACAAGGTCGATATTCTCCCAAAGTGTATTTGACTCCTTGATAAGGCTGTTTCCTTGTTTGTCACAGATACCGAGGAGTGAGGCAACACCCATGCTTCTGCCGCTTGTGAGCTGATAGTCGTTTGCATAGTAGCAAACTACTGAGTTGAGAAGGTCAAAGATTGTTGCGTCTGAGCTGAATGTGTTATCGCTCTTAACTTTCCAAGGTTCGCCCTTATATGTTACAGGAACAGAAGCCTCCATTACATATACAACAGCGTCGCGTGCCATAGGAAGAATAGCATCCTCATAGCTTACTGTGAGCTTGCCGTCATCGACGGAAACTGCGCCGCTTTCAGTAAATTTGCCCTCATAGTCCTTTTCAGGAAGAACATAGGAAAGGTATTCCTCAAGACAAGTGTAGATAACGCCTTCCGCATCCTGGCAAGAATCCCAGTCTTCAGGATGAATCAGTTTCTGAAGCTGTCCGCTGCCAAGATTGATCTGACCGATACATGCTACAAGCAGAGGAACCATTGCTGATTCAATATTCTGCTCTGTAAGCTCTTCACCGCCGCCATGATAGAAACCTGAAAGGATATTCTGGTCTGTAACATCGGCTGTATACTGAACAACATCAAGAGCATTGCTTACAAGTGTGTTTGTAATAGCAAGATTTGTTGTGCTGTCGAGCGGTGTTGACGGTGTGATGCTTGTTTCAGCCAAAGCAGGACGATTCGTATCACCTTTTGTATCCTTATAGATATTGTCCCTGTCAGGGAATATATCCTTAACAGCAGCAACAAGTGCATTGTTGAGTGCTGCAATCATCGAATTATACTGTGAAGGATCTGTATATTTCTCGAAGAAAGCATCGAGATTATCCGTTCCTGTCTGCATAAAGTAAAGGTTGATAGGACCTGTCTGCATATCAAAACCGTAGTCAGCAAGAGGACTGTAACGAAGCTTGTTGAAAAGAGTTGTTTCGTCAATATCTCTCCAGTTGTAATTAGGCTCATCCACTACCTTACGGTTGAATTCGTAAGTATTCTTTACATAATCAAGGAATTCGTCAGCGGTATCAAAGCCGTAAGCTTCATACTTATCTTTTGCGAAATTGTTGATATTCGTTTCGGAATACATGGAAGGAAGATCATTCTCATTCCATCCGCCCGGAAGATTTTCCTGTGCCCAGTAAAGATATACATTATCAAAGTTTGCACCGTGACCGCGGTCTACATTGTTATTAACATGCAGAAGCTTAACGGTATCGCGCAAAACAGTCTTCCACGCAAGGTCAAGTGCCTGATAACCGAAATCAAGGAGATTTGAATCCTTGGTTATAACGAGATGCTCTTTTGCATCCTCCTGACCGTATTCGAAAAGAAGAACATTACCCTTCTGTGATTCCTCGCTTGAATAAACGAGATTAGGGTCATATCCAAGCTGCTCTGCAGCCTGTGCATATGTTGTGCTTCCATCTTCCATAATAGCTTCAATCTCTGCAAGTCTTGACTTGGAGCTTGTGCCGTCAGGATAGGTTACCAGAACATTGATTTTGCTCAGGAGCTCTGATGACATCTTGTCAAGAAGGACTTCATCGAAATTAAATGTCTCCGGGTGCGCCTTATAATTTGCAATCTCCTCGTCAGTGAACCACTTTGTATAGTTGAAAAGGAGTCCCTGAACGAGATTATAAATAAGGTTGCTCTGATAGCCCGAATCAAGACCGAGAAGTCCGCCTATTGCACCATAGATATCAACATTAATGATACTTCCGAGCGTACCAAGGTCAAAACCACCGCGAAGGAATTCACCCAATACATCCTTACCATTATAATCGGCACTGTTCTTTTCGAGTATACCGAGAATACCTCTTATAATGTCACAGGAAGAAGTATTGCTTCTTCGCATTCCGGCAGTTGATGAAAGCTGAAGATTACCGGCGTCACCGAGGAGACCCGATCTCCTTCTGAGAACATCTTCAACGCTTTCCAGTGTTGAGAGCAGCTCATCAACGCTGTGGAGTCTGACATCAATATTTTCTGTAATGATTCCCGCAGCATTAATAACAAACTGTCTTGCATCAGCTTTCCAATAATACACACCGCTTGAAGGGAGAAAACCCGCGATAAGGTCATCAATTACGGTACCATATTGAGCGAGCATGGAGTCAGCGTAATCAAGAAGAGCTGTGGCAGTCTGCTCGTCGGAAAGAACTTTCCATGCAAGTGAGTTGTATGTAACAGCGCCGTCATTATACTCCGTATCACTTGAAGCGCCGTACGAGGTCAACGCACCTGTCAAGCAGGTAAGTACCATCACAATTGCCATAAATAGAGCCAGCAATTTGTGAGAAAATTTTTTAACTTTCACTAATTTGAACCTCCTTGTTGATAAGATTTAGTTAAAAAATTTGGAACATTATGGTTCAAAGCAGAAATTCATCAAAAACGGCGGGCGGCATCCTCTGACCATCAGACAATCTGAGTAGAACACGGTTTTAAAACCTTAGCCCACGGAATTTGATAGAAAGTCCGCAATTAACGCACATTAATTATTACATAATTAAAGGCAAATGTCAATAAAGCATTTTTTCTTCCAATATTTTCGTGAAATTTCACAAAGAAGGCTCGATTTTTTTGTGAAATCGGCTAAGATAGTTTTCAAATATTTTACAATTTATTAATTATTCATTCATAAAGATATGTACTTTTTGTGAATATTTTTTCGTGTAAAGCTATGTCGCTTTACTTGTTTCAGTATTGTGTAAATGTATATTGCTTTACATAATTCAAGCCATGTTTTTCAGAAAAATTCCGCTATGAGACAGACGGCTGTTTTGTGCACAGCCGGCAATTAAAAAAGTGTTTTTGCGAAGAAAAAGCAGAATGTTTTTTGCACCGCAAACAGCAATTTGCACAAAAACATTTACAATTTGTTCAAAATTTTATAAAAGCTATTGACTTGCCCTGTATTATTTGGTATAAATATATTGTATTTGTTCGTGCGTGCGTGGATAAGTATGCCTAAAAACAGGATAAATATGTACAAAATGTTAACAATTTCCTGCTTTGGTTTTCCTTTCATGTATCGCAAATCCAAACGACAAGTTCGTTAAATCATATTGTAAAGGAGAGAGAATTTATATGAGGACGAGCAAAAAATTACTCAGCTTTTTCCTGGCTGTAGTAATGGTTGTCACCACATGTTCCGTCGGTTTTACGGCATTTGCGCAAAACAACGACAACAGCATATGGTCAACCGGGGGCGGAGCGGAAGAATCCTTTGAAGCCCTCAACGAGCTGGCAAATACATATTTGCCGTCTCTGCTTATGGGGATTGACGCCATAAGCAATCCTATCTATGCTAAGAAAGCTAAAGAATTAAACAAAACGGAGCTTTCGGATAAGGAAAAGGAAGACGCCAAAAAGGAAGTCAAAATTGCGGATATACTTGATGTATTATCCCCTACGCTTGTCAAGGCGTTAGGCGAAACAAGCAAAGCGGACTTCATTAAACACATGGAAGGCAGAGCATCGCTTCCGACAGGTTATGAGAGTCATTATGACTATCTCGACACAAACGGCGACGGCATTTCTTTTTACGCACTCTATATGCTGTGTGTGAATTACAAAGACAGTGACGCGCTTGACGCTGAGACGAGAGAATGGCTTTCAAAAACACAGGAAGCTCTTGATCCTCTTGCAAACAAATACCTTGATATAGTTAATGAGCTCCATGCACTTGACCAGAAGGTAACTGAAATTGCAAGACGAGCAGGCTCGGGAAATGAATACCGAACCATGAATCTCTATGAGTTGCAGACAGCAGATTTTGCCATTACAGATGAGGAAGAACAGCTTCTTCAAAAAGTTTATGACAAATACAATCAGTTTTATGAATTCTATGGCTACGAAAATGTAATTAAGGATTTCCCGACACTTATTTACTACTGTGCAGAATATCATAACACGGCTCTTCTTTATCAGAGCCTTGTGCGTGACTATAGTTTTTTAAAGGCTGCCGGCACAAAAGTAGGCTATCATGAAAACGGTGTTGATTCAGACGATATCACATTGGAAAACTATGTTACCGAACTTGCACCGCTCTATACTGTTGAGCAAGCATGTCAAGATCTCGGAGTTACGGATTACGATACAAATCCAGAAAGCAAAAAGCTTGTTGATTCTGAAATAGAAATGGTACTTACCGACAAGCTTCTTAACAATGTTCTCCGTGCAGGAGAGGGCAGCGAGGTTTATTCCGAGTATTACAAGGATATGCTTTACGGTGCACTGTTCAAGAGCGGCAAATACAGTAACAAGGAAGAGGTCAAAAAAATCGTTGATTCCGAAATGCCGAGCAACGGTGATTCCGACTGTATATTATCTGCAAGTGATTTGGCAGATATAGCTCTTGATTTTACATCCAATAAAGTTGCTAAAGGTACCGGTGCTGCAACCTATTTCGGAGTCGGAAGATATTTTAATGATACAAACTTCAACTCAAGAAAAGGTTGGTATTATGCGCCTAAAAGCTTTTTGTTACTCAATGAGGGTCAATCGCAGGAAGACTTTGACGCGGATTATGCAAGCAAAGTCACCCACGGTAAAGGTATCGGCACAACCACGGATAATGATGTACTGAAAAACTATGATTTTCATACAAGCAAATCATCACAATACATTTCATACATTTTCTCTTCATCAGGTTCTAACTCTTCTGAAAGAAGCACAGAATTATATAATGCTTTCCGTGATTCACAAAAAACTGCAAATGCAGCAGCAAGCAAGGAGTCAATCAATAAGTTTTACAGTGAAGCGGACACATACATTATTTCCACCCTTGTTAAGGAAGAGTATCCTTCTTTAACAATAAGAAATAACAAATTTACCGGCATTCCTACAGTTGTTAACTTCGATGAACTTGCTAAGATATTTGAAGAAAACGCAGGTGTAGGTGCAGGCGCTGATGTTGTTCTGGATGACAGCGAAAAATATAATCCTGACGATTATGACCTGACCACATCTATCAACGACGGTGAATACTCCGTAGGCGCCGATATAGCAAACCTTCTTTTGAACAATACAGTTCTTAATATTGTTCAAATGTCACTTGGATCGCAGACAGTTAACGACATTCTTAACTCTCTGCTCGTGACACCTGTTGATTTGACAGTTGCTCTTGAGGATTTGTATGAGCGTCTTTACAATTCACCTGTTGCTACACTGACAGAGCTTATGCCTGTCCTTGTGGTTCTTCTTGATGAACTTGTACAACCCGCCGCGTTCAACTCCGACGGTTTGCTTGCTTCATTTTATGATGCTATAGCAAATCTTGTAGGAGGGATTATCGGCGAGAGCGATACCACGCTTGCGGCAGGCTCCTATATCGGCTTTTCTAAGGCCGGATGGGATCTTAACATTCTGATTCCTCAGTTAATGCACTGGCTGCTCAACACCAAGGACAGTATACCTGAAGAAGCAGCATACACATATTATGAAGAAAAGACTGTCATCTATCAGACTAAAAATGATGAAGGCAGATACGAAGAGGCTAAATTCAGTGCAAGTGAAATCAGCATAGATGATATAAAGCACTACACTGTAGCCGACGATCAGGGTAATGTAATTACAGTAGCAACTGATGCAGACGGTAATACTATATATACCTATAAAGATAGGAGTAGCAAGGAGCTTTCAGAGGTTCTCAGCGAAGCAAGCCGTACAACAGAGTTTACCTTCTCAATGACCTATGAAGGCAATGTTCCTTATATGACAGGTATCTATATTGCGGACCTTGCTCTTCGCGATGCCGATATTACAGATATTGATAAACTCCTTGAAGGTAGGGTTGATTCTCAGCTTGCTGTTTCGCTTGAAGAAATCATCACAGAGCTTGCAACATTGTTCAGCACGGCAGTTGATGAATTTGTCACAACGCCTGAGCTCAGAAACAATGACAGACTCACTGCCGAAGGCAAATCGGCCGGCTCAGGTCTGAACAATCTGTTTGTTTCCATTCCTCAGTTGTTTGACCTTATGGAAAATCTCGGTGCTGACAAATACGGCATAGACAGAGATGCCTGGGTATACTGCTATGACGGCAAGATTGAAATATCTCAGGCAGAGGGCAATGACCACAAGACACATACCATTGCCAAGAATGCAAAGCTTGAGAAATTCAAATCCTATGCAGCCAGCACGGATAAAAACAGATCCATTGAAATATTTGACTGCTTTGTTGATATATTTGTAAATGATTGGCTCAATGCTATCATCACTCTTGTCAATAATGTTGTCACACCCGGAAATAAGATTGCAGACAGCCTTCCTATTATAAGCAGCCTTCTTAATTCATTAGGAGGTTTCGGCGAACAGAGCATCATTACCGATATTCTGAACGGCGTATTCCAGCTTACCCGTGATGATGCTAAGTATTCGTTCACATTCAAGAAAGGCGAAAACGGACTTTCAGGTCTTTCCAAGGACAATGCTTACTTCCTGCTTTCAAATATTGACACGCTTATAAAAGTTATAACCAATCTTATTGCTCACTTCTCTTCACAGCCTGCTGCAACAAGCACCATCGGTCTTGATACAGTAGTAAGCGCGATTATGAGCAACAATGCGGTTAAAGAAGCTTCTGTTTCCTCTGCGGGCTCAAGCGGATATACGCCGGAGGAACTGAGCAATGTTTCAGATCTTATATCAAATCTTGACAATATGCTTTCTTCTCTCCTTTCTGACAGCACAATTGACGGATTTGCTTTAGATGAGTCTGACAGTATCATTGCCGGAATTGTGACGCTTCTTTCAAACTATCTCGGAAGAGACTGCTCAAGTGATATATTCAAACTCATAAATACATACCTATATTATATCAATGGTATGGATACAAACACTGCCGATGCAAATGGCAATGTTGATAAAAACAAGGCGTATACCAATAAGAGCCTTACCGCAGTGGTTGTTGAGACATTTACTCTCATTGAAAACATTGCAGAAAACCTTCTTAATAAATTCTATGACGATTATGACATAGGCAAGGATGCACCTGCAAAATACAACCTTCTTGTCGAAGCAATTGAAGGTGTTATCTCACCTGATACTGTTCAAATCAGATTAGGCGATTATGAAAATGCACAGAAGAAGCTCGCAAAGCTTGACTGCTGGCATGATGCAGTAAATGCAAACGGCAGCGTTAAAATCAGCATTGACTGGGGCTTCACGGATGGTGATAAGGACGCCTTCTTCAAGGGTCTTGCTTCTTCATTGAGACTTGTTTCTTCCATTCTCGGCGTTCTTCTTGTAGACACGGGTTGGTATGAGTCCATCGTAATGCCTGTACTTGACGCCATAGGCGCTCCCGATGTTGACACCGCGGAAGAATACTCAACAGTAACAGCAGGTTATCATGACGAGGCTGTCCTCGGTCTTATCAGACCTGTTTCCGGATGGATTAACAATTTGCTTAAGACTCCCGCATCATCACTGATTAAAACCATTCAGGGACTTGCAAAGATACTTGATGATACAACAAATCCTACAATCGCATCAGTCATCAATAGCGCAATAAGTCCTATTGCTTCGGAAATCAAGGGTGCAGGACATATTCTTGACATAAGCAGTGACAAGCTAAACTCTCTCTCACCTACGCTTAAATCAATAATTGATAAGTGGTGCGATGATAACCTTGTAAAAATCACGGAAACCGATTCGTCAAACGCACTTGTCAATATTCAAATCGGCGACAGCAAGATTCCTCTTTCCGGTTCCAACTTGGTTCCTATCATAAACGACCTTATTTCCAAATACGGAATCACGCTTGACCTCATTGACTGGAAAGCACTCAGTGAGAGCGCATCACCTGCGGATGCTCTTGTATTTATTCTCGAATATATTCTTGACACGATTCTTGACAACGAGAATCTCACAGCCATTGTAGACCTGATTATCAATGCAATTGACGGCTCAAGAGACGAGAATAACAAGATTTCTTCCTCAACAAAAGATACAATCCACGAAATTCTTGATGCAATAAAGGAAAAGAAGCTCACAGCCAAGGATATATTAAGCATTCTCAATCAGGTGCTTGAGGCAACAGACAGCCCGACACTCGCTTTCTGGTCATTTGAAAATTACCTTCAGGAAAAACTGGAAAAATTCAAGTATCCTAAGGGAATTACAAAGACTATGGCAAACGATGCCGTAACAGACATTGATGCCGTTATCAACAACATCTTCCCTGTTCTTGAGTCACTCGGAATCAATCTCGGCTCAGATCTTAAGGATGTTCTTAATTCAAATCTTTTCACAAATTCACTCCTTACAACAATTGCAACCGCACTTTACGGCGCACTTGATACCGAGAATATTTCTCCGATACTCAGCGCTGTCGGAATTGATGTAACCACAAAAGGCGTTGCAAAAATACTGAATGACAAGAGCTTTGGCGCAACTTATTCTTCCGCCGCAAAGACCATTTCCGCTCAGAAATCATGGAAGAATGTTAAGAATGTAAACTGGGGCTTCAAAGACGGCTCAAAGAATGCACAGCAGGGCTTTGTAAACGCTCTCGTCGCCATTCTCCGTCCTGTCAACAGTATTCTTGAGATATTCCTCGGTGAGGGTACTCTTGATATAGGTGACAAACTTTACAACGCTCTGGCTTCACTCAAGGTTGCCAAGACCGAAAAGATCATCGACATCGGAACCAACAAAGAGAATGAAACGCCCACAGCTCAGGTGAAACTGACCTATCAGATGAAGAACGGCGTTCTCACGCTTACAGTTGATGATCTGAACCGTCAGTATTCAAAGGTAACAACCATTACATTTGATTTCACTTCACTCAAAACAACATTAAAGGATCTCAAGATTGAAGGTACAAACGGTTATAACAGTGCAATAATTCCGCTTCTTGAGGCTCTTCAGTGCTCAAATATCAAGTCATACGCTCAGTATAAGAGCGATGTTGCAAAGGCAAAGGATAACCTCCTTCTTGATATACTCAATCCTATTTTAGGTTCTTCAAGCAAATCTCTCCTCAATAAGATTGCCGCAAAGCCTGTTGAGACAATTGCGACATTGCTTCCTAATTTAGCGGTATATATTGACGCACACGGTCTTTCTCAGGCTGTTTCAAACCTTCTTGCACCTGTAACTGAAATCATTTACAGTGCAGCCGAAACACTTGACCTTAATACTGTACTTGAAAAGGCACTCGGCAAATCACTCGGTGATTATGTAGGCAGTCTTCTCGGCATGAAGAAAGGCGAGCTTACTATTGACCTCACAGACCTGACAACATTTAACCTTGAGGATATGATTATCCCTATTGTTAATACAGTTCTTGCGGGTCAGAGCAACAAAAATGTAAGCAAGCTCCGCTTCAAAAACATTGACTGGAATGCCCTTATCAGCCTCGGTACAAAAGCATCTTACACAAGTAAGGCAACAGGTGCCGACGGCAAAGCCCTTACAGGCAAGTATCTCAAGAATGTGGATTACGGCAAGGTTCTTATTACCGTACTTCGCTATGTGCTTGACAATGTAAAGGCAAATGTGAATACGATTGCCGCTCTTGTAAAGGGTATCGAGAGCATTGCAAAGAACGAAACAATCCTCTTGATTCTGAACAATATATTTGATCAGATTAAGACACACTCAACAGATCAAATTATCGCTGCTATCTATTACTTCTTTATCGGCGATACAACAGAAGCTTACTGGGATTACACAGACTATGTTACAAAGAATTACAAGTTCAGCTATCCTGACGGCGTAACGGCCAAGAATGTAAATAAGCTTGTTAAATTCCTTGATGGCATTGTGAATGAGCTTAATCTCGGCACTCTGCTTGATCAGTATCTGTACACGGATAATCTTATCAATACTCTTGCAGAATTAATCTACACAAATATTGACAAGGTTTCCATCTCAGGCTCAATTAAACTCGGTGATATTCTCGCAATCGCGGGAATCACCACAAATACGGATGATGTTGCAAAACTCCTTAAAGACAAGAGCTACGGCAAAACATACAGTGCCAACGCAAAGGTAATCGGCAAGGCTTCAAACTGGAGCAAGGTTAACTTTGATAAGCTCTCATGGGGTGTTAAGGATCAGGATTCCTTCCTCCATGCTCTCGCTGCGGTTCTCAGACCGCTTTCGGGACTTCTTGATGTTCTTCTTGCCGATGGCAAACTCAACATACTGGAGGGCATCAACATCCCCGGTTCAAATGCATATGTAAGTGCAATCGTTCCTCTTCTTGAGGCATTACAGTGCACAGACATTAAGTCTTACAGCAAATATCTCTCTGACAAAGAAAAGGCAGCAGACAATCTTCTCATTGATGTACTCAAGCCTGTTTTCGGTCTTGTGGATGACATTATCGCAAATCCTGTTCAGGCCATCGCGTCAAGACTTCCTAACATTGCACTCTTTATTGCAAACAACGGAATATGTCAGCTTGCTGAAAATCTCATTACACCGATCGTTGCCGTTATCAAGGATATCAACCCTATCATTGATGTTGACAGACTCCTTGACGAGCTTCTTGGTGTTGACGGTCTGAGCATTTCTCATATCGGAGATTTCTTGAAAAAGTATGTCGGCAGTGATAACATTGTTCCTCTTATCAATTCCCTTCTTGAAAGCACCGGAATAACACTTCCTGAAATCAACTGGTTCATGCTTGCAAGCCGCGGCACAGTGAAGGACGCAAACAGTGCTGTTAAGTGCATCGGACAGAGAATTGTTGTTGACGGAGATACCAACAAGGTTATCATTTCACTTCTCAGATATGTTCTCAACGCTGTTCTTTCAAACGGCGACGCAATTAAAGGTCTTCTTGGTAACTCTTACACGGGAACACTCAAGGAAATCCTTGATATGGTATTCAATCTTGATGCAGACAATCTGCTTTCGGTTGTATTTACTGTTGTAAATGTTACACAGTCACCTGCCGAAGTATTCTGGTGTTATGAGCATTATAAAGAACTCCATGCCAAATTCACATATCCTGCCGGAATATCTGCTGCTGATGCGGACGATGCCGTTAAACAGCTTGACAATGCAGTCAGCTCGGTATTCGCTCTTCTTGCAGGTCTTGATGTTGTGGATGCAAGTGACCTTTCCGGTCTTGTAAACGACCTTCTCTTTACCAATGAAATGGTAACAAAGCTTGCAACCGCACTTTACGGCGCACTTAATTCAAAAACAGTTGCTCCTTATCTTGAGATGCTCGGCATTCAGGTAACCCCTAAGGGTGTGGCAAAGCTTCTTACAGATAAGAGCTACGGCGCAACTTACTCTTCTGCTGCAAAGGCACTTGCCGCTCAGTCAGACTGGAAGAATGTTAAGAATGTTAACTGGGGCTTCACAAACGGTTCTGCAAAAGCAGAGCAGGGCTTCATTAATGCAGTAGTCGCTGTTCTTCGTCCGCTTCTGGATATTCTTGCTCCGTTCTTGAACGGCTCAGGTCTTGAGCTCGGCGAAATGCTTTATGGTGTTGTTACGGGTCTTGATATTGCAACCGGAGACAAGAGCAAGGGCGAAACTCTCGTAACGCTCAAGAACGGTTTACTTAAAATCAAGACACAGTCAAACGGCAAGTATTCAACAGCGCTTTCACTTGATTTTACAAATCTTGAGACACTTAAAAAACTCAATCTCTATGGCTCAAACGGATACGAAAACGCAATCGTTCCTCTTCTTGATGCTTTCCAGGTTGAGGATATTAAAACTTACGACGAGTATGTAAAGGATTGCAAGAAAGCTAAGGATAATGTACTTCTTGATGTACTCAATCCTGTAATGAGCTTTGTGGATGATGTTCTTGCGGCTCCGTTTGATACAATCACCGGCGTCCTTCCGAATATCGCATACTTCATTGATAACAGCGGTATTACGCAGTTGCTTGATAATCTTCTCTCCCCTGTTACCGAGCTGCTTAAAGATATTAAAAAGCAGGGCGTTGATATTGATAAGATTCTTAAGCTTGCACTCGGCAAGGATCTCGGAAAGGTTATAACCGATGCAGTGGGACTTAAGGGTGTCAAACTCAATCTTAAGCTTACAAATCTTGCTTCAAGCAATATTCAGGATATTGTCGTTCCTCTTATCAATTCCCTTCTGAAGAATACAGGAATTGTACTTCCTGACTTCAAATGGTCAACAATTGCCTCTCACGGCAAGACTGTAGTATCCAAATCCGCTGCTGAAAATACACAGGGTGCATTTACAAATAAGGAAGTAATTGCCGACAAGGGCGAAACACTTGTAGCAGTTCTTCGTTATATTGCAAAAACACTTGTCAACAACGCACCGGCTCTGAAGGATCTCATCTGCGGTATCAAGGCAATTAAAGACAACAATGTAATTGCTTCAATCGTAAGAAGCGTATTCAATCAAATCAGTACCTCGCCGGCAGACTCAATTGTTGCTGCAGTATTCTACTTCCTTGAAGGTGAACCTACAAACGCTTTCTGGGATTACTCAGAATACAAGACAGGAGAATATGACTTCTCATATCCTGATAATCTTGATATAGATTTCCTGAAGAATCTTCCTCCTATGCTTGACGGCCTTATCGGCAGTTTTGCAGACCTTAACAGTCTCATCGGCAAAGCATTGTTCAAGGACGAAATTGTAAGCAAGCTTGCAGTAGGTCTTTACGGTGCAGTAGAAGGCGTTAAGATTAACGACAGCACAAATCTTTCACAGCTTCTTGCCCAGACGGATATAGACTTCACATCGGCAAATGTGGCAAAACTCCTTGTTGATGAGAGATACGGTCAGAAATATGAGAGCGCCGCTTCGGTAATTGCTTCAGCGGGCTCATGGGCAAATGTAAAGGCTGAATCACTTAAGTGGGGCGTAACAGACAGAGACAGCTTCTTCCACGCACTCGTTGCGGTTCTCCGTCCTATCTACGGCGTACTCGATGTACTCCTCAACGACGCTTCACTCGGACTCTTCGACATTGTAAGAATCCCGGGTTCAAACGGTTATACATCATCCATTGTTCCGCTTATGGAAGCATTTGCAATGTATAACATCAAAACACAGTACCAGTACAGAGAAGATATTGAGGACGAATACGACGCTATTCTTCTCGACATTATCAATCCGCTCTGGGATAAGGTTGAGGATATACTCAATGCTCCTCTTCAGACAGTAGCTGCGGTTCTTCCTAACCTTGCACTCTTCATCGGCAACGACGGACTGTGCCAGATTATTGATAATCTTCTTACTCCTGTATCAGCACTTATCGATTCAATCAAGCCTGTTGTGGACCTCAACGATGTTGTTACATCACTTCTCAGCGCACTCAATGTTGACCTCAACAGCATACTCGGTAAGATTGGTATTACAAACTTCAAGCTTGATATTTATGACCTTAACGCAACACTTAAGCAGCTTCTCGGCGCAGATGCTATTATCCCACTGGTTAATAACATCCTCGGAATCATTAAGATTAAGGGACAGCCGCTTGGAATTAAGCTTATAGATGTTGACTGGCTGCAGCTTGCAAGCCACGGTGAGGTTGTTGTAGATGCTTCACAGGCAGCTACATATGGCGCAAGAATTTATGTCAACGGTGATTCATCAGAAACACTCATTGCGGTTTTGAGATTCCTCATCAATACCATTAACTCAGGTGATAACTTTAAGAGTATTACAAATCTTCTTTCAGGACTTCTTTCAAATCTGAGTGATGATATATCCGGTTTAATCAATGATGTTCTCAAAATGATTCAGGGAGACACGGATGAAGTAATTGCTTCCCTTGCAGATCTCCTTGAGACAATCGGTTCATAATAAAGAATCCGGTTTAACCCGATGACAGAAGGGCATCCTTTTGGATGCCCTTCATTTTTTATGTTCTATACAGTCCCCGACAACATAAGCAGACGGGCGATATTTTGATTAAAGCGCAAAAATTGTTCTGAAACCCTTTTAATTCCGTAAACATTTTACAGCATTTACAAAAATTACGCATTTATTACTTCCCGTTCATATATTATTCATATATAGATGATAATATCCTTTGCGTATTTCGGATAATCTTGCGAGGTCATATTTATGTTTAAAACAAAACATACTGCGAATAAATGTTTGTTATATATTGTAAAGCTGCTCCCTGCCGTTGTTGCGTTAATACTCGCTTTTCTTGCTCCGATAAGAATGGACGACTGGGCATGGGCAACATCGACAGGCATGGAAAGATTCCATACTTTTTTTTCAAACTATAACGGAAGATATTTAGGTAACCTGTTGATTCTTGCACTCTCGCGCAGTGATATTCTGTGGTATGTCTGCGTTACCGTTTCCATTGCTTTATTCACGCTGTGCTTACAAAAGACAGCAGGCAGCAAAAGCCTTGCAGTCTATATGGCGGCACCGGCAATGCTGTTTACAATGCGCACAAAAATGTTCCATCAGTTCATTATGTGGCGTTCGGGCTTTTCAAACTATGTTCCTCCTGTTCTCATCGTTATCATCTACATTGCCCTGATAGCCGATATTATGAACGACAATCCGCCCGAATACAAAAAAGGCCTCAGTATCTTCACTTTTGTTCTGGGCGTCAGCGGCGCGCTCTTTATGGAGCATGTAACCATCTATTCCCTTCTTCTCGGCGTGACCGTTATCCTCTATTCAAAAATCAGATTTAACAGGGTTTACTCGGCTCATATTGCCTATCTTGCGGGCACCGCAATCGGAAGTGTAATTATGTTCTCAAACTCCGCTTATCTCAATATTTTCAACGGTAACGACGCTAATCATTACCGAACGATAGGCGGCTCATCTCTCAGTTACACCATTTTTTCAAACGCCACACGGATCAGCAGATGGCTTCTTGAATATAATGTGAGCATACTTACCGCCCTTGTGCTGCTGTTTACTGCGGCGGCCGTTATGTTTTTTAAAACAAAAGCATTTTCAAACACAAAAAGAAAATGGATAAAAACAATACTTGTGTACGAGTATGTATACCTGGTATTCTGCTGGGTGTTTTTATTTGACACGGGACTGAGACTCGGCACGGAATTTGACGCGCCGCGCCTCATTGCGGCAGTACTGTCCTATATCGGATTTGTGTCACTCGCCTGTATTCTCGGCTTTAACAGAAACACGAAAACAAAGCTGCTTATGTCGTTGCTGTCGTCAGGCGCTCTTACCGTTCCTTTGTTTGTAACCACTCCGATAAGTCCCCGATGCCTTATACCTTCCTACATAATGCTCACATTGTGCATTTGTACACTTGTTGGCAATCTTTGTCCGCTTTTCTCAAAAAAGTCCTCCTGTGGCGTCACAGCCGCTTTTATCGCAATATTTGTTGCCGGCAGTGTATACAGCTGCATTGGATGGGGCAATGTTCATTACTACGAGAATATGAGAGTGGATTATATCAACAATCAGATTTCCCAAAACAAAAGCACCATTTATATTCTTGAATACCCGGAAAAACTCAAAGGATTTACACGGGGCTGCGACTACATTGAGGATACGGTGTGGGAAAAAAGATTCTGTGAATACTACGGAATTGACACAGAAACAAAAAGAATTGAATATACACAGGTGATAAAATAGAACCGCAGTGCATAATTTTTTAGCAAAAGATTATATTTCTGCACATTTTTTAGTAGTTTGTCTAATAATTGTCTTGTATTGTTGCCGTAAATTATATATAATAGATACAGATAATCTTCATTTTGGCGGTGATACTATGCTTGGCAAATATGCCAGAGCCAAGGTTGTTAGAACGATTGGCTCTGTTGACGAGGCAGAATTTACCTACCCGCTTAATTACGGATGCATCTATGACGAGGATGAAAACGAAACGGACGAATACGCTTTCATAATGGGTGTTGATCACACTGTCACGAACTTCGACGGCAGAATTATAGCGGCGTTGGTACCAAAAAAGGAAGGGAAAACCATCTGGTTTCTCGCTCCTAAAAGCTCAAGGTATATCAATGTTGATATTCTTGAAAGAATTGATATAGAAAAGTATTTTCCCGACTATACGCTTGAATGCCTGTATGAAAGCAGCAGCGGAGCGGTTGTATACAGAAAGATTGAGGATAATATAAGGTATCTTCTTATTAAAAATAAGCGTTCCGAGCATTGGGGCTTTCCTAAAGGGCATCTTGAAAGAGGAGAAACAAGAGCCGATGCGGCAAGGCGCGAGGTACTTGAGGAAACCGGTATCCATGTTAAGCTTCATATAGGCTTTGAAGCCGTATCCAAGTATAAAATACAAAATAAAATCGATAAGCGGGTTTCTATTTTTGTAGGCACAACAAATGATGTACACACAAAAATACAGAAATCGGAAATTGACGATTACATATGGCTGCCGTACAAGAGAGCTTTACCGTATCTCAAATTTTCAAACGATAAAAAAATTCTTCGCGCCGCACACAGATATCTGATAAAAAACAAATATATCATACCTCAAAAGAACAGATTTTAAGGAGTAATTTTTTATATGCAGGAATTATGCCAGACCATACAGGAATTTTTGACTGCACACGGCATACCGGACTGGCTTGTCGTATTTATAATTTCCCTGTGTCCGGTGCTTGAATGCAGGCTTGGTATGTTTACGGCAATTGTGCTTTTGCATATGAATCCGTTTGTCGGATTTCTGATAAGTTTTATAGGAAATATTTTGCCGATACCGTTTATTCTGATTTTGATTAACTGGATATTTGAAATTCTTAAAAAAGTCCCGGGAATCCGTAAAATAGTCTGTATGCTTGAAGAGCATACTATGAAAAAGCGTGACAAAATTGATAAGTACGGTATATGGGGGCTGCTTATATTCGTTGCCATTCCCCTTCCCGGCACAGGAGGCTGGACGGGCGCGTTGCTCGCATCACTGCTTCATCTTGACAAAAAAAAGAGCTTTGGGGTTATAACCGTCGGCGTGTTTATCGCGGGTCTTATAATATCAATTCTGAGCCTTATTTTCGGCGCAGTTGTATTTTAAACTATGAATAACGAAGAAAAAGTATTGATTGCGCTGTGCAGAGCAGATTTAACCGATGAAAAAATATATCTTCCCGACGGCGTGGATTATAACAAACTGTTCCGGCTTTCACAGGCACATAATCTCACCGCAATATGCCACTGTGCATTCGTAAATGCCAAAAATACGGCTTGCGTTGATGTTGCCTGCCTTAACGAGTTTAAGAACAGATTTTTTGACTGCATATATCTTTATGAACAACAGACAAGGTGTATTAACGATATAAAAGAGCTTCTCAGCCGTGAAAAGATACATCATATCTTTTTTAAAGGTGCCGTACTCAGGGACATATATCCTGTTCCCGAGAGCCGTGTCATGGGCGATATTGATATTCTTATTAATCCTGAGCACAGAGGAATCGTTAAAAAACTTCTTACCACAGCAGGATTTAAATGTACGGCCCAGAACGGTCCTGTATTTGATTACAGGAGAGAGAATATAATGGTCGAGGTTCATACAAGGCTATTATCCGAATTCGGCGCAAACGCTTTTTCAGACCCTTTTTCAAATGCTGTATTCGACGGTTTTACAGGGAAGCTTGAAAGCAATTACCACCTTGCTTATCTGATAGCACACACTGCTCATCACTTCAGATTTTACGGTGCGGGCATAAGGCATATTCTTGACCTTGCGGTAGTTCAAAAAAAATGCGGTACCGACATAGATAAAGTTTTGAATATTCTTACTCAAATAAATCTGGACAAGTTTGCGAAAACAGTCTTATCTGTTTGCAGCAAATGGTTTTGCGTAGGTAAAACATTTTTTGATCATACCGAAAAAACAGAGGATTTTCTATGCTCCCGCGGCGTTTTCGGTGCAATGAACAAAAATAAGGGTGTCACCATTACAAGAAGAGAGCTTGAACAGGATAAACAGCGCTCCTCTTTAGGCACGAAGCTCAGGCTTGCTTTTCCTCCATACAGCAGACTTAAAGAGATTCCTTACATCAGATTCATTGACGGCAGACCATGGCTCACGCCGTATGCATGGCTTTACAGATTTTATTTTAATATAAAAAACAGAAAAAATTTTATGAAAAACGCACTTGCTTCCCTCGATGATGAGAACACATTATCGCTTGCAAAGGCAGAAATACTATTTTTTGAGGAGATAGGATTGATATGACATCTGAATCGGTAATGATAATAATAGCCGCGATTTCAGCCATTCTGATTATTGCCTTTACGGCATGGTTTTTCACTCTTAAGGTTAACGGTATCTGCCCGCTTTGCGCAATAAAAAAGATCTTTTCCTTTCCCACAAAGCTCACCATGGATATTGAAAATGATTCTGATTATGACAACGGTGTCGCACAGACTCCTCCTATGGGCTGGTCAACATGGAACACATTCAGAAATCAGATTAATCAGGATCTTATTCTTGAAGCGGCGCACGCTATGAAAGACAGCGGTCTTGCCGACGCAGGATACAAATACATAAATCTCGATGACTGCTGGCAGAGTTCCCTGCGCGACAGTGACGGCAAGCTTCAGGGTGATTTAACAAGATTCAGCCGCGGAATTCCTGCCCTCATTAAAGATATAAATGCGCTTGGGCTCAAGGTTGGTCTTTATTCTTCAAACGGCACGCTTACCTGTGAGGATCTTCCGGCTTCTCTCGGTAATGAGGAGCTTGACGCCAAAACCATTGCCTCATGGGGATGTGAATTCTTCAAGTATGATTTCTGCCACAGCAGAAAAATAAACGGAAACTGCCCTGCGATTGAGTTTATTGAATTAAGCAGGCTTTCGAGCGACAAGGTTATCCGCCTTAATCCTGAAGACGCGCAGTTTGAGGGCAGGGCAAAGGTTATAAATATTTCGGATCTGCCGAGCAAAAAGGCAATCGGCTATCTCGGCTACGGAGCAGGCACCGCCCTGTTTACAACCAACATCAGCGAACCCGGCAAATACGCTCTTACCGTTACATATCACAAGGCGTTCGGCGGTAGAAGAAAATATATGCAGATTATCATAAACGGAAAACTTCACGAGATATTCTTCCCCGAAACGAGAACCTTCAGCCCGTCGGGAAGAGAGCAGATTATCGTGGAACTCGACCAGGGAGAAAACACTTTCCTCCTCAAAAATCCGATTGTTACTCTGAGCGATTCATCCTATATCCAATACAAACGAATGGGAGCGGCACTCAAAAACGCCTCAAAACAGTGGGCACAGTTTACAAAAACAGAGGAAAAGCCAATTGTATATTCAATCTGCGAATGGGGCACTGCATTCCCTTGGATATGGGGCAGAAAAGCCGGAAATATGTGGCGCACAACACACGACATTATGGCAAAATGGACAAGCATTGTTTTGCTTTACCATTATACGATAAGAAAATATAAATATGCGGGTCCGGGCGCATGGAATGACCCGGATATGCTCGAAGTCGGCAACGGAAAGCTGACCGAAAGTGAAAACAAGGCTCACTTTTCCCTATGGTGTATGATGGCTGCTCCGCTTATGCTTGGCAACGATATAAGACAGTTTGTAGACGGAGGCAATTCACCTGTCAATACAAATACAACACTTAAAATCGTCACCAATAAGCAGCTTATTGCAATAGATCAGGACACGCTTGGCAAACCTGCAAAAATCGTTAAAAAATCAGGTATGATTGATATACTTGCTCGTCCTCTCTCAAATGGTGATGTTGCGCTTTGCATTTTCAACCGTGGTCTCTCCGCAAAAAGCGTTCATTTCAATCTTGATGATCTTGCCGAAGATGCGTATTTATCCTTCAGCAAAGCGTCACAATATGAACTTCACGATTTATGGAGCAACGAGCGAATTACCGCGGACACGATTTCCGTCTCCGTTGAAAAACACGGTGTTAAAGTGTATAGGATCAAGGCTCTGTAAGTAAAGAATAATGAAACAGACGGAAGTTTTGCCGTAAACAGGCTGACTTCCGTCTGTTATCATTATTGTCATAAATAAAGCGGATACAGGAAATCCTGTATCCGCTGATAAATACTGAATGAATTCAATGGATTAGTTATTGATGAGCTTATCCTCTTCATTATTCCAACTGTAGAGTTTACGGACTTCCTCGCCTACAGCCTCTGACGGATGTTCGGCAGCAAGTTTTCTCATAGCCTTAAAGTGAACCTGACGACCAGCCGGGCTCATATCAAGCAGAAATTCTTTTGCAAAAGAGCCATCCTGAATATCAGAAAGAATTTTCTTCATAGCTTTCTTTGTATCTTCTGTAATGATTTTAGGACCGGTGATATAGTCGCCGTACTCAGCGGTATTGGAAATTGAATATCTCATTCCCGCAAAACCTGACTGATAAATTAGGTCTACAATCAGCTTCATCTCATGGATACACTCAAAATAAGCGTTTCTCGGATCATAGCCTGCCTCGCAGAGCGTTTCAAAGCCTGCCTGCATCAGTGCACATACACCGCCGCAAAGAACGGCCTGCTCGCCAAAAAGGTCTGTTTCTGTCTCTGTTCTGAAAGTTGTTTCAAGAACACCTGCGCGTGCGCCGCCTATGCCCAAAGCATACGCAAGAGCTTTATCCAGTGCGTGGCCTGTAGCATCCTGCTCAACAGCAACAAGACAAGGAACACCTTTGCCTGCCTGATATTCCGAGCGTACAGTGTGACCCGGACCTTTAGGCGCAATCATTGTTACATCAACAAACTTAGGCGGCTTGATTGTGCCGAAATGAATATTGAAACCGTGAGCAAACATAAGCATATTGCCCTCTTCAAGATTAGGCTCAATCTCCTTTTTATAAACATCTGCCTGAAGCTCGTCATTAATGAGAATCATAATAACATCTGCCTGCTTTGCAGCCTCTGCCGTAGTAAATACTTCAAAGCCCTGTGCCTCTGCCTTAGCCCATGATCTGCTGCCCTCATATAAGCCGATAATAACATCACAGCCTGATTCCTTCAAGTTAAGAGCATGTGCGTGACCCTGTGAGCCATAACCGATTACGGCAATCTTCTTGCCTGCAAGATAATCAAGATTGCAATCTGACTGATAATAAATCTTTGCGTCTGACATTTCTTTTCCTCCGTTAATCATGAATTTTTAGCAAATCTGTTAGCACATCTGTGTTAGCGGTAATATTATATTACTTTAATATGGTTAAGTCAAGTCGTTTTTATGGATAATACTTGTAAATCAGAACAATTCGTAGTAATATAACTGTATAGAAAAATATGAACCGCCGGGCGGGTGGACGCCATAGGCGGCTATGATAAAGAAGTGTGATCGTATGAAAAAATCTGCACAGTTAAGATATTATATCGAGTCGCTGTGTGTATATAATGTAAAAGAGGATGAGGTCATTAAATCTCTGCTTGAACTTCTGAAAAATGTTGATAATGAAAAAGTGCTTGAACTGCAGAGCGACTTTTTTCAGAAAGTAACGAGGCACAAATCCCTCACGGATTACATTTCAAGACTGATACTGACAGATGACAACGCTTTTACAAAGGCTGCCGCAGGCGGAAAAACAGATCTGCTCCCCTCCTCTGTTATCAACGGCGTAAAAAGCGACCTTCGGAAGCTTGAGGAGATTTCAGCCATCACTCCCGATGATATACTGAACTCTGTAGCAAACGAGGATTTAAAACAGATTCTGGCTACGCTGCCCGCGTGGGAAACGGGTGTGCCTGCCTCTCCGCTCAAAAGCAAATGGGCACAACAGATTGACGATTTAATTCAATATCACAGATTAAACGGCTACGGTATGTATTCCAAGCACATCGCATTCACCTGGCGCGACGGCATGCTGTATCCCCTTGCGAGCACCGATTTAATAAGACTCTCGGATTTAAAAAATTATGAGCTTCAGCGACAGAAAGTCATAGACAATACAGAGAGCTTTGTAAACGGTTTCCCGTCAAACAATGTCCTTCTTTACGGTGACAGGGGCACAGGCAAAAGCTCAACAGTTCACGCTGTTCTCAACGAGTACGCAGATAAAGGCCTTCGAATGATTGAAATTTCAAAAAGCGATATTCCCGACCTCACTGTTATAAGAGAACTGCTCGCCGAAAGCCCGATGAAATTCATAATATTCATAGACGATTTATGCTTTGATTCACACGACGACTCCTTCGGCGCGCTCAAGGCAGCTCTTGAGGGCAGCCTTTCAGGCAGAAAATCAAATACGCTAATCTATGCAACATCAAACCGCCGTCATCTTATTAAAGAGAGCTTTTCGGACAGAGAAAACGATATCAATAAAAATGATATTATGCAGGAGCAGCTCAGCCTTTCGGACAGATTCGGACTGTCCATTACATTTATAAATCCAGACAAAAAGGATTACCTTGACATTGTTGAGAAAATTGCGGCGGACAGAAAGCTCAATGCCGACAAAGACAAACTTTTTCTTGTTGCAGAGCAGTGGGCATCACGCAAGGGCGGCAGATCTCCCAGATGTGCAAAACAATTTATTGATTATATCGAAAGCTGCATTTTAAGGGGAAAAGAATGGTAATAGAAGCATAACTTTCCCTTAAAATATTATTAAAAATTTTTATAAAAAATTCACCAAAATAACAAAAAATGAACAATAAGCAATGCTATAATGGCAACAATGAAACAAAGGAGAAACATAAATGAGTACAAAAATTCTTGTTGTTGATGACGATCATAATATTTGTGAGCTGCTTAAACTTTATCTTGAAAATGAGGGTTATACGGTTTATGTTGCAAACGACGGACAAGCAGCGGTAAATATATTTCAGGCAAAGACACCCGATTTGGTCCTGCTTGACATAATGCTCCCGAAAATGGACGGCTGGCAAGTGTGCAGGGAGATAAGAAAAACCTCCTCGGCTCCTATCATTATGCTTACCGCTAAGGGGGAGACATTTGATAAAGTGCTCGGTCTTGAGCTCGGGGCTGACGATTATGTTACAAAGCCATTTGACGCCAAAGAGGTCATGGCAAGAATAAAGGCTGTTTTAAGAAGGACAAACGGCAGCACTGATACAACAGACGAGAGCAAAAAGGTTGTAACATACGATAATCTGGAAATCAATATTGTTAATTATGAACTCAAGGTAAAGGGTGTCCAGATTGATACGCCTCCAAAAGAGCTTGAGCTGATATACCACTTTGCGTCGAATCCCAACCGAGTTTACACACGCGACCAGCTTCTTGACGAAGTATGGGGCTTTGACTATTACGGTGATTCAAGAACCGTTGATGTTCATGTAAAGCGATTGCGTGAAAAGCTGGAGGGTGTTTCCGACAAATGGTCCCTCAAAACAGTATGGGGCGTAGGCTATAAGTTTGAAACTAAGGATTAGAAACAATAATGTCAATTAAGGAGACCTTAAAAGGTCAATTCTTGAAAAATAATATTTTTGCCAAATATTTCCTGTTGTTTGCGGCCATTTTCCTTGTTGTTCTGACTATACTCGGAACAACGCTGACTCTGCTCGTAAATGTCTATACACAAAATGAAAATACTGCGCTTTTGAGGGAAAATACCCAGTCCATTGCCAACAGTGTTAATTCCACGCTCATTGTTCAGGATATGAATAATACTTATTCGGTCGAAAAGGAAATGATTTGCAACACGCTCAAGGTCATATCAAAATCCATAGACGCGGATATTTTTGTATGCGATGTTGAGGGAAATATTATCATGTGTAAAGAAAAGGCTGATACAATGCCTTTCCTCGGGCAGTTCATTCCATGCTCCTATCATATTGACTACAATATAGGCGATACCATCCTGCAAAAAGTTTACGAGAGCGGATATATCGGCAAAAGCGTCGTGAACGGCAGCCTGTCATATATAGTCGGCTGCCCGATTTACAGCGGCGGTCAGATAATAGGCTCTGTTTTTGCCACCACGCAGACCGGTGTTGATTCGCTTGCCATTGCCGTTGTAAGAATGTTTCTGATCAGTGCGTTTGCGTGTATTGTTTTAGGCTTCATATGCATATGGCACCTTACAAAAAGCCTTGTTAATCCTCTGCGCCAGATGAGTACTGCCGCAAAGAAATTTGCAGTCGGCGATTTTTCGTACCGTGTTAAGGTCAACGGCTCGGATGAGCTTGCCGATTTAGGAAAAGCATTCAACGATATGGCTGACGCGCTTGATACGCTTGAATCCTCAAGACGAAGTTTTGTATCAAATGTATCGCACGAACTCAGAACGCCCATGACATCTATCGGCGGTTTTATTGACGGAATTCTTGACGGTACCATACCAAAAGAAAAATCAAATTACTATCTAAATATTGTAAGCGGCGAAATCCGACGCCTTTCTCGGCTTGTTGTTGCTATGCTTAATATGAGTAAGATTGAATCGGGCAGTTTTGAGATGAAACCGCATAATTATGATATAACCGACCAGATTATCCATATACTATTAACCTTTGAGCAGAAAATTGAGGAAAAGAATATCGAAATAATCGGTCTTGATGACCTGCCGACAACTTATATAGTCGCAGATACAGATATGATTTATCAGGTGATTTATAACATCTTTGACAATGCGGTTAAATTTACAAACGACGGCGGATATATAAAGGTGAGCCTGAACGATTTGAACAATAAAATTGAGGTTCATATCAAAAACAGCGGTATTGGAATAAAAAAAGAGGAGCTTTCAAAAGTATTTGAACGCTTTTATAAGGTTGATAAATCCCGGAGCCTTGATGCAAAAGGCGCAGGTCTGGGACTTTATATAGTAAAAATGATGGTGGAAATGCACAGTGGAAGTATTTATGCAAAAAGTGATGACGAAACCTCTGCAGAGTTTGTATTTACGCTTCCCAAAACATATACGCCCATTTACAAAAAGGAGAAAAAATAATGAACGAATTTGATAACGAGCAAAATAACAGCAAAACATATTATACACCCCCTACAGACAATAGCCGCCAAACCGAAGGTTCCTATCAGAACACATATAACAACACATATCAGAACTATAATCAGAACAGCAGCTATTCTTCTGATGAGCCTGTGCCCAAAAAAAAGAAAAAAAACGGCGCGGCAAAAGCAATTCTGATTATAATTGTATTGTGCCTTGTTGTTTCCATAGGCGGAATTTTTGCGTCAGTGTCAGGCTTCACCTTATATAAAAACAACGACACATCGCAGTCTGACAAAGAAACGGATAAAGCCGACAGTGCCGCGCAGGCAAAAACAAACGGCTCCCAGTCCGTCGCAACAAAGGACAATACAGGCAACTACACGGTTGCGGGCGTGTATAAAGAAAATGTTGATTCATGCGTAGGTATAACGGTTTATTCACAGAGAACAAGCGCTTATAATTACTTTTACGGCTACGGCCAGCAAAACGGCGATTCATCCTCAAACAATACACCGTCGCAGTCGGGAGAAGGCTCCGGAATCCTTATGCTGGAATCGGACGGAAAAACATATGTGCTTACATGCGCCCATGTAATAAGTCAGGGAGATGAATTCAGCGTCACATTAAATGATGGTAAAAAATACGATGCAAAAATGGTAGGATATGACAGTCAGACCGATATCGGTGTGCTTTCCATAGAAAAAACAGGCCTCAAAATTGCCGAATTTGCGGACAGCGAGCAGCTCACTGTAGGTGAGCAGGTTGTCGCAATCGGATGCCCGGGCGGACTGGAATTTATGAATTCAACCACAAGCGGATATATTTCCGCTCTTGACAGACCTATTTCATCCAACATCGGTTATGATAATAATTGTATACAGATTGACGCCGCCATTAACCCCGGCAACAGCGGAGGCGCACTCTTTAATATG
>CANQZA010000024.1 GCA_947628175.1 uncultured Clostridia bacterium | reverse complement strand
CAATATTTCGTACGCCTCATTGCATTCCTTGAACTTTGCCTCGGCCTCGGGGTTATTGGGATTGAGGTCGGGATGATATTTTTTCGCTGTTTTGCGGTACGCCTTTTTTATTTCGTCATCGCTTGCGCCCTTGCTTAAGCCGAGCACCTCATAATAATCTCTTTTATTTTCAGGCATATTCTGCCCCCTATCTGTTTATGTTTATATTCATCAAAAACAAGCGAGAAAATTCCCGCTTGTTTTTTCAATGCATTAATTATATAGCACGAATCAATTATCGTCAACCTCTGTATAATCTGCATCTGTGTAGCCGTTGTCTGCACCGCCTGAAGCAGCATTCGGATCGTAACCCGCTCCGGCTCCCTGTCCGGGATTTGCACCTGCTGCCTGTGCCGCTTCATACAGCTTTTGAGATACCTCATAGAACTTATTTGTGAGATCTTCCTGCGCTGCCTTTATTGCTTCAAAATTTTCACCCTTGAGTGCCTCTTTGAGCGTATTTACCTTTGTCTCAAGCGCTGACTTGTCGTCTGCGGAGAATTTGTCGCCGTCCTCGGAAAGCATTTTTTCAGTCTGATAAACCATCTGATCGGCACTGTTTCTAAGGTCAACAGCTTCTCTCTTTTTCTTATCCTCTTCCGCAAACTGCTCCGCTTCCTTAACAGCCTTGTCAATATCCTCTTTGCTCATATTTGATGATGCCGTAATGGAAATCTGCTGTTCTTTGCCTGTACCGAGATCCTTTGCCGATACATGAACAATACCGTTTGCGTCTATATCAAAAGTTACCTCAATCTGAGGAACGCCTCTTCTTGCGGGAAGAATTCCGTCAAGGTGGAACATACCGAGCGTTTTGTTGTCCTTTGCAAATTCTCTCTCACCCTGAAGAACATGAACCTCTACCGAAGTCTGATTGTCAGCAGCGGTTGAGAAAATCTGGCTCTTCTTTGTCGGAATGGTAGTATTTCTCTCGATGATTACGGTGTTTATACCGCCCATTGTTTCAATACCGAGTGAAAGCGGGGTAACATCAAGAAGAAGAAGTCCCTTTACATCACCGCCGAGAACACCGCCCTGAAGCGCGGCACCCATTGCAACACATTCGTCAGGATTAATACCCTTGAAAGGCTCTTTACCGCTGAATTTCTGAATCGCCTCCTGAACGGCGGGAATTCTTGTTGAGCCGCCGACAAGGAGAATTTTATCAATATCATTCATGGATAAGCCGGAATCACTCATTGCCTGACGAACAGGACCCATTGTTGCCTCAACAAGGTCTGCTGTCATTTCGTTGAACTTTGCTCTTGAAATCGTTGCCTCAAAGTGCTTCGGACCTGTTGCGTCCGCTGTGATGAACGGAAGTGAAATCTGTGCAGTCGTCATACCGGAAAGGTCGATTTTTGCTTTTTCGGCAGCTTCCTTAACTCTCTGCATCGCCATTTTATCGTTTGAAAGATCAATTCCGTTGTCCTTTTTGAACTCTGCGACAATCCAGTCCATAATCTTTTTATCAAAGTCGTCACCGCCCAGACGGTTGTTGCCCGCTGTCGCAAGAACCTCCTGAACGCCGTCGCCCATCTCAATAATGGACACATCAAATGTGCCGCCGCCGAGGTCATATACCATAACCTTCTGGTCGTCTTCTTTATCAATACCGAAAGCGAGTGCCGCTGCGGTAGGTTCATTTATAATTCTCTTCACTTCAAGACCGGCGATTTTACCAGCGTCCTTTGTAGCCTGACGCTGCGCGTCCGTAAAGTAAGCGGGAACTGTGATAACAGCCTCCGTTACCTTTTCGCCGAGATAGGATTCTGCGTCCGCCTTAAGCTTCTGAAGAATAATTGCGGAAATCTCCTGCGGCGTATATGCCTTGCCGTCAACAGTTACTTTGTAATCAGAACCCATATGCCTTTTTATTGACGCTATTGTCCTGTCGGGATTTGTGATTGCCTGGCGCTTGGCGACATTGCCGACCATTCTTTCGCCGTCCTTGGAAAAAGCGACTACTGAAGGTGTTGTTCTGGCACCTTCCGCATTGGTGATTACGACTGCCTCACCGCCCTCAATAACACTTACACAACTGTTTGTTGTACCTAAATCAATACCAATAATCTTTGACATACTGATCGTCCTCCTTTAATTAGTTAGCTGTTTTAACCATTGCAGGTCTGACAACTTTATCATTTATTTTATAGCCTTTCTGAAATACATCGGTGATTACATTTGCATCCAAACTGTCATCTTCAACATGCATTACCGCGTTATGAAGATTCGGATCAAACTGTTCACCGCTTTCACCGTAGGCTGTAACGCCGAGTTTTTCAAATGACGCCAACAGACCGTCATAGGTCATCTGCACGCCTTTTTTTAATCCCTCGTAATCCTCGTGCTCGCTGGCCAATGCTCTTTCAAGATTATCAACCACTGAAAGAATCTGCTCCACTGCCTTTGCCGTTGCAAAGCTGAAGGTCTCGCTTTTTTCCTTTTCGGAGCGTTTGCGGAAATTCGCATATTCAGCAGTCACTCTGAGAAGTTGCTCCTTTGTATCCGTAAGCTCCTTTTCCAGCGGGTTTACTTCCTCTTTTTCTTCTTCTTTTGTATCAACCGAAGTTTCGTCGGTTACTTTTTCTTCGTCTTTTTCTGTTTTCTTTTTGCTCATACAATACCTCCTCCAAAAAGCAGTTTATCAACTGTTGTGACTATATATCTGACTCTCGGAATAATTTTTTTATAATCAATTCTTATCGAGCCTATTATGCCGAGTGCGGCTTTTTGATTATTTCCGTAAGTAAACTGTGAGATGAATGTTGAAGTATTTTTCATCTCGTAAATCGGGTTTTCATCTCCTATAAAAAGGGCGTTTGATTCACCTGACTGAGCAAATTTTTTTACAAACTCGGTTAGCTGCTCGCGTCCCGCAAGAAAAGATAAAAGCTTATAGACATCCGAGCCAAGCTCCTGATGGGAGAGCAGATTGGTTTCACCGTCAAGCACAAACTTTGTTTTTGAAGCCTCGTCACACAAGGAACACAGTGAAGTTAAAACGGGCAGGAAATCAAAAACTCTTTCTCCGGCAGCTACGGCGCAGGTCTGTATAAATGCCTGATTTACCTCCGCCAGAGGCGTGGATATAAAATATTTATTGACTAAGCTATAAAATGTATATCTGAATTCATCGTCAACAGGGCACTGCATATTAATAAGAGAGGATTTAATTTTACTGCCTGCAGTAAGCATAACAACCATTGCTTTTGAATTGCCTGCGGGTATAAGATCTATTCCCTGAATACAGTCAAGCGGATCTTCAAGTGTGCAATAAAAACTTGCGCAGTGGGTATATTCACAAAGCAGCTTTGCAGCGTCTGAAAGAAGCCTTTCGGGATCACCTGCATTCACGGAAAGAAATTTGTTTATTTTATCAATCTCATACTCCGTGACATCCTGCTGTTGCATAAGACGGTCAACATAATACCTGTATGACGCCTTGCTCGGCACTCTTCCTGCGCTTGTATGCCGCTGCTCAAGAAAGCCGAGCTGTGAAAGATATGCCATTTCATTTCTTATCGTTGCGCTTGATATGGAATACGGCAGCAGACTGCAAAGCGTTTTTGAACCCATAGGCTCACCGGTCTGAAGATAATGCTCAATAATCAAATTGAGTATTGCGGTTCTTCTTTCGCTTATCATCCTCTCTGCACCTCTCTTTGTTAGCACTCTCACCTTTCGAGTGCTAATCTATTACTAATATTATATCCAACCAATTGTTTTGTCAATAGTTTTTTCAGAAAATTGGTAAAAATTCATTATTTATTCACCGAAAAATTCCAAGCCCTGCCTGAAATACAAACAGGCAGGGCTTGATAATATGTACAATTATTGATTCAATAGGATATTATTATTAGGATTCATAATTTTGTTGTCGCTTTTTGCAAATTCCAGAACACTGAAACAGGTCTTTTTCTGCAACTCAAAATGGTTATCCATGGCAGTATAGGATGGCTCCGGTTCGTCAATTACAATCTCGGGTTCCTCCTCGGGCTTATTATAAGCATATATATAGCCGTAGAAGGCTTGTCCGTAATGACTGCTCATATCCGCATATGTTTTTGTGTCAAAATATCTTCCGCCCCAATGTGATTCGGAAATGGTAACGGCGCCGTTGCCGCTGATTTTTTCGACTACGGCAACATGATTTGACCAGCATGCCACAGCTCCGAGCTTTGGCTGTGAGCCGTATTCATAATAATGATTTCTTTTGTTTATAAACCACCATTCGCCGGCATTACCACGGCTTATCTTGGGCGCCTCACCATTGAGCTCATAAATTCTGCCGTACACATATGCCACACAGTTTGGCATACCGTACCCTGTCTGAGCGTATGTGTTGCATTCACGGGTATAGTACGGCTCCCCTGAAGGTGCCGTAAGTCTCGGCTCATAGCTTTGCGCGTAAACTGTTGCGGGGAAAACAGAAAAAATGATAAGCGTGAACAGTAAAGAAATCATACTGTTTTTAACTATCTTCGTCATATATTTCTCCTTTATTTCAACAATGCAAACATTTTAACACACAAAATAACATTAATCTATGGCAAAGTGGCACAAGGATTTTGTAACCTTTTTGTCACTTTTGTAACTCTTTCACAAACTTTTGCAATAACTCTTGACAAAAATATTGCATTTAATAGACTTTTGTCCGATAAACAACAAAATCCCTGCTGATACACACAGCAGGGATCTAATTTTACTTATAATATATAAATTTATTACATTATATTACATATTGAACACTTCATATCACAGGCTATATTCTGGCCACACCGTCTTTAACGGCAGCCTGCGCTACTGCTTTTGCCACAGCATCCTTGATTCTTTCATCAAACGCATAGGGAAGAATGTAATTCGGCGTAAGCTTTTCATCATCAACAAGCGACGCTATCGCATATGCCGCCGCAATCTTCATATTCTCCGTAATAGCGCTTGCCCTTACATCCAATGCGCCGCGGAAAATTCCCGGGAAAGCAACAACATTATTAATCTGATTTGGAAAATCCGAACGGCCTGTTCCGACAATTTTCGCACCCGCCGCCTTCGCTTCATCAGGCATAATTTCAGGTGTGGGATTTGCCATCGCAAGCACAATAGGATCATCATTCATTGTTTTAATCATTTCCTGTGTGAGAACACCGGGGGCTGAAACACCGATAAAAATATCGGTATTTTTAACGGCATCGGCAAGCGAGCCCTTCGTCATCTCCCTGTTTGTCACCTTTGCAATTGCCTCTTTTGAAGGGTTGAGATTCGCTCTTCCCTCATAGATGGCGCCTGTTCGGTCACAGAGAATGACATCCCTGAGTCCGAGCGTCATAAGAAGTTTTGCAATAGCGATTCCGGCTGCACCCGAACCGTTGATTACTGCTTTGCACTGCGAAAGCGCCTTTCCGGTGAGTTTTGTCGCATTGATCAGCGCAGCCGATACAACGACAGCCGTTCCGTGCTGGTCATCATGAAAAATCGGAATATCACATCTTTGCTTGAGCTTTTCTTCAATTTCAAAGCAGCGCGGAGCAGCGATATCCTCAAGATTGATTCCTCCGAATGAGCCGCTTATATTGTAAACGGTCTCGACAAATTCATCAACATTTTTTGTACGGACGCAGAGTGGGAACGCGTCAACATCTCCGAATTCTTTAAAAAGTACGCATTTGCCCTCCATAACAGGCATACCTGCCTCGGGGCCTATGTCCCCGAGACCGAGGACGGCTGTACCGTCTGTAATGACGGCAACCATATTCCAGCGCCTTGTCAATTCCCAGCTTTTATTATAATCCTTTTCAATTTCAAGGCATGGCTGTGCCACACCGGGTGTGTATGCAAGAGAAAGCGCATCCTTATTATCAACCTTTGCTCTTGCTACAACTTCAATCTTACCCTTCCACTCACCATGAAGTTTGAGTGATTCCTTGCGATAATCCATTATATTTACCTCTGTTTCGTTTATTCCCAAGGGAATGTATATTGAGTCAGACCAAGCTCGTCACGGATTTCAATAATTTCTTTCTGCACGGACTCATTTATAGGAACTCCGCTGTCCTTTCTCTGTTGCCATACATCCCATTCCTTTTCGCCGGCAGTATAAATTCTGTCGCAGCCGGGAGCCTTTTGAGAATTACGGACTGAGCGTATTATCTCCCCCGCTTTTTTTCTTGCAAGCTCTTCTCCGAGAAAATGTCCTGTGTCAATGGCAATAAAGAAATGACCGAGCCCGTAAGGTCTGATAGTTCCGTTTTCATCCTTGCCGTCAAGATCCTTGCCATAGCTGCCATCCTGAAGAATGGCGGAAAGAAGTTCAATCACCATTGCGTATCCATAACCTTTATAACCGCCCAGCGCTTCGCCTATACCGCCCAAAGTGACAAGCGCCGCCTCTCCCTGACGGATTTTTTTGAGTGCAGCACCTGCGTCACCTTCAATCGGCTGACCGTCTCTGCCGATTATTGTACCCGGATGTACATCTTCTTTTATTCGTTCGTAATACTCTATTTTTCCGTTTTGGGTAATGGATGTGGCGCAGTCAATGACAAAGTCAAATTCCTCATCAGTCGGTATTCCGATCGTGAGCGGATTTGTTCCGAACATACCCTCAACGCCGAAAGTAGGCGCAACCGACGGACGGGCGTTTGTTCCCGTTATACCGATACATCCCTCTTTTGCCGCCATTGTTGCGTAATATCCCGCAATTCCGTAGTGACAGGAATTTCTGACGGCCACCATTCCCAGACCGTACTGCTTCGCCTTATCGATTGCCATTTTCATAGATTTGAAGCCGATAACCTGACCCATACCGTCATGACCGTCAACAACTGCGGTGGCAGGCGTTTCCTTGATGATTTCAAAATTCGTTACGGGGTTCTGAATACCCGCCTTGATTCTGTCCAGATAAATCGGCTTAAACCTGTTGCAGCCGTGGCTTTCAATACCCCGTCTGTCAGACTCAAGTAAAACATCTGTACAAATTTTTGCCTCCTCTTCGGGAACTCCATAGCCGATAAACGCATCGGTTACAAAATTTGTGATCAGAGCCCAAGGGCATACAACCTTTCCCATAAATATTCTCCTTATAAAATAATATTATCTCTCCCAGTTGCGTGAGCGTTCAACGGCACGCTTCCAGTCGGAATATTTTTTATTTCTCACTGATATTTCCATTGAAGGGACAAATATTTTGTCAACAGAGCGGTTCTTTTCAATTTCTTCAGTGCTGTCCCACATTCCGGTTGCAAGACCCGCGCAATACGCCGCGCCAAGAGCCGTAGTTTCAACATTCTTCGGACGGTTCACATGAACCCCTGTCATATCCGCCTGAATCTGCATCATAATATCAGAAACAGACGCGCCGCCGTCCACTCTTAAATCTTTGAGTTTTAATCCGGAATCTGACATCATCGCCTCGAGCAAATCCGTCATCTGGTATGTAATACTTTCAAGCACGGCACGACAGATATGCTTTTTATTGATACCTCTTGTAAGACCTATCATGATGCCCCTTGCGTACATATCCCAGTATGGAGCGCCCAAACCTGTAAACGCGGGAACAAAATAAAGTCCGTTTGAATCATCAACCATTGCGGCAAGCTCATCACATTCAGGCGCGGAATGTATCAGCTCAAGCTCATCGCGAAGCCATTTTATAACAGAACCGGCGTTAAAAGCAGAGCCTTCAAGAGAATAGGTGATTTGATCTCCTATACCCCACGCAATTCCCGAAAGAAGATTTGTGCGGGAATTTACTCTTTTTTCACCTGTGTTCATAAGAAGGAAACAGCCTGTGCCGTAAGTGTTTTTAGCCTGACCGACTTCAAAACAGCCCTGACCGAAAAGTGCTCCCGGCTGATCGCCGATAGCGCCCGCAATGGGTACTCCCTCAATATCCTCAATTCCGGTGATTTTTGCCACCTCGCCGTAAACACAGCTTGACGGCTTAACCTCAGGCAGCATGGACATAGGTATCCCGAGTTTTTCACAAAGGAAAGGATCCCAGCATAGTTTATCAATATCAAAAAGCATTGTTCTGCAGGCGTTTGAGTAGTCGGTTACATGCGCCTTGCCGTGTGTTAAGTTCCATATCAGCCATGTATCCACCGTTCCGAAAAGAAGCTCTCCCCTTTCGGCTCTTTCCCTTGCGCCCTCTACATTATCGAGAATCCATTTTATTTTTGTACCGCTGAAATAGGCATCTATCAGCAGTCCTGTTGTATCCTTTACATAGTCGCTCAAGCCCTGTGCCTTGAGCTGCTCACAGACCTGCGCCGTTCGCCGACACTGCCAGACTATTGCATTTGAAACAGGTTTTCCCGTCTCCTTGTCCCATACGATCGTCGTCTCACGCTGGTTTGTTATACCTATTGAGGCAATATCACGCGGATTCACCTTTTCAAGGCGCAGGCAGGAAAGTATGGCGCTTATCTGTGAAAAAAGAATTTCCATCGGATCGTGCTCTACCCACCCGTTTTCAGGATAATATTGGGTAAATTCATTTTGCGCTTTTGCAACTATTTCGCCCTTTTTGTTGAATATTATGGCACGGGAGGAAGTAGTACCCTGATCCAGAGCCATTACATACTTTTCAGACATCGTTTTACCCCTCTCTGTCAGGCAGAATCCATACTGCCGAAAATGTTTTCAAAACAAAAAAGCAGGCATATTGCCTGCTTTTATTTTACTCCGTTTATACATTAAAGTCAATGGATTATATACAATATACAATTCACCTGAAAAATCAAATATTGTTTTCCACATACGAAACAATGTCATTGACACTTTCGATTTTCTCGATGATTTCATCGGGAACCTCTATTTTAAATTCGTCCTCAACAGACATAACAATGTCAATGGCGTCAAGACTGTCTGCCCCGAGATCCTCAACCAGCAGGCTCTCAGGCGTGATACTGTTTTCTTCGATGTCGAGCTGTTCCGCAAGAAGGGCTCTGACTTTCTCAAAAACCATAGTTGTTAATCACCTCAAAAAATAGTTGTTAATATCATTTTGTTATGTTATTATCATATTATATAATTTCCGTAAGATTGTCAACTAATATTTTTGGTGAGGTGTTTTTTATGAAAAAATTTGCTCTTACGGGCTATCCCCTCGGACATTCACTGTCGCCTTTTATTCACACAGAGCTTTTTAAAATCAATAATATCGACGCAACATACGAGCTCAAAGAAACAGCTCCCGCCGATTTTGAAAAAAATTTTGAAACCCTGAAATCTTTTTCAGGCTTTAATGTAACAATACCGCATAAGATAAATGTTATTCCCTTTCTTGACAAACTGTCGCGCAGAGCCGAGCTTTTCGGTGCGGTGAATACTGTTGAAAGCAAAGAGGGTCTTCTGATTGGCCACAACACGGATTGCGAGGGCTTTCTTCGGGCACTGGATATGGCAGACATTCCTCTTGAGGGAAATGTTCTTTTGTGCGGAAGCGGAGGCGTTTCAAGGATGTTCGCTTTTGAAAGCGTGCTTGCCGGTGCGAATCTTACAATAGCGGTCAGAGATGCAGATATCGAGGCGGCTATGCAGATTAAAAAAGAAATCACAGACAGGCTTTCACTTGATATCCAAGTGATTACGCTCTCAGAGGTTCAGGGAGAATACAATGTTCTTATAAACGGTACACCTGTGGGAATGTATCCGAATGTAAACGCATGTGTTCTGCCAAAAGAGGCAGTTGAAAAATGCAGGTATGTTTTTGACGCAATATACAATCCCGCAAGGACGCTTCTTCTCAGCTATGCCGAACAGTCGGGTGCAAAATACTCCAACGGTCTGCCAATGCTGGTATGGCAGGCGGCAGTAGCTCAGGAAATATGGCTTGATGTGAAATTCAATCCGGATGATATAGAAAAAGTGATAGAAATAACAGCAAAGGAAATGCAAAAGCTATGAATATAATTCTCTGCGGCTTTATGGGCAGCGGAAAAACCGTTGTCGGAAGAGCGCTTGCCAAATTAATGGGCAGGAAATTTATGGATACGGACGAGATGATAGAATCCGAAAAGGGCATTGCAATAAAAGCCATCTTTGCCGTGCACGGTGAGGACTATTTCAGACAACTTGAATATGAATGCTGCAAAAAAATCGCAGACTGTGAAAAAAACTGTGTTGTCTCAACAGGCGGAGGCGCGATGACCTTCCAGAGAAATGTGGATGTCATTAAAAGGAACGGAAAAGTCGTTTTCCTTGACGCCGATTTTGATGTTATTTGCGATAGAATAGGCAATTCAAACACAAGACCCTTATTCCGCGACAGGGAAAAGGCAAAACAGCTCTATGACGAGAGAAAGGCAAAGTATCTCGCCGCTGCCGACTTTGTTGTTGACGGCAATATGTCCGCAATGAAAACAGCTATGCAAATCGCATCCTTTTTTAAGCAGAGTTGAAAAATTTTACATACTGTGCTATAATGTCAAAAACTTAAAAGGGCAGTTTCTACTGATTATTAAAGCAATGCCTTGTGTTGTTTTTAGGAGCGTTTAAATAAAATGAAAAATATTCAGCTTAAACACGATCTTGAAATGTTCGGCAAATACAGAAATCTATTACAGGAGCTCACACGGAAAAACATCAAGTTAAAATACCGCAACTCTTGGCTGGGAATTTTATGGAGCTTCTTTCAGCCGCTGTTGCAGATGATTGTTTTATCAGTCGTATTCAGCGGAATTTTCGGACGAAGCAACGAGTATATCATTTGTTATCCCGTCTTTCTGTTTACAGGGCGACTGCTGTTCAGCTTTTTTACATCATCGACAAAGCAGGCGATGACCTCTTTCAGAAAGCATACCGGTATAATAAAAAAGGTTTATGTGCCAAAATATATGTATCCGCTGTCGTCTATTTTTTCCAATTTTGTTACTTTTGCAATATCGCTAATATGCCTGATATGCGTATGGATATTTTTCAAGGTAACGGGTATTTCCGGCGGTCATGGTCTTTACATCACGGGTTATGTTTTTTTGTGCTGGATTCCAATGCTGCTGCTTTTAATTTTCAGCTTGGGTGTAGGGCTTATTTTATCGGTGCTCAATGTCTATTTCAGGGATATAGAATATATCTGGGATGTCCTGACTCAGCTACTGTTTTATATGGTGCCTATCATTTATCCGCTTCAGAGAATAAAAAGAGACTGGATTGTAATTATAATAAAAATCAATCCGCTTTATTCGATGATAGAACTGTTCAGACAGTGTGTTTTATACGGCTATATAATGAGCGGAAAATTGTTTTGGTACGCTGCCGCCGTTTCAGTCGGAACGCTTATAATAGGAATTTGGTTTTTCAACAAAAAAAGTGATGATATTATATTCCACCTTTAATCTGCATAACTAAAGGGTGTCTCAAATAAAGAGACACCCTTTTTGTTTGTACATTGTACATTGACTCAGTCGTCATAAACGGATTCTGACGAGCGGCTTATGATTTTTCCGGAAACTGCATGTATTTCATACTCATATTCCATATCAGATGCAATAAATTCAATCTCATATTCGTAAACACCGTCATCTCTTTCCAGCTTTGCCTTTTTGAAGGTCGCATTGCCTGCCGAAACATTTGCGTTAGAGAGCGCAATTTCCTTTGCTTTGTCAACACCGATATACTTTGAATGATCTGCCGTTACAGCGGTCGTTTTTTTTGCGGAAGGCTTTTTGGCTGCTATCCTGTCCTTGTCATACGAAATAACATTACCATTGAGATCAATCTCATATTCATATTTGTATGAACCTGACTTGAATTCAATATCATAGTATGTTATTCCGTCGTCCATGTCCTGATAAGCGGAAATGATTTGTGCGTCACGCTTTGATACGCCGGAGTTATTAAACGCAATATCCTTTGCCTGCTCTATTGAAATGCCTGAAGGGGAGGCAGAGGAAGTTTTTTCAACAGCCTGCGTCGGCTCTTTCGCGGTCTGCTCAGCGGCAGCAGCGGTTGTTGTTTTTGCAGTCGCCTTCTGAGAAGCCGTTGTGTTTTGAGCTGCCGGTGCCGCCTGTGTTATCTCCTGCTGCTGTGTCGGCTGAACATCTGCTGATTGTGTAACGGCTTTAGCCGTGGTACGCTTTGATTTCGCAAAATCATCATCATCCTTGAGCTCATGATTTCTTTCCAGAATAGTACCGTCTGATGCTTTTACCGAATAATCATATTCATCTGTACCGTTTGAATCAAATTCAATATCGTAAATGAATACGCCTTTTTCAAAATCCAACTTGGCTTTTGTAACGGTCGCGTTTTCCTCCGGCACTCCTGCGTCAATAAGCGCAAGATTAATTGCCTTTTCAAGTCCTATGGAGTTCTTTTTTGTAACCTCCGAAGCATAGACAAATGCCGAAGCGCACAAAACTGCCACTGCGATAACCACTGCTGAAATAATCAATGCTATTTTTTTCTTTCTTGTCATAATCATTACCTCACTTTCTTTATTGCAAGTTCATCTTACAACGCAAAGATTAAAATAACATTAAAGAATGAAAAAAGTTTAATTTTTTTTCGGAATCACAAAAACAAATTCGCTTCCCTCATTTATTCTGCTTTCAACTCTGATATATCCGCCGTGAAGCCTTGCAATCTCAGACACCATGGAAAGCCCGAGACCGATTCCGTATGCAGAATCCTTAACACTTCTTGCACTGTCTGCCTGGAAAAAGCGGTTAAAAATTTTATCCTTTTCGTTTTCGTCTATACCGATACCGTCATCCTTTACCGATAAAAAAATGTCGTTCTCACCTTTTTTGAGTGACAGATAAATATTTCCGTTTTCTCTGCCGTAACGGTAGGCATTTGAAATCAGATTGTTTATCAGTCGCGCCAGCATATCGCTGTTGCCCCGCACTTTAATACCGTCTTCAATATCACAGCTTATTTTAATGGAACGGACACTTTGAAGAATCTGCTCCTGCGCAATATTCTTAAACAGCTCAGAAAGGTCAACATCCTTTACATCAGGCAGTGTGTCAAGTCTTTCGAGCCGGGAAAACTGAAGCATCTGCTCCACAATATTTTTCATTCTCACACTCTGGCGCCTTATTACGCCAATCGCCTTCTGATATTCTTTGGGCGTTCTTTCTCGTTCAAGCGTAAGCTCGCTTTGTGCAAGAATGGTTGCAATAGGCGTTCTGAGCTCATGTGAAATATCGGATGTAAACTGCTTTTCCTCCTCAAATGACTTTTCAAGGCGTGAAAACATCTTATTGAAAGTATCCGCAAGAAAATAAAATTCATCTTTATTCTCTCCCGTATCCAGACGCTTGGACAGGTCATTGCCGTCTGTTATGCTTTCGGCGGAGGATATAATCTTTCTCACCGGGCTTAAAAAACGCCCTGCAAGAAAATATCCGCCGGCAATAGCAAGAACCGCAAGAGCAGGCAGTACAAACAACGACAGATTAACAATTCTCGTCAATACCGTCTTATTAGCGTCCTCATTCACTTCACCGCGCAGTATAAGACCGTTCAGCTCGTCATCCTCAAGTTCAACATTATAAACATAATATTTTTCACCGTGGCAGAGCACCTTCCTAACCTTTTGGGGAGACAGATCGTCCGCCCCCACAATGCTCTCGCCGTACAGAAGATTTCCGCTGCTGTCATACAGCGCCGTAAAAACGCCCCGGCTCTCATTGAGAAAATCGTCGTCAATTTCAAGATAACCGTCACCATATCTTATATAATGGTCTCCGAATTCCATTTCCTTGTCTTCCATATCGTCGCAGTACTCAATTTCCTGCGTATTGGCTTCAACCGTGCTTACAAGCGCCTCCTTGACATCTGTATAAAGCACCGATCTGCTTATGAGAAGCATTAACACGAACACGATAGCTGTGATGGATATAATCAAAACGGAAAACCATAATGTTATTTTTGCTCTGACAGATAAGTTTTTCATTTTTCCTCCCTCAAAGTATATCCATAGCCTCTTACGGTCTGTATGAGTCTGCTGTCAAATCCATCGTCAATTTTTTTGCGAAGATAGCGTATATAGACATCAACAACATTTGTGCCGCCCTCATAATCAAAATTATAGAGATTATTTTCTATCTGCTCTCTTGAAAGCACCTTATTCTTATTTCGTATCATATATTCAAGAATCGCAAACTCCCTCGCGGAAAGGTGAATTTTTCTTCCTGCTCTCGTCACTGTTTTTGATGACGAATCAAGCGACAGGTCCGCTATGCTGTAAACATTTGTTACACTTGAAACACTTTTGCGTGTCATTGCGCGTATTCTTGCCGTGAGCTCCGCAAAGGAGAACGGCTTTGTCAGATAATCGTTTGCGCCCAAATCAAGCCCGTTTACCTTATCCTCAACGGAATCGCGCGCGGTTAAAAAGAGAATCGGCGCATTCCCCGAATCCCGCCTGTAACGCTTTACAACCTCAAACCCATCAAGCAACGGCATCATAACATCAATTATAGCAGCGTCGTACTGCACATTCTGTAAATAATATAAGGCGTCCTCACCGTTTGAACAGGCATCAACGCTATATCCCTCTTCCTCCATTTTCTGACAAATGATATCGTTCAGGTCACGCTCATCCTCTGCCACAAGAATACGCATAAACAACAGCTCCTTTTCAGACTTTGTTATAGATTTCACATTCAATTGTAGCACAGTTTGAAAAAGCAGGCAATATCGAAAGAAAATTTAGAAAAGGCAGGCGGGCTGCTTTCGGTATTCTTTTTCCCCGCAGAAGACTGTTAAAAAGAAAAACGCGCGGAAACAACAAATTCCGTGCGTTTTTCTGTCTGTTACTTAATTAAATGTATAGTAAAAATAATTTGCAATATTGAGAGGTTTGAAGCGGTAAAGGAGTCTGAAAATATGCTTTTTTATCTTTTCGTTTTCATAATCTATATTATTGGCACAGATAATTTTATGATTTTTCGGCGGGTTTTTAAATTCTATTGTTCTGCTCTCGCCCTTGATGAGTGAAAAATAGTTGTCTGACGGAACCTCGTCTGATTCAATGCATACACTATAAGCAAAACCGTCACTTTTCACCTCAAGGCTACTGCCGTTCAAAGCTGCCGTAACATGAACCTTTTTTAGCGCAAGGCGATCCGGTGCGTCAAATATTTCCGTTATAACGGTATCATTAAAGCGCATTCGCATAAAAGCGTTTTTGGGCGGATGCACAACAGTCACTTTCTCAAAGCTGTTCGGCTTTAAGCTGACAGAATATTTCCTGCCTGCTATAAGATGACAGTCAAAATCAAAAAGTTCAATATCCAATATAAACTGAACGGGAGAAAGCGTATCATTATGAGCATAAACATATGCTTTCCCCTTTTCCTTTTTACAGCTTACCGTCACGGGAGCAAAAAATTCCTTTGCCTTATACTGAAGCGCCTTGGGCACTCCCTCAAAATCGACGCTCGACCAGCTCGGGCAGTTCCACACATCATTGAACTGCCAGAAAACGGAACCGTTGCACCTGCCCTTATTCTGCCTGAAATGAACCGTTGCATTTTTTATACATTCCGACTGCACGATACCCGTAAGATACGGCAGATATTCAAATTCTCGCGGACGGCTGAACATCTCCGTGAGATAAAACAGCATTTTCTCATTTCCGCCAATACATTTCTGATGACGGTTAAAGCTGTCGGAGGTGATTGCATATTCATTCCTGTCGGCAAAGGTTCTTATTGCCTTCATGGAGGGCAGTGATTCAAGACCGAATTCGGAAAGAAATCTTGAATACCTTTTTTGATAGTAATTCAGCTTTTTCAAACCGTGCCACACATTCCACATATGCGTATCACCGTCGTTATCTGCCGTATTATTCTTAAAACAGCCACTGCCCACGGGTGAAGTGGGAATATAGCACACATCCGTCAGATTTTTAATATAATCAGGCAGGGTTTCATAGAAAAACTCTTTATATGATTTTACAATTTCAAGCCCTGCCGGCATATATGAAAACATTGCCTCAATCTCATTATTGCCGCACCAAAGAGCGAGGCACGGGTGCGTTGTCATTCTTAAAACATTTACCCTTACCTCTTCAAGAACATTGGAGACAAAATCCTGCTCATAAAACGGATACATTTGACAGGCAAAGCAGAAATCCTGCCACAAAAGAATTCCCCTTTCGTCGCACTGTGACAAAAGATATTCATCTGCGTAACTTCCTCCGCCCCATATTCTTAATATGTTAAAGCATGAGTTCTGCGCAAGGTCAAGATAATAATCTACCGTCTGCCTTGAGCAGTCCTCCGGCATTGCAGAAAAAGGAATTACATTTGCGCCCTTTGCAAAAATTCTTTCCCCGTTTAAAACAAAACAGAAATTTTCACCGTACTTGTCCTTTTCCCTATCCAGATAAAGCGAGCGGAGTCCGATTTTCTTTTCCACCCTGTCGTCCGCGTTTTCAAGCACAACAGTATAAAGCGGCTGCCTGTTTTTGCCTGATAATTCCTTAGTGTACCAAAGCTGCGGATTTTCAATAACAAAGGTGTTATTCTCACCATGTATCACATCCCCGTCCGGTGTAATCAAGCAGCACTTGTCAGCATTGTCGGCACACACCGTGACAACCGATTTTTTTCTGTCGGTATTTTGTGAAATTCTTATATTTTCAATCCTTGTATCAAAACATTCCAGTCTTATATCGGAAATAATGCCGCTGTACGGAACGCACGGTCCCCAATCCCAGCCGAAATGGCAGGCAGATTTTCTGATATACGGAATTCCGTCAACACCGTTGCTGTTTTTGGGGAGTGGCTTTTGACTCTGCCGTTGCCGTATGTAGTTATAGGCGGATAAAAAGTGAATCGTTATCGTATTCTCTCCCGCCTTGAGATACGGTTTTATGCTTTTATCAACAGGAATATACGCGTTGCGGCTTTCAAACGCCTTTTTACCGTTTATATAACATTCACACAAAGTGTCAAGGCAGTCGCAGACAAGATGAACCGAGCCGAATTCCAGCTCCTTGTCTGTAAGCGCAAAAGTTCTTGAAAATTCAAAATCATGTTTCGCTGTTTCAAGCGACTCCTCCTCGCTGCCGGATATAAGAGGATTTTTAATAGCGCCGCATTTAATAAGATTGCCGAAATCACTGCCCGGTATATCGGCAGTATACCGCTTATTGTCCGTACAGTTTTTTAAAATCCATTTTCCGTTTAAAGATATTTTTTTCATAATTACAGTCTCCTTCATGCTGTATTCATTATAGCATAAAATGAGGCATTTGAGCAATAATTTGTTTATAGATGTTTCTTTACAAGCAATAAATCTTATGATATAATTTATTGGATAAATTTTACTTTTAATTTTATAAAGGAAAACGAGATGGAAAACACAACCGTATTAAACAAACAGCCGGATATAAGCGTAATTATTCCCATATACAATGTGGCGGAATATTTAAAACAATGTCTTGACTCCATTGTCAATCAAACAAAGGATAATCTTGAAGTAATTATGATTGACGACGGCTCTGTTGATTCAAGCGCAGATATAGCAAAAGAATATGAGCTCAAATACGACTATTTTCACTATTATTATGAGGAAAACGCGGGTCTCGGACATGCGAGAAACTACGGCGTGACTCTTGCAACAGGTAAATATATAACATTTGTTGATTCAGATGATATAGTGGTACGCAACGCATATGAAAAAATGTTTGTTCTTGCAGAGAAAAACAAAAGTGATATGGCCGTATGCAATGTCGCCAGATTCAATTCAAAAAAATTTTCATACTCCAATTTGCACAGAATTGCCTTTACGAATCTTGAGCAGAAAACGCATATCACCAAAAATCACAGACTGCTTTATGATACCACCTCGTGGAACAAGCTCATTCTCAAATCATTCTGGGACAAGCACGGTTTTAAGTTTCCCGAGAATATTTTATATGAAGATATCCCGGTTACACTGCCGATGCATTTTCTTGCTGACAATGTTTCCATGCTTGGCAGCATAGGTTATCTCTGGCGGCAGAGAGACGGCGCAACAAAATCCATAACACAGAACATTTCTGACATGAAGAACCTGACGGACAGACTTGCCGTGCTGAAAATGGTTGACGATTTTTTCAGCAAAAACTGCACTGATAAAGAACTTCTGCTTTCCAAACAGATTAAGGCATGTGAAATCGATTTAATCATATTCGTAAATGCGTGTAATAAAATGCCGAGAGAGCAGGCGGAAAAAGTATTGGCTCTATTAAGGGAATATATAGAATCATCCGTATCAGAAGAAGCATTTGACAGACTGAATGTCATTCACCGTCAGAAGCTTGAATGTGTTTTAAACGGCGACCTTGACGGTCTTATCAACATACTTGAGCATCAGAGCGCCGATTATTACAATGCCCCTATAGACGAAAATGACGGAAAATTCACAATACGGCTCAATGACAGTGTATATACTACAAAAAACAAAGATATGTCAAGAGAGCTTACCGTTACAGAGCCGAGAAAATATATAAACGATATAATCATAGACAGTGAAAAAATCATAATTTTCGGTCATATCTATTTTCCGAAAATAAATATAAGTAATTTTTCACAGCAAAAGGTATGCGCATATCTTTACAATGAACTGACTGATGTAAGGACTCCACTTGAAACAGAGCCCGTATTTAACTATGAACTGACAGAAACAAGAGGTCTTCTTTTCAACTCGGAAACGGGTGAAAAAACAGAATATAATTATGACTGTACGGGATTCAGGATAACCTTGGATCTCAACACGCTTGACATCAATGAGAACAACATGGGTATAAATAAAATTCTCATGGAATATGAAAACAGACTTGCAAAGGGCAGGCTGTATTTAGGCAATACAACGCCTAATATAAGAAAAAAGACAAACGCAAACACTCTGCTTGTAAATCAGTCGCTTGCAAGGATTTATTATTCCTATTTTAACGAAATTGAAATTTTAATCAGCAGGGAAGAGAATTTTGCGCAGGAGGTTATTTGCAAAGAGAATCAAGTGCTGTGCCGCCTTGAAAAGGATGAAAGCAAAATATTTGCAAAATGCGCAAAGGATGAAGAAAAAATCTGTTTCATAAAAAGCGGACCTTGTACATTTTACGCTCCCATTCATCTTTTTGAAAACGACAAAAAATATGACCTCTTTATTGAGAAAGCCCATAGCAGCGAACAGAATCTTCTGAGCAGAAAAAAGAAGATTACCGCCGCTAACCTTGATGACAGGGCATGTATAATCCGCTCAAACAGAACACACTGCGTCAATATTAATTTTGTCGAAAACGCAACACTTGCCGACGAGGTTACGCTTGACGGCAATATAGTTTCCATTAAAACATCAAAAGCTCTGTCCCGTGATGAAAACACCGTTATAAAAGACGCTGTTATCTGTATTGACAACCATTTTTTACAAAAGAAGGATATTTTATCCAAGTCAAAATGTACTTTAAAAAACGACAGACTTGTGTGCCGCTTTAAAATCGATTTCAATGATGAAAATATGAAAAGGAATTTTTATCAGAGCACACGGACTGTATTTATCGAATACCGCACGGAAAACGGCGAAATATTGCGCGACTACATCTATAGCTCAAAATATTTCAATTTCAAAATGTCATTTGAGACTCTTAAAATTGATTTTTACAGATATATGATGGGCTATATCAACATAAAGCTTGAGCAGGTTTGGAAAGAGGAAGAAAACACCGCCCAGAAGAGGAAGGCGCTTACTTTTGAAAATTATCCCCGATACAGGCAGGAAAAAATCCATCCCAAAAGAATTATGTTTGAGTCGATGTGGGGTTCCAAATACAGTTGTAATCCCCAACAGTTATATGAATATATAGATAAAAACTATCCTGAATACGAATGTATCTGGTCGCTGAAGGACGCTCGTACCCCTATAAAAGGCAACGGAATAAGAGTCAGAAGAGGCTCGCAGGAATACTTCTATTATCTTGCGACTTCAAAATATTTTATTAACAATGTAAACTTTGAGGACGCATATGAAAAAAGAGACGGACAGATAGAAATTCAGACGATGCACGGCACCCCGCTTAAAACCCTTGGTCTTGATGTGGAATCGGATTTCCCGACGCAATCAAGTATAGACCGATATGTAAGAAAAAACGCAAGATGGGATTATCTTGTGGTTCAGGGCAGATTTATGCGGGACAAGGCATACAGTTGTTTTAAATTTGACAAAAAGGTGCTCTGCTGCGGATATCCGAGAACGGACAAGTTATTTAATAAAAATCCCGACAAGATACAAAATCTGAAAAAAAAGCTCCATCTGCCCCCTGATAAAAAAATCATTCTCTATACGCCCACCTGGAGAGTAAAAAACAAGTTTGATATGCAGCTTGATCTTGAAAAAATGAGAGAAACCCTCTCTGATGAATATGTTTTACTTATCAGGCTTCACCACTTTTCATCATCCGGCTATACAATACCTGCTGACGACAAATTTATTTTCAACTTTAATTCATACGGATATGTTGAAGATTTATATATGCTTTCGGATATTCTTATAACCGATTATTCATCCGTTATGTTTGACTACGCACTGCTTGGCAAGCCGATGCTGTTTTTCACATACGACCTTGAGGATTACCGTGAAAATCTCAGAGGAATTTATGTTGACATTGAAAAAGAAGCACCCGGTCCGCTCGTGTTTGACACGGATGGCGTTATCAACGCAATTGTCAACATAGACAGTGAAATGAAAAAATACCGTAAAAAAATAGAGGCATTCCATCAAAAATACCTCACCTATGAAAATCCTGACTCCTGCCAAAAAATAGTGAGCAAGGTATTTAAAGAGACACCGGTTAAAAGAAAACTTAAAAAACTGATAAAAAAAGTCAAGGCATAATAACAAGCGCCCAAAGGCAGTAATCCTTCGGGCGCTTGTTATTTTCAGCAAAAAATATATCAATAGCCTTTAAACTTTAAAAATTCATAAATTCTCTTGCTGTTATTGTTATCGCGGTACGCAAAGTAATGATCGATCATCTGCTGATAATGCGGTTTTGTTTTAAAATCTCTGTGCGCATATTCGTCGATATACCCTATAAGTGTGTGTGCATCCGTTGCACGGTCACCGAGAAGCTCCCTTTCCATATTTATATATGAGCCGTGAGCAAGGTTATAAAGCTCATAATCAAACTGATAGAAAAGAACAGGCTTGTTAAGATACAACACATCCCAGCATACGCTTGAATAATCGGTAATGAGCATGGAGCACTGCATCATCAGTTCATTAAGCGGCTCCTCACCAAACGCAACATAGCGGACATTTTTGCTTACCTTGTCGTGAAATGTGTCAATATATGCTGCAAACTTCGGATGAAGATAGAAAACAAGCTCTATACCGTTATCCTCAAGCACACCGGAAAGCGCACTGCTTGTTAAAAGCTGTGAATAATACTTATAATAATCGCTTTGCATAAATATGTCACTGCTGACCTCTTCAAGCCAGGAACGCCATGTCGGCATCATAAGAATAAAGCGGTTTTTATCCGTTGATTTATCCTCAAGTGCGTCCCATCTGGCAAAGCCCGTTACAGGCACATTGTCTGCCTTGTAGCCAAAATCATTTACAACAATTTCATGTTCATCCTGTGAAACAGTCACAAAGTATGTCATCGGACTTGAGCCTTTTTTGCCGAAAAGATGATGCACCTGCTTGAGGGCAGTTACGCCGTGCTGGAGGAATAATTCCTTTTTCTTTTTTATTGCGCGGCGGATAACGCTCGGCTTTGAGCGCCATACATAAAGGTGAGAGGTTGAATCTGAGGATATACAGATTTTCATTGCAAGGCTCAAAAGCATATGCTTTATGCTCATAAACTGAACAACATTCTTGTCATACTGTCTGATATTGCCGTAATCAGGCTCTCGCTTATCTATGATATAATAGATATTCTTTTTTTCCTGATTGGGGAGAGTATCCATACAGTATTTAAAAAAGAAATAGCTGTTATCCTGTGCCGTTTTGCAGAATTTTTCAAACACAACCCATATTTTTTTTCTTTTCCATAAAGGCTTAAACAGCCTGAATATTGCATATGCGATAATTTCCTTTATTCTGGTTTCAAATGTGTCATACTCTGTCTTTTCACGGTAACAGAAGCACAGCACGCTTTTTTTACCAAAGTAAGGGAACAGAATATGCTCATCATCGACACTGCACTGGCAGTTTGTAAAAAACAGCTTCCACTTAATTCTGCGGTCAAAGGATACTATTTTCATTTGATATACACAACCGTTGTGCCGCACAAGAATTCTTATATCCCAAAATATCTCTTTAAGCTCAACCGCACCTGTAAACTCCATTGTTATTTTAACAATACAACCGTTGCCGGACTGCGTAATTTCCGTTGAAAGAGGTATCGAAATCTGCTCAACCTTCGAGCGGTAATTAAGAACTGCCCCGTCTATATCCTCGCATTTCCGGCCCGGCAGCTTCACGCTCAGCACGCAGATATTTTTCTTACAGCTTAAAGCCTTTATTTTAGCCGTCATACCGAGATAATGAATCACAGCATCAGGGTTGCAGATAACGGCAGAGAAATTTTCGGATTTGCTGCTGATATACGGAAGAATTGCAATCTCTGTATTCACCGGAGTCAGATCATAATTTTCAAGCCTGCTCTTTATTTTTTCGTCGGTACTGTCGATCAATTTTTTCAGATTGGTTCTGTAGTAATCGGCAGGCAGGGCAAGGCTCTGCACAATCGGATTGTAATAGAAGCCTGATTTATCATATCTGCTCTGACTTTCAAAAGCCGTTTTAAACTTTCTGCTGTCCGTAAAAAGAAGAAGGACTTTTTTTGCAGACGCCTTATCATATGCGATAACACCGAAAAGGCAGCGCTTTTTATCATACAAGGTCATATCGCTGATGAGCGAATTGATATTGTACATAATACTGCCGGAGCTTTTCTCGCTTTCGGTCAGATTTTTTTTGCTGATTATTTCCCTTGAGGTGGAAAGCACCGCCGACTCAAGCAAGTTAAGTCCGTTCGGAATTTTAAAGCTGATTAAAAAGTCTCCCCCGTCTTTTTGCTCGTATCGGGCATCAATCTGAGAAGTATCCTTCACATTGACCTTGCAGCCGCACGCAAAGCAACTGTAATCCCTTATAAAGTCACTTTCCACATCAAGATTTGGAAAAGTCCTCTGTATATCTCTTTTATGGATAATATCCATATATTTTTTTATACCGATGCTTGCAAGGAGGTTTTCCATATAAGTTCTCGGCGGCGTATAGGTCGTTATAACATAATTAAACGATTCGTTAAAAGAATCATAAAGCATGGCGCTGACATTGCCCTTAAACATTTTCTTTTCGAGCAAGACAACGGTATTATTGTCCGCGAGAGCGCTGATTGTGTTAAAATCAGCCCTTTCTTTTACGGATTTAGGGTGAATCACCTTTAAATGCCTGTTTTTGTTGTGAGAATAATCCATAATTTCAAGATCACTCTCATCCTTTTCAAAGGCGAGTTTGAGAAGCTTTTCGCTTATATCGGGTGAATCATATCTGAAAAATGTCTTATAATACTCCGTATCCTCATATTTATCATTAAGACATGTGCCGTTTCTCAGGCACTCGCCAAGCTCCTGCACAGTATATATCTGACGGAAAGGAAGCTCTCTCACATCAAATCTGAGACCTCGGTCGTGCAGATATTCTTCATAGTCATACATAAAGAGGACAACAGGCTTTTTGGTAAGAGAAAAATCAAAAAATACGCTTGAATAATCCGTAATAAGCGCGTCAACGCAGTTTAAGAAAGTATATCCGTCAACACTGTCGGGAAACGGTTTTATATGCCGGTAGCCCTCAAGCGTGACGGTATCACGCAGAATGGGGTGAAATTTTACAAACAAAAGCTGATCGTCCTTCAGGCAATCGTCAAGCTGTTTTAAAATATCCTGAACGCCAGAGGCATATTTAAGCGTATCAACAGAGTGATTGCTTGTACCCCTCCATGTCGGCATATAAGCGTAGACCGTCTTGTCCTCAAGGGAAAGTTCTTTTTTCAGCCTCGCGCCCATTTGCGGCTGCATAAATATTTTGTTTCTCGGATAACCTGCCATGACAACCTTGCCCGTATAGAGCTTTTCAAGATTATAATCCTCCATAATAACATCTTTTGTAAAAGCATTGGGCTGAGTCAGATAGTCCGCCTGAAGAAAATTATGCTGGACATTGTACATTGACTCAATACCCAGTCTCATTTTTTTGCCAAGCGTTTTGAGCGGCGTTCCATGCCATGTCTGAAGATAGGTCTGCTCCTGCCTTTTAATAAAATATATGGGCAGTGACGCATTTGAAAAAATATATCCGGCTGTCGCAAGTATTCTTGTATACTTAAAGGTTGTGACATCTACAAGCTCAACATCCAGACCGATTTTATCAACAAATTTCTGATGCTCTGCCTTGCTTTCGGTGGCATAATATATTTTAAATCTGCCGGGATACAGCCGTAATATCTCCTGAGCCAGCACAAGACCTGAATCCGAAACCGTCTGACCGTGAAACGACTCAATGAGTACAATGTTTTTATTGACCTTCAAATACTTGCTGAAAAAACCGTAATAAAACTTTCTTTTCGGCGTCTTGCTGAAGAGCCTTATTATTCGTTTTTTTAATTTGTCTGCGCGTTTTTTGATTTTTTTTAATTTTTTTAACATGTTCCACTCCGATAATGAACTGAATGTATATCATATAAAAGGAAAACCTGCCGAAAATAACGGCAGGGCAAAACGGCAGTTACTAAAACTGCCTTATTTTATTACTGTTTGCTCTTGTCGTCACCGTTATCAGGAAGCTGGTCAACACCCGAAATTGCATCTTTCAGACCCAAATCCTTTTTAATCATAGTTGTTGACACGCCCGGTGTGCGGTCTAAAAACACAAGCTCACAGTAATCCTTAAGATAATCAAATTTGTCGCTGCCTGCCCAGTCACCGCCCATAACAACAGTGTCAATATGGTATTCCCTTACATCGTCCAGTTTCTGTTCCCAATTGTTCTCGGGTATGACAAGGTCAACATATCTTATTGCCTCAAGCATCTTTTTTCTTGTTTCATAAGTATGATATGCTTTTTTGCCCTTGCCCGCATTAAATTCATCTGTGGACAGGGCAACCACAAGATAATCCCCCAATGCCTTTGCACGCTGAAGAAGGCGAATATGCCCGTAATGCAGTAAATCAAATGTTCCGTATGTTAAAATTCTTTTCATTGGTAATAATCCTCCGATTAATCTATGTTATTATGATACCCATAATATATTAAAATAAATAATCTATAACAATTAAACCATAATCATACAAAATAGTCAAGATTTTTCAATTTATGCGCCGTTTCGTTTTCATTCTTAAAATAAACAAAAAAACTTGCGCATAAATATTAAATATGAGAAAAGCAATGAACAGAATAAAAAAAATCATAAAAATAAATCTTGAAATAAAAAAAGAAATCAGAGTGCTGACATACTGCCTGCCCTGTGTAAACATAAGCGTTAAACACAGATTATTAAAAGGTTACGCATTTTATAACAACAGTGATTTTGTAGGTATTTTCAGCTATAGAGAGATTGAGGAACTGCTGGAATACGGTAACAAATTTTTTGACATTATTTTATACTGCCTTTGTATCAAATACAGTATAGATAATTATTAGAATTTATGGTACAATAGTTGGCGCAGGAATCATTATGCAGATAAAAACGGTTTTAGTCGCATACCGTTGCCGCAAAACGATATCATCCTGCTGTTATACTTGATAATTGTAAAAAAATTTAGTATTATGTAGAATAAACTGTTTTATAAAAGAGGTGATTTTATGGAAAAGGCAATTGACCTTAATATCATTGAGCCTGTACTTGACGAGCTTGCCATTGTAAAAGGCTCGCTCATCACAATTTTGCAGAAAACACAGGAGGCATACGGATATATCCCGAAAGACGCTGTTGAATACATAAGCAAAAAAACAGGAATTGCCGAAAGTGAAATAATGGGTGTTGCCACATTTTACACGCAGTTTCGGCTTGCGCCTATCGGAAAATATCTGATTATGCTCTGCCAGGGTACAGCCTGTCATGTAAATTCAAGCGAGCTGATTCTTCAGACAATCCGGGACGAGCTTGGCATTGACGACGGGGAGACGACAGAGGACGGTCTGTTCTCTCTGAAATGCGTCGCCTGTCTCGGCTGCTGCTCTCTGTCACCCGTTATGATGATTAACGAGAACACCTATGGCTCACTTACACCTGAAAAAACGAAGGAAATCCTCAGAACACTAAGGGAGGAAAACAGATCATGAAAATAGTTGTAGGAGAGGGATCCTGCGGTATTGCCGCGGGAGCTCACAAGGTATATCAGGCACTTGAAAACGAAAATTTAAACGGCGCTGTTCTGACTATCGCGGGTTGTATAGGCATGTGCTACCTTGAGCCTGTTGTTGATATCTATGACGATAACACAAACCTTAAAAGGCTTGTGCATGTAACGGAAAGCGATGTTGCGAAAATTGCCGAATACGCGCAGACAGGCGATGAAACTGTTATCGCGCCGCTTCTTATTTCTGAAGAGGATACGGAATTTTTAAAAAAACAGACAAGGATTGCGCTTCGGCGCTGCGGTATCATCAATCCTGAAGATATAGATGATTTTATATCCTTTGACGGCTACACGGCTTTTAAAAAGGCAGTATGTGAAATGACACCTGAGGAGGTCATTGAAGTCATCAAGACCTCAGGTCTTGCAGGCAGAGGCGGAGCAGGATTTCCCACATGGTTTAAATGGAATGCTGCAAGGCAGAGTGATGGCAGTGAAAAATATCTCATATGCAACGCGGACGAAGGCGATCCCGGCGCATTTATGGACAGGGCGGTTATAGAGTCCGATCCGCATAATCTGATTGAGGGAATGCTGATAGCGGCGTATGCAATCGGCGCTCACAACGCAGTAGTATATGTGAGAGCAGAATATCCCCTTGCCATAAAGCGTCTTGAAAAGGCGATCCGCCAGGCAACAAAGGCAGGTTATCTCGGAGACAATATTTTCGGCACCGACTTCTGCTGCCATATGACCATAAAGGCAGGCGCCGGAGCATTTGTATGCGGTGAGGAAACCGCGCTGATAGAATCGCTTGAGGGACACAGGGGAATGCCGAGACTCAAGCCTCCTTTTCCCGCACAGAGCGGCTACTGGCACAAGCCGTCCAATATAAATAATGTCGAGACCTTTGCGAATGTAAGCTGGATTATCCTTAACGGCGGAGAAGCATTTGCCGCTATGGGAACCGAAGACTCTAAGGGAACAAAAGTATTTGCCGTTACAGGCAAAATAAAAAGAAGCGGTCTTGTTGAAATACCTATGGGAAAAACCCTTCGCGATGTGATTTTTGATATCGGCGGCGGTATCAAAAACGGCAAAAAGCTGAAGGCTGTTCAGATGGGCGGCCCTTCGGGAGGCTGTATTCCGGAATCGCTTATAGATACTGTAATTGACTACAAAGCGCTCGGCGCTACCGGAGCTATTATGGGTTCCGGCGGTATGGTTGTTATGGACGAAGATACCTGCATGGTGGGAATGGCAAAATTTTTCCTTGACTTTACGGCAAAGGAAAGCTGCGGAAAATGTATTCACTGCCGTATCGGCACAAAAAGAATGCTTGAAATCCTGGAAAGAATAACTGACGGCAGAGGCAGACAGGGTGACATTAAAATTCTTGAGGAACTCTGCCATGCCATTAAGGACGCAGCGCTCTGCGGTCTTGGGCAGACAGCGCCGAATCCCGTCCTGACAACGCTTAAATATTTCAAAAAGGAATACGAGGCTCATATTCAGACACATAAATGCCCTGCGGGAGAATGTTTGAATCTGATTCAGTACTCTATTCTAAGCGAAAAATGCAGAGGATGCACACTCTGTGCCAGAAACTGCCCTGCAAACGCCATTGCGGGAGAGATTAAAAATCCGCATTGTATTGACACCGAAAAATGTATAAAATGCGGAAAATGTATTCAATCGTGCAAATTCGGCGCAGTAGTAAAAATATAGGAGGGAGCAGAATGGACAACATTAAAATGACAATAAACGGCAAAGAGATTACTGCTCCTGCCGGAATAACAATACTTGAGGCGGCAAGGCAGAACGGAATCTATATTCCCACGCTTTGTCATGACGACTCTGTTGAGGTTTACGGCGCATGCGGACTGTGCGTTGTTGAGGCACAGGGTGTGCCGAAGCTTCTGCGTTCCTGCTCTGCAAGGGTGAGCGACGGAATGATTATCCATACAGAAAGTGAACGGGTTGTAAAATCAAGAAAAATTGCTCTGGAGCTTCTTATGTCCGCACACGACGGCGACTGTATTGCTCCCTGTCAGCTTGCCTGCCCGGCGCATACGGACTGCCAGGGTTATGTGGGTCTGATTGCAAACGGCGCGTATGACAGCGCACTCAAGCTCATTAAAAATAAAATTCCTCTCCCTGCATCCATAGGCAGAGTCTGCCCGCATCCATGTGAAAAGGCATGCAGAAGAGCCAATGTTGAAGCGCCTGTAAATATCGTACAACTAAAAGCGTTTGCCGCAGATATGGATTTAAAAGGCAATCCGTACATTCCGAAAACAGAAAAGGAAACAGGAAAAAATATTGCCGTCATAGGCGGAGGCCCTGCGGGTCTTACAGCGGCAATATTTTTTCCTG
>CANQZA010000023.1 GCA_947628175.1 uncultured Clostridia bacterium | reverse complement strand
ATTATGACGAAGAATACGATGAGTATCATGGTATCGGAATGTTTATGTAAAGGAGTGAAACGGAAAATAAATAAGTAGTGTTGCCGTATGGCAAAACAAATAAATCTTGGAAACAGAGGTAATAATAGTATTGATAAAACTTCAAAAGGCGGAGATAAAATCAATACTCAAAACACGAATGATAAGATAAGCACTGAGCTTTGGATGCGGCATTTTGCAAATGCGCTTGTCGCTCAAAACGCGATTGACGAAAAAACTTATAAAAAACTGATAACAAAAATCAACACCGAAGTTAACCGTAGATATAACACACATTAAAATGGTAACAGTTTCCTAATGAAAGGGAACTGTTATTATTGTAAAATAAAAATGGAAAACAATATCATATTGACTGGATTAAACAGAAAAACTGTGATATTGTGGCACTAAGAGAGGTGAAAATAATGGATATATACGCTGTTAGAGAAAGGATAAAAAAAGAAAATATCAGCTTTATGAACCTACCCTTGCGCGTGACATTCTATGCCCGTGTAAGTACGGAATTCAATGTTCAGTTAAACTCCCTTGACAATCAGATAACCTACTACACGGACTTTATAAAAAACAATCCTAACTGGGAATACATTGAAGGTTATGTTGACGAGGGTATATCTGGTGTGTCGACGGCAAAGCGTGAACGCTTTAACGAAATGATTGAGGACGGAAAACGCGGATTATTTGATTTGGTAATTACAAAGGAAGTATCAAGATTTGCCCGTAACACACTTGACAGTATTAAATACACCCGTGAATTATTGTCGAGCGGTGTGGCGGTATTCTTCCAAAGCGATAACATCAATACTCTTGATGAGGACTCGGAATTGAGATTGACAATTATGTCTTCAATGGCGCAGGACGAATCGAGAAAAATCTCAAACCGTGTACGATTCGGACATCACCAGGCAATCAAAAACGGCACTGTACTTGGCACGAACAATATGTTCGGCTACACAAAAAAAGACGGCAAGCTGATGATTGACGAAGAGCAAGCCGGGTTTGTTCGGGAATTATTTGAAATGTACGCAACAGGCAAATTCAGTATGAAGCAGATGGAAAAGCATTTCTATCAAAAAGGCATACGAAACAGCAAGGGCAATAAGCTATCCCACTCAACAATGGGAAACATTATCCGCAATCCAAAATACAAGGGTTACTTTGTGGGAAACAAGGTCGTTATAACAGACCTGTTCACAAAAAAGCAGAAATTTCTGCCTGAAGAAGAATGGGTTATGTATAAGGACAAAACAGGCGAAACCGTGCCCGCCATCGTTAGTGAAGAGCTGTGGGAAAAGGCAAACGAAGTTTTATATATGCGAAGTCAGGATGTTATCACTGCCCAACACAAAACCGTTCATCAGAATTTGCTGACAGGCAAGTTGATATGCTCACACTGCGGCAAGCCTTATTACCGAAAAGACGCCGTTGGCAAAAACGGAGAAAAAATCTCCAAATGGGTATGCTCAGGTAAAATAAAAAACGGCGCCGGCAGTTGCCCGTCACACGCAATTTATGAAAGTGAAATTAAGCCGATTATTGAGGATATTTTCAAATCGGGTCAGCAGAACATTGAAGAATTATCAGCCTGTGTATTAAAGCTTGTATCGGAACTGCTTGACGCAAATGACAATCAAGCAGAGATAAATAAGATTAATAAAGACATTATTACGCAAGAAAAAATGAAAACCAAATTGCTTGAACACAATACTAACGGCAATATCACTGATGATGACTTTGTAAAAATGACTGCCGATTGTAATTTAGAAATTGAAAAATTACACCAAAAACTTGATATGCTGACTGCAACAGAAAAAACCGAACTGGAAATGAAAAAAGAGTTAGCCAACATTAAAGCAATACTCAAAGCGGCGGAAAAGCATATTGACGAAGAAGAAATTGACAAGGCCTTTGTGGACAGATATATCAAAGAAATTATAGTTTATCCCGAAAATGGTGTAACAAGATTTGAAATCCGCCTGAATGCAGGCACAACGGTAGAAAAATTGCTTGAAAACACTCGTGGTCGTACAGGTCATATGAGTAAGAAAATGATTAAGGCTTACGAAGAAAGCATGAAATAATTAATCCTGATTTATACTTTAACTTTTTGACATTCTTTTTCTCCGGGCGCTTGCCCGGCACCGCCGCGAATTGCGGCGGCAAAACCACTCCTTTTGAGTGGTTTTATTTGTTTTATTCAGGATTTATTGTATTTTTAAACGCTTTATTTTATGTTAATATCTCATTATCTTTTTATGGAAGGGTAATCTGTTAAGAATACTTGAAAATATGAAAAAATACAATACAGGAAGTCTCACGAAGATATTTTTAGTCTTGCCTGCAAAGAAAATGATAACGCACTTGTTGCACTCTCATGGAAACCGACCAAAATTACCAATAACTGTTCATTTAAGAAAACAAGCTCATTTTACAGGCTTACTGATCGGTTTAAAATCCCCGATTAAATAGATCAGATCACAAAAATGAAATCATAAGAGAATTGACATATCATTATGATAAACAGACAGACTGCCGCAGAGAATACATTTCACCTGCGGCAGTCTTTTATAAAATTTTGAGAGGTATAGCGTTTATTGATATTCGTATGAAAAAATGTATCCGTTTTCGTCCAATATATAAATATAATCTCCTATATATGTGCAGCGCTGTGCATACATTTCTTTTTCGTTTATCTTGAATTTATCGGTTACTTCTATTTTATTATTTTTTATTTCAAAAACAACAGCTCCTGTTTCAAACCCGCTCCATTCATCATTATATTTATAATATGGAATCGCATAATATCCTTTATCTGGATTTTCAATAAGTGCTTTATGATTATACTGCGCATCAGAAAAACCGTTTTTTATTACACGGCTGTCCAGCACCTTAGGCGAGCTGCTGTCGCTTATATCAAAAAGTGCCAGCTTTATTCCGTCAACAGACGAATCATGATCTGTACTTGAGCCGATTCCCAAAAGAATATCGTCATCAGCGGGAACAAGAAGACTGGAAAAGCCCGTAATTTCAACATCACCCTCAAGAACAGGTTTAAGGGGATTTGACAGATCAATTACAAAAAGAGGATCCGTATTTTCATATGTGACGACATACGCCTTGTTTTTAATAAATCTTACGGCCTGTATGCTCTCTTTTTCGGCAAATCCCGTAACACTTCCTGCCACATTCAGATTTCTGTCAAGAATATAAAGATTATTGGTCTGTACATTTTTTTTATTGAAGGATGTGGAGGCAACTCTGAGATAACCATCCTTTTCATCAAAAGAAAACTGATTATTCACAAATCCGTCAATATATCCTGATGCCGAGAATTCTATATTTCCATTATTAAGAGAAATTTTTACAATCTGCGTCTTTTGCTCATTATTTTTTTCCTGCTCTATATCACTTTGCATCATATCTCCTTTATAGGATGCGGCAAACATATGATTATCATTGCAGTATATCTGAGAGGTTCCGCTGAGAAGTGCTTTCGTCTTTGTCTTAATGTTCGTAATATTCCTTATATCAATTGAACTTATAACAATATATCCCGCATCTGACGGTTGATCAATCTGAGCAATGTCAGATATTTGAACCTTTTGTCGTTTTCCGTTCATCTCAGTATATGGAACATATTTTTCACTGTCATCTGTGCAAACATAATAGTCTGACACAACATATATAATATCTCCTACTAATCTGGAGGTATTATAAAATCCACTCTGGGTAAATTGATGCACCAACCTTGGTGATGACCGATTTGAAATATTATATATATATATTGAAAAACTGGACTGTGAATCATCATCACCGCTTTTTAAAAAATTATTAACATTATTTATGACATTTACAATCAGAAAATCATCCTTTACATACATATCACAAACCGTGCCTTTGCTGTCAAAATCATCTATAACACATACCTTTTGCGTTTTCTTTCCGTCCGGTCTGATAATTTCTATTTTCTGTGAATAGCCGTCTTTTGCATCACAAAAAATATAGTATATATATTGACCGTCATTTTTGATGATATCTGCCTCGTCAACACCGTCAACCTGCTTATATGTTTTACCGTATGAATGTGATGGGAACGCGCTGTCTTCCACGGAGGATTTGTAATAAAAGGAGTCTGTCAAGCCTTTGTTAATGACCGAATTATTTTTTTTTAAATCATCAATAACGGAATTTATTTCATCATAACTTCCGAAGGTTTTTATATGCTCAACATAGGCGGTGTCCTGCTGTTCATTTTTATTAAAAAACTCCTGATTAGCAACAGGGTATGCAGCCGTAAGCGACACTGCCGCAATTGCGAAACAGGCTGCAATACTTACAACTGCCTTTATTGCCTTATTTGCTTGAAAGCGAACTTTAGCCGAGCTATCTCCGGCGTTTTCAAGCAGAGGTTTGATACTGATGTCCTCCAATTCTATGGGTAATTCAATATTTTCTTCATCAAATTTTCTTTTGATAAAAGTTAAATAATTCATATCCTGCTTTTTCATTGGTATCACTCCAAAAATTTTTTCATTTTAGAAAGGCTTCTGCTGAGCTTGCTCCGTACTGAGCCGGCGCTCATTCCGGTTATCCGTGCAATCTCTCTGCTTTTGAAACCGGCCACAACTGCCAGCAAAACGATTTCTTTTTCGCTGTCATTTAATATATCAAGTGCCTGCCTGAGCTCGGTCTGCACATAACTGTCGCTACAGGAAAGCGCCTGTGTGTTTTTTAAATCATCTATGCTTTGGCATTGCCTTTGCTGAATTTGTCTTTTAATAATTGCGTTGCATGAACAGTAGAGAATTCTGAAAATCCATGCGTTGAATACATCAGGATTCTTAAGCGTCTTTATTGAAACGCAGGCACTTAATACACAATCCTGAACCGCATCCTTCGCATCTTCCTCATTTTTTAATCGGTAAAAGGCATAGCGGTAAAGCTCATGCTTATATAAATTGTACAGACTGCAAAAAGCCTCCCTGTCACCTGCCTTCGCCGATAAAACCAATTCTCTGTCAGTCATACAATCACCTCTTTTGACGCCGTCATTTTGTAAGTATGAAAAAACATTAAAAGTGTTGCAAAAAATTTTATATAAAAAAGGCATTGCTGTTGATGCAATGCCTAATAATTATGACTGTTTCTCCTGCCTGAGCCTTTTAAAAAAATCAGACAGAAGGGATGAACATTCTTCCTCCATAACACCGCCTACGATCTCCGGCTTATGATTATACGCTATTGAATTAAAATCGGCAACCGAGCCGAAAGAACCCGCCTTTTTATCATATGCTCCGAAAAAAACGCTTTTTATTCTTGAATTGATAATGGCGCCCGCGCACATTGGGCAAGGCTCAAGCGTCACATACAAATCACATTGCCACAAGCGCCAGCCTTTCAGTTTTTTGCAGGCGGCATCTATTGCTTCCATTTCCGCGTGATAAAGTGCATTTTTGCCAAGCTCGCGCCTGTTTCTTCCCGCTGCGATTATTTTCCCGTCCTTAACAATAACAGCTCCTACCGGCACCTCGCCCTCAAGAGCGCTGATTTTGGCAAGCTCTATTGCGCTTTTCATAAAAACATCGCTCATATCATATTTTTTCAACTGTTCGTGCAGTTACGACAATCAGAATGATGAAAGGAATAATCATACCGGTGCAGTAAAATGAAACAAATTTTTCCCATGAACTTAGAAGAATGTTGCTTTTTTCCCTTTTGACAAAAAATTCTTTTTTATACAAAAGACACAGCAATGATATAATGCCCGCCGAAATATATATAATATATAAAATCACTAAAACATTTTCCGCTGTTTTCTCATTTACGGCATACTGAATGATCGACTGCATTACGGACATGGAATTATTGAGAAAATGAATAAAAATCGCGGGATAAATACTGTCTGTTTTTATTGTGACAAAAGCAAGAATCAGACCTACAAGAAAAGCAAACAAAAACTGAATAATATTGCCATGCAGCAGACCGAAAACAACGCTGACCGCGAATACAGAAAAGCCCTTTCCGTATTTTTTCAAAAGCTGAAGCGAACAGCACCGCATTGCAAACTCCTCGCATATAGCGGGCACTACCGCGGTTGATAAAAAAAGAGTTATACACGAAATAACCGAGTTCGGCTCAAGCTGCTCACTTTGAACAAGCTGATACCCGAATACCTCTTTGATAAAGGTTATAAGAAATGAAACAGCAATATTGGCCGCTATACAGCAGCCCATTCCGAAGAATATCCACAAAAAAGCTTTTTTTAATGAAATTGTGCTGTTGGGAATGACCGAATCTGTATATCTCCTTCGGTTGATAAGCGCCATCAAACCGAACGGGACAGCCAGTGAAAAAACGGATATACCGATAATATTCACGCAATTCTGAAAAACAGCATTAGAATAATACAAAGTGTAGGTATCCGTCATCATCATGACAAAAGCCACAACGGTATTTAAAATAATATAACATATAACCGTAAGCCCCATACTGATGCTTATGTGTCTTAGCTCTCTTTTCTGCTCCTGCCTTATTCTATCCTCGGCAAGGCGTTTTTTCATCTCTTCATTGGCATCGGCACTATGTCCAAACGGATTATAATAGTATTGCGGCATTCTATCAGTCCTTCGTTTCTTGTTGCAAAAACAAATCCTTAAAATAAGGCAGTTCTTTTATCCAGTCACAATATGTGTGCCACTCGGCAAGCTTGTGATTTTTTCTTGCATTATATATACTGCAAAGATTCTCGTAGTTTAATGTGCAGGTTCTCATCTGATTATATGAACTCGGAAGAAGCTGAATAATCGTATACCAAAGCTCTTTATCATTTGTCTGAACATAGCGCAGCCTCAGCTGCTCAAGCGTTTCAATGAGCTTATTCATCGTTTCTATCCCCTGCCGGTTCATATGATCAACCGAAAAATCCGAAAGCTCAAACGGCTTTGATGTTATTTTGTGCATGGTTGAGGTTGAATTAGCAACCGTGCCAACCTTATATGTATCATATTCCTTCCACCAATACATAGGCGCAGTTACATCAACGCTCACAAATATCATTCTGACAAATTTTCTGTGGTCAGTGCCGGCCTTGCACAGCCGCTTTGCAAGACTTAAATCGTTTTTACCGAAAACAAAATCGCCGTCGCTGTCAAAATACGAATCATACTTTGCCCAAGAGTTCAGCGGGTTTCTTGCACCTCGCACAGCATTGTCAAAATTCATAACACTTGTGCGTTCTATTTTTATCATAATATCAGTCCAAATCCTTTGCGACTTTCTTTATATATTCTTTAAGCTCAACACTCGTTTCCGGATGATGAAGTCCGACTTCGATATTTGCCTGAAGAATTCCGAATTTATTACCCATATCATAGCGTGTTCCCTCATAGTCAACAGCCACAACGCCCTGAGACTGAGCAAGTGTTTTCATGGCATCTGTAAGCTGAAGCTCGTTGCCTGCTCCGAGAGGTGTTTTTTCAAGTATATCAAAGATTTCGGGAGGCATTACAACTCTGCCCAGTATTGAAAAATTAGACATTATTTCCTCAGGCGACGGTTTTTCAATCATATCGGTACAATTATAGCAATTACCCTCAAGAGGTTCAACAGCAAGCGAGCAGTATTTTGTGATCGCCATTCCCTCAACTTCTTTTACACCGACCACACCTTTGCCGTATTTTTCATAAGCGTCGCAAAGCTGTTTTGTAACAGGCGTCTGTGAAAGAATAACATCATCTCCGTAAAGAACCGCAAACGGCTCGTCACCTACAAAGCTCTTTGCACACAGAACCGCATGACCGAGCCCCTTTGTTTCCTTCTGGCGTATAAAATAAATATTGCCAAAGTTGGAACATTCCATAACATCGTCATAAATTTTCTTTTTGCTCTCATTACCCTGAAGCTTTGCCTCAAGCTCAAAAGCATGGTCAAAATGGTCCTCAATAGCGCCCTTTCCTCTGTTTGTTATGATGAGGACATCCTCTATTCCGCTTGCAAATGCCTCTTCAACAATATACTGAATGGCCGGCTTGTCAACAATATTGAGCATTTCCTTTGGAACCGCCTTTGATGCCGGGAGCACTCTTGTGCCCATGCCTGCTGCAGGAATAATTGCTTTTCTTACTTTCATAACTTACTTCCTCCTTAAAGCTGCGAAATTAATCTTGATATTATCTGTAATGCAAAATATATCATAAGCGGAGCAAAAAAACTTGTGCCGCCCACTTTACCTAAATAAAGTCTTTTCATTTCGTCCTGTGATAGCTCCGGTTGCATATCACCAATCACAAAGTACTGACCGAAAGCGCCTCCCTCATTAAGCTTTTCATCAACACGGTCAAGTATGGAAAACACTTTTTCTCTGTAAAACCAATCGGAAAACAGTGCGATGATTATATGAAAAATCAACGATACACCAAGGGAAATTGCCATAACGGGGAAAATCATACGGTATCCGCTCATCATCTCCTGCATCATACTGTCATCAACGGTGTTTGCCTGTACTCTGCTCATCAGGGAATTCATAAGATCAAAAAACTTCTGATACTCCTGTGAAAAAATACCCTGTATAATAAAATCGGCTATAAGCTCAAGAGCAAGAAAAATAAAGCCCTGTTTATAAATCTTTCTGAAAAACAAATAATAATGACCGAAGAAAAAAGCGCTCCAGTTCCATGACACCTTTTTGCCTTTTTTGAATTTAGGTATAAATCTGAGAGAATTTGTGCGAACTACCGCGGCAGTGTCACGGACACTTCTGCCGTCAATGCTCTCATTACTGGTATCATATTCATTTAAAGGCGGGTTAAAGCTAAATCCCGTCCTTCCTCTGTAATCAGACTGCGGCGCAGAAACTTTATCAGCGTCTTTATGAGGCTGCTGCGCACTATCCCGCTGCACTTTTTCATAACTGTATTCAAAGCCGTCTGCGTGCTTATCCTGATTTATGCAATGGCCGACGGAATGATAACATTCCCTGTGATGCGGTGTAGCACAATACGGGCAGATGACAATATCATCATCTTCCTTAAACATTTCGCCGCATACGGGGCATTTTTCATTTTCATAAAAGGGCATTTTTATTTCCTTTCAAATAAATCCTGTAATTTATCATAAAGAATAATCACTTTATTATACATTAAACCTGTGGCATAAATCAACATTTAAATTGAAATATTATCAGTTTATTTTAAAACTTGAAAAATATTTTGAAATTATATATAATATTATGAATATATACGATAGTTATATACCGAAAGCAAAGCGGATGTAAAATTATCATTTTAAGCCATAATAAAAATACAACCCGGGAGAAGAATATATGATAGAATATGAAGAATTAAAAGCACGGCTTCTTGAGTCTAAAAAAGTGATAGAAAATTTAAAAGAGGCACTTGCAATAGATACGCTGAAAAGCGATATTGACAGGCTTGAGGAGGAAAGCAGCTCCCCGGAATTCTGGAGCGATATGGAAGCCGGTCAGAAAACAATGCAGAAAATCGGAACTTTAAAGGCAAAGGTTGCCTCTTATGAAAATCTCAAATCAGATTACGAAGACGCGTTGGTAATGATTGAGCTTGCAGATGAGGAAGGCGATTTGCAATTGCTTGCGGACTGTACCTCGTCTGTTTCCGACATAGAAAATAAACTCGAAAGTCTCACCCTGTCAACACTTTTAAACGGTGAATTTGACAGCAAAAACGCTCTGTTGACCTTTCACGCGGGTGCGGGCGGCACTGAGGCACAGGACTGGGCGGAAATGCTTTTCAGAATGTATAATCGCTGGGGAGAACGCCATGGTTATAAGGTTTCAACACTGGATTACCTTGACGGTGATGTTGCCGGACTTAAAAGCGCGACCATTCTTGTTGAGGGTGAAAACGCCTACGGCTATATGAAAGGTGAAATGGGAATACACAGACTTGTGCGTATTTCTCCGTTTGACTCTTCGGGAAGAAGGCATACCTCGTTTGCGTCACTCGAGGTAATGCCCGAAATTGACGACGATGTAAATGTCGAAATCCGCGAAGAGGATATAAAAATGGATGTTTACCGCGCATCAGGCGCAGGAGGACAAAAGGTCAACAAAACCTCATCGGCGGTACGCCTCACACACATTCCGACAGGAATTGTGGTATCCTGCCAGATTGAAAGAAGCCAGCATCAAAACCGTGAGGTTGCAATGCGTATGCTTAAATCAAAGCTTGTCGAAATTAAGGAAAGAGAAAACCTTGAGAGAATTGAGGATATAAAAGGCGACCAGAAAGAAATTGCATGGGGAAGTCAGATACGCTCATATGTATTTATGCCGTATACAATGGCAAAAGACCACAGAACAGGATTTGAAATGGGAAACATAAATGCCGTAATGGACGGAGAAATAGACGGATTTATAAACGCATATCTTAAAATGAAATCAGTTGAAGGGGCTGAAGAATAAATGTTAAGAAGTGCCGAAATACTTGATATAACCTCCATATCCGGCTTTTCGCTCAGACTGCTGCTCGCCGCCGTTCTCGGATTTTGTATCGGGCTTGAACGGCAGTGGACAAAGCATCAGGCCGGTATTCTGACAAATGTCATAGTATGCGTCGGTGCATATGTTTATACCGCGTTTTCCTACATAGCCGCAGGAGACAATGTTGATGTTACCCGTGTGGCAGCACAGGTTGCAAGCGGTATAGGCTTTTTGGGCGCAGGTCTGATCATTCGAGACGGAACAAACATACGCGGGCTTTCAACTGCTGCAACAATATGGGCAACAGCGGCGGTCGGAATTCTGTGTACAACCGACAAAATCATATATTCCATAATTGTCGGTGTAACAATCGTCATTTTTCATCTGGCGCTTCATCCCTTTTCCGCATATGTCGATCAAAAAAACAACTATAATAAAGAAAACAGAGTGGAATGCTTTTATAAAATTTCAATAAAATGCACAGAAGAAAGCGAAACGGATATCCGCTCTCATCTTATCAAAACAATACGCAATAAAAACGATGTGCGACTTCATAATCTCGAAAGCAATTCTGACGACGACGGCAACACGAAAATACGCGCGTACATATCTACTGCTAAAAAAAAGGATGATGTGGTGGAAAGTGTCCTTGCACATATAGGAAAAGATGAAGGTATACTGTCCGCAGGCTGGAAAATCACCGATTAATTACCATAAATATAACGGCTCCCTCTGATAAAAATAAGTCAGGGGGAATTTTAATGAAAAAAGTATTTTTATCTATCTTATGCATTGCCGCAATTCTGTGCGGTTGCACCGCGAACTCCGGCAAAAACCAAGGCGGCGCCTCAACAGACACAACTGCTTCAACACAGGCAGATACAACTGATGTTGCCGATACGACTGTTGAAGCAACCGGTCTTGCATCGCCAAATTACAGCACGGATAAAGTAGTATGGGGACCGGGATATGCAGAAAACAATCAGCGTCCCAACGATCCCGTATCACTTCAGGAACAGTACGGAAAGCTCGGTGCGCAGTTTATTATGAGTGATGAAAAATTTGTGTGTCTGACCTTTGACGAAGGCTACGAAAACGGCTATACACCTGCAATTTTGGATACACTTAAAGAAAAAAAAGTAAAGGCAATTTTCTTTGTGACATATGATTTTGCAAAGGATAATCCGAGTCTAATTAAAAGAATGATTGACGAAGGCCACATTGTCGGCAATCACTCTTACCGCCATTACACGATGGACGAAATAACCATTGAAGAGGCAACAGAGGAAATAGTTTATCTTGACAATTATATGAATAAAAATTTTCATTACAAGATGACTCTGTTCCGCTTCCCTAAAGGTGAATTCAGCGAAAATACGCTTGCACTGGCTGACAGCCTCGGCTACAAAAGTGTATTCTGGTCATTTGCATATGCGGACTGGGACACGCAGAATCCGCCTGATAAGCAAGAAGCTTTTAAAACAATTACAAAGCACACACACAACGGTGAAATTATTTTGCTCCATGCTGTCAGCGCAACAAATGCCGAAATTCTTGGAGATGTTATTGACGATGTGAGAAAACAGGGCTACGAATTTACCACAGAGGTATAATTCGCGGCTACATAGTTTTACAAATTTGTAAATTTTCAAATTAGCTATTGTTATCACAAAAATGCTATTATATAATATAAATACTGATTTCTATATTTTAATGTGGGATTTTTGCAGAATAATTGTAGTTTCAATTCCTGAAAGTGAGATATTATAATGCTGTTTTCAAGAGATTTAGCAATAGATTTAGGTACCTCAAGTACCCTTGTCTGTGATAAAAAAGGAAGAATCATTATCAGAGAGCCGAGCGTTGTTGCCGTTGATGTCAAGTCAAAACGCGTTCTCGCGACAGGTGAGGAGGCAAAAGCCATGATTGGACGCACACCCGGTTCTATTGTTGCGGTACGCCCTCTCAAAGACGGCGTAATCGCGGATTTTGATATGACATCGGACATGCTCAGAAGCTTCATTTACCGTTCAAGTAAGCGCAGCCTGTTCACAAAGACAAGAATAGTTGTCTGTATTCCAAGCGGAGTTACGGAGGTTGAAAGGCGTGCAGTAGAGGACGCGGTGCGCTGTGCCGGCGCACAGGAGGTAGAACTTGTCGAGGAGGCAATGGCGGCCGCTTTAGGTGCCGGCCTGCCCGTATTTGACGCCACCGGTTCAATGATTGTTGATATCGGAGGCGGTACCTGCGATGCAGCTGTTATCAGCCTTGGCGGAATTGCCGCGTGCAGAAATATAAGAATAGGCGGAGATGCTTTTGACGAGGCAATTGTAAATCATATGAAAAAGGCTCACAATCTCCTTATCGGCAACAACACTGCCGAAGATATAAAACTCAAAATAGGCTCTGCAAGTACATACGACGGCGAGGGTGCAATGGATGTAAGGGGCAGAAATCTGACCGACGGACTCCCTAAAAGTGTTGAGATAACATCTGCCGAGGTGAGAGAAATCTTATCCGAACCTGTTGATCAGATCATTGCGGCTATCAGAGAAACACTGGAAGTAACGCTGCCGGAGCTTGCGGCAGACATTATTGACAAGGGCATATATCTTACAGGAGGCGCAAGTCAGCTAAGAGGACTTGCAGAACTTATATCCAAAGAGACAAAGATTGCGGTGCATATTCCTGAAAATCCTATGGACTGTGTGGCAACAGGTCTTTCCATTAAACTCAGAAGGGCAAGATAAAAATGAAGAACCTTTTTCAAAACGGTTATTTCAGACTGATTATAACAATTATTGCCCTACTGCTTGCGGGAATGCTGCTTTGTGCCGCGAACGGTCACAGTGAGAGCGCTCAGTCGGGCATTATCGGAACAATTTTCACACCGGCGCACTGGGTTGCAAGCAAGATATCAGACGGTATCGGAATCATCACAAAAAATGCCAAGGGCAATTATGAGTACGAAAAGAAAATCGACTCGCTTGAACAGGAAATCGGGGAGCTTCAGGATAAGCTTGCCGATTATGATAATCTGAAAGCGCAAAACGAGCTTTACAAACAGGCGCTTGAACTCAAAGACGAAAATGATGGTTTTAAATATGTCAAGGCATCTGTTATCGCAAGAGACAGCGCAAACCCTTTTTGTTCCTTTTCAATAAGCAAGGGACTGGCTCACGGAATAAAGGACGGCGACGCTGTCCTTTACGGCAAATATCTTGTTGGTGTAATCAAAAAAGCATACCCTACATACAGTGTGGTCACATCTGTAATTGACCCTGATTTTTCTGTTTCGGCATATGATATAAATACGAAAGAGCTCAGCTATGTTACAGGCAGTGCCGACCTGGCAGAAGACGGCTTTTGCAAATTTGAAAATCTTGATTCGGCGACAAAAATCTCCTACGGCTCAATCATTGCAACAGCCGGAATAAGCTCATCCATGCCGAGGGGAATCATTATCGGAACCGTAAGAGATATTGAAGACGAGGTTACAAATATTTCTACATACGCTGCCGTTGAGCCCGGCACTGATATTGAAAAGCTTGATTCATGCCTTGTCCTCACCGGCTTTTTATCGGAAGGCAGGGCGGACTAATGGAACTTACAAAAAGGCAAAAAATTAAAAAATATGTTTTTTACTGCCTGATTATCACGGCTGCGAATCTGTTTCAGAACACCGCCGGACTTTTTCCCGAAATTGCAGGGGCAAGATGTTTTTTTCTCCTGCCTGCATCCGTTTTTCTGTCTGTGGGAGAGAATGAAAAAAGCGGCGCGTTTTTAGGTCTGTTTGCAGGCCTGCTCTGGGATTTATCATCAGGTGTGCATATGGGCTTTAACTGCATATTTTTAATGATAATCTGTTTTTTGACATCAGCCCTGACAAGCTATATAGCGAGAGACACTTTTATAACCAATATTCTTCTGTCATCTTTTGTAACGATACTGTACTGCCTTATATATTGGTTGTGCTTTATAATTATAAAGGATGTGGACGGTGCAGAGATGACTCTGTTTTCATTTTATATTCCGTGCATGATATACACGGCAGTCATTTCTCTGCTCCTATGGCTGATAACAACGCCGATAAAAAGGCTTCTTAACAATAACAAATAACATGGAGATTGCAGCATGAAAAGCAGATTTAAAAGCAGCAGAAGTATCATTGCCTTTATTCTGATCATCGCAGTTGCGGCCGGATTTTCCTTTGAACTTTACAAGATTCAGATCAAATCAAATGATTATTACGCACAGCAAAACAATATGGAGGAAAAATATATAATCCCTCTTGAAGCGGCGCGAGGTGAAATAGTTGACAGAAACGGCAATGCTCTTGTAACAAACAGGCAGGGCAATTCCATAGTCCTCAACGCAGTGTACTTCCCCTCTGCAAAGGAAAATAAGAAAAGAAACGAAATCATTTACAATCTCATAAAGCTTTTTGAAGCAAACAAAGAGGAATACTGCAATCATCTTCCTTTAAAAATCGATTCTTCAGGCAATGTTTCTTTTGATGGTAAAAAAGAGGATATTGCATCTATGAAGAGTGCGGATATGCTCAACCTTCAACCCTATGCGACTGCACAAAACTGTTACGACGCAATGATTGAAAAATACGGTATTGAAGGCTATGACAAAAAAACAACCCTTAAAATCGGCAGCGTCCGATATGAGCTTACAAGGCTGCTTTTTTCGTATGAAAACCCTGTGACAATTGCAGATGATGTAAGCGATGAAACCGTTGCGAGAATAAAGGAAGAGCGGCAAACTTACCTCGGAGCGGATGTAAAGGTTGTTGCATACAGAGAATATACAGACTCGACAATTGCTCCGCATATTCTTGGAACGGTAAGAAAAATCAATGCCGAGGAATATGCCGAGCTTAGAGACAACGGTTACAGTATTACAGACCAGATTGGAGAATCCGGAATTGAAGCCGCAATGGAAAAAGAGCTTCGCGGAACTCCCGGTGAGCTTACCGTCACAATTGACCGTGACGGAAATACAACAGAGGAGATTACAAAAAAACCTGTTCAGGGGAATACAATAGTTCTCACCATCGACCGTGATCTTCAGATTCTTGCTCAAAACAAACTAAAAAAAATCTGCAATAAGGTAAATGCCTTTTCATCCGCAGGTGCCGTTGTTGTTGAGGACTGCAACAGCGGCGAAGTCCTTGCGGCAGCATCGTATCCTACATATGATCTCGACGATTATTACGATAAATACGATGAGCTTGCGTCAAATGACAGAAACCCTCTATGGAGCAGATTTGCACTTGGCACTTATGCACCGGGTTCTACCTTTAAACCCGCAGTTGCCATTGCGGCTCTTGAAGAGGGTACGATCACTTCTGACACTGTATTTTACTGTGACGGTGTAATGCAGTTTTATGATCAGCAGCTCAACTGCCTGCATAAAATAGCACACGGCGGTGAAAATGTAACCAGAGCCCTAAGAGACTCCTGCAATATATTTTTCTACAACACTTCAAATAAACTTGGGATAACCAAAATGAATGAATATACAAAACTGCTTGGTCTCGGTGAAAAAACAGGCGTTGAAATCGCCGAATCCGCAGGTATCCTTGCCGGACCTGAAAACAGTAAGAAATATTCGAAACAGTGGCTTGCGGGTGACACCGTTCACGCTGCAATCGGTCAGTCAGACAACCTTTTTACCCCTCTCCAGCTTGCTAACTACTGCTCAACCATTGCAAACGGGGGAACAAGATATGAGATGCACTTTGTCAAATCAGTTATAACCGCGTCAACAGGTGTTGTAAATGAAAAGGCAGCAAATATCAAAAATACGCTTGATGCAAGTAAAAACACACTTGATGTGGTCCATCAGGGCATGAGAATGGTTGCACTTGAGGGCGGACCGTACCAGGAATTCAGCAAACTCTCCACAAAGGTTGCTTGCAAAACAGGCACATCCGAGGTCATTGTCAACGGGGTAAAAAGAAACAACGGTTTTCTTATCACATATGCCCCATATGAAAATCCGGAGATAGCGGTTTCCTCTGTCGTTGAACTTGCAGGCTCGGGAAGTGAAACCGCGGAAATAACATCACAGATTATTGATTATTGGTATCAAAACAATACAGATGCCAAAAGCAATCAAAAAACCGGCGTACTTTTATCTTAAAAATAATAATATTGTTATTTTGCTGTTGAACATATTTAAAATGTGTGGTATCATTATACACGATAAAACGGCATATGAAGATTCATTATGCTATAAAGAGAGGTAAATTTATGAATATAGCACTTATTGCACATGATGCAAAAAAAGAACTTCTTGTTCAGTTCTGCATTGCCTACTGCGGAATTATCAGCCGTCATGATATCTGTGCAACAGGCACTACGGGCAAACTTGTATCTGAAGCAACAGGGCTTAAAATAAACTGCTTTCTTTCGGGAAGTCAAGGCGGCGGACAGCAGATTGCAAGCCGTATCGCCTGCAATGAAATAGACCTTCTCATTTTTTTCAGGGATCCTCTCTCCCCAAAACCGCATGAACCAAACGACCACGACTTGCTCAGACTGTGCGATGTGCATAATATTCCGTTTGCAACAAACATTGCAACTGCCGAGGCGCTTATAAGGGGCGTAGAACGCGGCGATTTTGAGTGGAGAGAAATCGTTAATCCGAGATATAACCCGTCAAGACATTAAATGAATAATAAGGGTGGGTTTCATGCTCACCCTTATTTTCATAAATAATGATTTTTTGGAGGTAATTTTTATGGCGCTTGTTACAAAAGCTGTTAAGGGAACAAAAGATATTCTCCCAAAAGAAGTACATAAAAATCAATATATAGAAGCCACCGCTCTTGATATCGCAGAAAAATTCGGATATAAGGAATTAAGAACACCTGTTTTTGAACACACGGAGCTCTTTCAGCGCGGTGTAGGAGATACAACGGATGTCGTTCAAAAGGAAATGTACACCTTTGATGACAAGGGCTCAAGGTCGATTACACTTCGCCCCGAGGGTACGGCGGGTGCGGTACGCTCCTATCTTGAAAACGGGCTTTGCAATGAAACTCTGCCGCAGAAAATATGCTATGTGACCTCATGCTACAGATATGAAAAACCGCAGGCGGGAAGACTCAGAGAATTCCACCAGTTCGGAGTAGAATGTTTTGGAACGCAGTCCCCTCTTGCGGACGCGGAAATAATCGCTCTTGCAAAGTCCATATTTGACACGCTCGGAATCAACGACCTGAGCCTTGAGATTAATTCAATCGGCTGCCCTGCATGCCGCGCAGAGTATCACAAGGCCCTAAAGGATTATTTTTCAGGCAAAAAAAATGAGTTGTGCCATACCTGCAATGACAGACTTGACCGCAACCCGATGAGAATACTGGACTGCAAAAGCCCTGTATGCTCCGAAATTGCGGCAAAAGCACCTGTTGTTACGAATTATCTTTGCGATGAATGCCGGGAGCATTTTGAAAAAGTAAAATCCTTTCTTAAAGCGCAGGATATTGAATATACCGTAAATCCCAAAATAGTAAGAGGTCTTGATTATTACACAAAAACGGTTTTTGAATTTGTTTCAAACTCAATCGGCGCACAGGGTACTGTCTGCGGCGGCGGAAGATACGACGGTCTTGTCGAGGAGCTCGGTGGTCCGCATACACCGTCCCTTGGATTTGCAATGGGACTTGAACGGCTTATGTTGCTTATGGATGCCCAAAACTGCACTTTTCCCGAGCCTGCCGTTCCGGATTTGTTTATAACCGCTCTGGGAGAAAAAGCTACGCTCAAAGCACTGGAAATTGCAAAAGATATGAGAAGCGAGGGCTTTGGTACAGTGATGGATCTCAACCAGAGAAGTATACGCGCCCAAATGAAATACGCAGATAAGCTTTCGGCAAAATTCAACATTGTCATAGGTGACAATGAGGTTGAAACAGGCACTGCAAAGCTTAAAAATATGCAAAGCGGAGAGGAAACGGAAATCTCACTTCAAACCTTTGTAAACGGATTTTATACTATTTCGTTATCACAGCAGCTTGCTGATCTTGAAATAAACGGGGAAGAAATAGATTTTACATCATTATTCAGTACAGGAAACGAGGAATAAAGAATATGACGGAATCCATCAGGGGACTTAAAAGGACAAACTATTGCGGTGAACTGCGTTTGTCGGAGGCAGGCGCAAAAGTTACGCTCTTTGGCTGGTGCCAGAGGCAGCGTGATTTGGGCAACCTTATTTTCATAGATTTAAGGGACAGAACAGGTATCATTCAGCTCTCCTTCAGTGACAAGACCGACAGGAAGGTTTTCGCAAAGGCGCAATCCGTAAAAAGTGAATATGTTATTGCGGCAGTCGGAACAGTTTGCGAAAGGGAGAGCAAAAACAAGGATATACCGACAGGAGACATCGAAATTGTTGTTGAGGAGCTTCGCATAATTGCAAAGGCTGAAACACCTCCGTTTGAAATTATCAATTCGCACAAGGTCGGTGACGAGACAACTCTGAAATACAGATACCTTAATCTGCGCAGTCAGAATCTTACGCAAAATATTTTAATGCGCCATAAAATTGCAAAAATTGCGAGAGACTATTTTTACGAAAACGATTTTATAGAGATTGAAACACCTATGCTTATAAAATCAACGCCCGAGGGCGCAAGAGACTATGTGGTTCCCTCGCGTGTTCACAACGGCAAATTTTATGCGCTTCCGCAGTCACCTCAGATTTATAAGCAGCTCTGTATGATAGCGGGCTTTGACCGCTATATTCAACTTGCGCGTTGCTTCAGAGATGAGGATTTAAGAGCGGACAGACAACCTGAATTCACACAGATAGACCTGGAAATGTCATTTGTAGATGTTGATGACATTATGGAAATGGCAGAGGGTTTTATCAAAAGACTTATGAAAGAGACAGTCGGCGTCGATATTCCCATGCCGCTGCAAAGAATGACATTTGCTCAGGCAATGAACGACTACGGCTCAGACAAGCCGGATACACGCTTTGGCATGCTGATAAAGGATATAAGCGAGTGGGCGGCAGATACTGATTTTGCCGTATTTAAAAACGCAGTTAGCAATGGCGGCAGCGTCCGCGCAATCGTAGCAGAGAACTCTGCCGCAGTCTATACAAGAAAGAAAATCGACAAACTTACCGAACACGCAAAGGGAATCGGTGCAAAAGGGCTTGCCTATATAAGATGGGCGGAGGAAGAACCCGGATGTTCATTCAGCAAATTTCTTAAAGAGGGAGAGCTTGACCGACTCATCCAAATTCTTCAGCTCAAAAAGGGCGATTGTGCATTTATCGTATCTGACAAAACCTCCGCTGCGCTCTCCATTCTCGGCGCATTGAGGCTCATGGTGGCAAAAGAGCTTGACATCATACCAAAGGACAAATGGAATTACCTTTGGATTACGGAAATGCCGTTTTTTGAAAAAGACGAAGAAACAGGCAGTTGGGTTGCAATGCACCATCCGTTTACAATGCCTTTGGACGAATGTATAGAGTATCTTGACACGGACAAAGCAAATGTAAGAGCAAAGGCCTTTGACCTTGTTCTCAACGGAATCGAGCTCTCATCAGGCTCTATGAGAATTACCGACTGCGCTTTGCAAAACAAGATATTTAAGCTGCTTGGCATGGAGCAGGAGGAGATTGACGCTAAATTCGGCTTTCTTGTTGAGGCATATAAATACGCTTCCCCTCCCCACGGCGGCATGGGTATAGGTCTTGACAGACTTGCAATGATTATCTGCAAAGCAGACAGTCTGCGCGATGTCACCGCCTTTCCAAAAGTTCAGAATGCAAGCGAGCTGATGAGCGGAGCGCCGTCATATATTGACGATATTCAGCTTGACGAACTGGGAATAAGTATTGCAGAGGACGGCAAAGCAAATGAGCAGTAATTTTTTTGCAATGGTCAACAGAATGAAGCTTATTGACCGATGGGCTTTGATGAATAACACATCTAAGGAAAATATTGCCGAGCATTCTCACAGTGTCGCTGTTATCGCTCATGCGCTCGCTCTTATCGGAAACAAAAAATTTTCAAAGAACTATAACTGCGAAAGGGCTGCGCTTCTCGCTCTTTATCACGACACAACTGAGGTTATCACAGGTGATATGCCCACTCCTGTCAAATATTATAATGAAGAAATAAAAAATGTTTACAGAGATATTGAGCATATCGCAGGAGAGCGTCTTCTCGCAATGCTTCCAAGCGAATTCAAAGAGGATTACACCCCCTTTTTTGAACATCAGCCGGAGGATCAGCAACTGTGGGCACTTGTAAAAGCGGCTGACAAAATAAGCGCACTCATAAAATGTATCGAAGAAAACAGAACAGGCAACCGTGAGTTTGAAAAAGCGCTTGAGGCACAGCAGGAAAAAATTGATAATATAGATCTTGATGAGGTCAGGTATTTTAAAGAGACTTTTCTCGAATCATACTATCTGACGCTTGACGAACACACAAAATAACAAAAAATGTTAAAAAAAGAGGATAAGCTCCTGACAGCTTATCCTCTTTTTATGATTCCTGTTATCCTTTAGCCATTTCTGCTCTTGCTTCTTTAATCCTCTGAACAAACAGCTTGCCTGTCTGTGTAATTTTATCGTAATCGCCTGTCTTTGCTCCCGCAATCAGCGACGAGCCGGCACCGCAGGCAATTGCACCTGCTTTTATCCAGTCCTTGACATTATCAACATCAACACCGCCCGACGGCATCATAACCGCATTGGGAATAGGGCCGTGAATATCTTTAATGAATGACGGGCCTGCAATATCACCCGGAAATACCTTGAGCACATCCGCGCCGCATTCCATAGCGTGAACAGCTTCCGTAGGCGTATAGATTCCGGGCATTGAAGGAACGCCATAACGATTACAGCACTTTACCGTTTCGGGATCAAAGTAAGGTGAAACGATATATTCCGCACCGGCGAGGATAGCGATACGGGCAGTCGCCGCATCCATAACTGTACCCGCACCGATAATAATTTCGCCCGAAGTGTATTTAGCCTTCATTGCTTCAATAAGCTTATCTGCGTGAGGAACGGTAAAGGTTAATTCTATAGCCGCAACACCCCCTGCAATACAGGCATCCGTTATTTTTTCCGCCTGCTCAATAGAGGTTGCTCTGACTACCGCAACAATACCGACTTCTTGAATTTTTGAAAGTGTTTCAATTTTATTCGCCATAATTTTTCTCCTTAAAACTATTTTATCGCTGAACTCTTGCAGAAGCACCGCTTACCTTTGCTTCCACTTCTTTCAGAGAAGCCATGGATGTGTCGCCGGGCGTTGTCATGGCAAGCGCACCGTGAGCAACACCGTAATTAACTGCCTTTTGGGCATCCTGATAGGTCATAAGACCGTAAATAAGTCCCGACGCGAAAGAATCTCCGCCGCCTACACGGTCAAATATTTCAAGTCCCGGGAATTCTATTGAATTATATACCTTTGAATCCGCGTAGCATATTGCTTTCCAGTCGTTTACAGTAGCGGTTTTAACGGTGCGCAGTGTTGTTGCAATAACCTTAAAATTAGGATATTCCCTGCAAACCTCACCAAGCATTTTTACATATCCGTCAATATTAAGCTCCTTGAGCTGAGCATCATTGCCCTCAATTTCAAAACCGAGGCATGCAGTAAAATCCTCTTCGTTGCCTATCATAACATCAATGTATTTTGCAAGTTCCCTGTTAACCTCCTGTGCCTTTGCCTGGCCTCCTATATCATTCCACAGTGACGGCCGGTAATTGAGGTCATACGATACGACTGTACCATACTCCTTTGCTTTCTTTACAGCCTCAATAACAACCTTTGCCGAATTCTCGGAAAGAGCGGCATATATTCCTCCTGTATGAAGCCAACGCACACCAAGTGTGCCGAAAATATAATCCCAGTCAATGTCACCGGGTTTAATCTGGCTTATGGCAGTATTTCCCCTGTCAGAAGTACCGACAGCGCCACGGATACCAAATCCTCTCTCGGTAAAATTAATACCGTTTCTTGTTGTTCTGCCGATACCGTCATACTTAACCCATTTTATGAGTGAGGTGTCAACGCCTCCCTGAAGAATGAGATCCTCAAGAAGATAGCCTACCTCATTTTCAGCAAATGCGGTAACAACAGATGTCTTCATACCAAAGCATCTGCGCAGTCCTCTGGCAACATTGTACTCTCCGCCGCCCTCCCAGGCACGGAAAGAACGCGCTGTTTTTATTCTGCCCTCGCCCGGATCAAGCCTGAGCATAATTTCACCGAGTGAAATTTCATCAAACATACATTCCTCTTTAGGTCTTAAATTGAGTTCCATTTTTATCCTCCATTATTCAAAATTAAAATATCTGATTGCATTATTGTAGCATATTCCCTCTACAATTTCTCTGAGTATATCCTCATCATAGGCATATTTGCCGTCTTCAACCCATTTGCCGATCAGAGCACACAGAATTCTTCTGAAATATTCGTGCCTTCCATATGAGGTAAAAGAACGGGAATCGGTTTCCATTCCGATAAACTTGCCCAAAACACCGAGATTGCCAAGCGTTTTCATCTGATTGGTCATACCGTCGATACTGTCAAGAAACCACCACGCAGGACCATACTGTATTTTCGACTGTGCGTCGGATGACTGGAAGTTACCGAGCATTGTTCCCAGAACAACATTATCCTTGTCGTTAAGATTAAACAGTATTGTCTTGGGAAGTTTGTTTCTTCTATTCAGCGAATCCAGAAACCGCGAAAGGGGGTACGCTATCTGAGCGTCTCCGACAGAATCAAATCCCGTATCAGGTCCGATTTGATGAAACATAAGCGTGTTGTTATTTCGCATTGCTCCGATATGAATTTCCATTGCCCAGCCAAGCTCACAGTATTTTTCACCCAGAGCAGCAAGAAGCTTGGTCTTATACTTTTGCGCATCCTCAGAGGTTATCCTTTCACCACTGACGACTCTGGCAAAAATATCGTTAACCTCATCATCGTCTGCCTCGCAGTAAGGCACATTATCAAATGCCTGATCCGATATACGGCATCCGACAGAATGAAAGTAATCCGCCCTTTGAATAAGCGCTGTTATAACATCATCGGCTGTCTTTATATCCATGCCTGATACATCGGAAAGCGTTTTTATATAATCGCAAAAGCCGTCAAGCTCTATATTTACAGCCTTATCGGGTCTGAATGACGGCAGTACCTGACATTCAAAACCGTTAGTATCTTTTAACAGCTTGTGATACTTTAAATCGTCAACAGGATCATCTGTGGTACATATAACCTTTACATTGCTTCGTGTGATGAGGCTTTGAGGTCTGAAATCACCCTGATCCATTACTCTGTTTGCCCGCTCAAATATATCGTCTGCGGTTTTCGCATTGAGCGGCGTATCAATACCGAAATAACGCTGAAGCTCAATATGCGCCCAGTGATAAAGTGGATTTCCTATACAGTATTGAAGTGTATACGCAAATTTTTCAAATTTTTCTTTCGGTGATGCATCTCCGGTACAGTATTTTTCCTCAACACCACAGCTTCGCATTGCACGCCATTTGTAATGATCGCCCGAAAGCCATATGTCCGAAATATTTTCGTACGGTTTGTTTTCATAAATTTCCTTAGGACTTAAATGACAGTGATAGTCACACACAGGCATATTTTCAGCCCAGTTATGAAAAAGCTTTTTTGCCGTATCGGTATCAAGCAGAAAATCTTTATCCAAAAAAGCTCTCATAAAAATTCCCCCAGCCTTTCTCTGCAAAATAACGCAATTTAAATATTTTGATTTTACACAATATTATCCCTTAAAATTTTTCATACTGATTATATACCTATCCCTTTTGCAATGCAATAATAATTGCTGTAAAAAATTGCAAATATGTAAAAAAGAAAAAAACCGTCTGGCTTTCAGACGGACTCCTTGTCAGGGGTACTGTTTTTTAAGTCACTTACAATAAGACTGATATGCGCAGCTTCCTCAGGTGTAAGCTCACCGACATTTATGCATCTGTGCGACTCTCTGCATAAAAGGTAATCTGTTTTTACATTAAAAAAATCTGCCAGTCTTTCAAGCATTTCTATTGACGGCATAACATTATTGTTTTCCCAGTTAGATACGGTCTGCTTTGACACAGACAGCTTTTCGCCCAGCTCTACCACGCTTAATCCGCTTGCTTTTCTTAATTCTCTGATTCTTTTACTCAGCATATTATGCAGTCCTTTCAAGTCAATTATTACAATACTATTGTAATAAAATTTATTGACTTTATTGTAATACTATGGTATTTTAAAAATGGACTCCGAATAAATGAAAAATAAGAAATGAACAAAGCAAAAAAGGAAAATTTTGTATTGTGTTGACAATATAACAAATACAACTGCGTGACAGATGCCTCATTATGACTATAAAAATCATTGCCAAAACCAAAAACAACTTTTATCAGAAAAACATTAAGATTCGCAGCACCCAAATGCGGGGCAAGTGTCCTGCATGCGGAATAAATAAAGATCTTTTGATTCATATTCTAAGTATCAATGATCATGATATTCTTTGCTGCAGCGATTGTCTTGAAAATATACGGAATGAAATCAGAAACTTTAACAGATACCGCAACCAGGATTTCATAATCAAGGAAACACGCAGGAAACAACGCCAAGAGATTATGCAAAAAAAATAAAACTGTAATCAATAAAAAGAATAAAGCAAAGGTAAAATACTTTCTGTAAGTGCAGTAAAAAATCCGCGCATGAAATGATCCAGAATTTTCATTTCTTTGTGCAGCGGCGTAAAATTCAGATGGAATGCAGATATTTAAAGCGTATTCCCATAAGACACAAAAACCCGACGGTTAACCGTCGGGTTTTATCATAAATATGAAACAAATTAGTTTAGTCGGCTGAGTAAGGGATAAGCGCCAAATGTCTTGCTCTCTTGATTGCCACGGTAAGCTCTCTCTGGTGCTTTGCACAAGTACCTGTTACGCGGCGAGGAAGAATTTTTGCTCTTTCAGATGTAAATCTCTTCAGCCTTGTAATATCCTTGTAGTCGATTTTATCAACCTTTTCCACACAGAAAACGCATACCTTCTTGCGGCCCTTGCGCTGACCGACAGCTTTATTATTATTGTATGCCATAGTTAGTTTCCTCCTTTAAAATGGTAAGTCGTCATCATCAACAATCTCTTCAAAATCCGAATTATCGGCACTTGAGTAGCTGGGCGCAGGCTGAGAAAATGTAGGATTCGCTGTTCCGCTCTCTGCCTTTGAGCCGCAAAAAGAGACATTGTTTGCAACAACTGTTACGGATTTTCTCTTATTTCCGTCCTTATCGGTAAAATTGTCTGTCTGGATCGAGCCCTCAACAGCAATCATTGAGCCCTTGTGGAAATAACGAGAAACGAATTCAGCAGTCTGACGCCAGGCTGTTACATCAATAAAATCGGCCTTTCTCTCCTCTCCTCTTGCCTGATACTGTCTGTCACAGGCAATCTGGAAGCTGATTACGGAAAGTCCGTTTGGTGTAGTTCTAAGCTCCGGCTCATAAGTTAACCTGCCCATAAGAACAACAGAATTGATCATCACTTATCCTCCGATTATTCGCCTTTAGAAACAATTAACGAACGAAGAACACCGTCAGTAATGTTAATTACACGGTCAAGCTCAGCAGGGAATTTTTCATCGCATGAGAAATTGATAACCATGTAATATCCCTCGTTCTCGTAGTTGATAGGATACGCAAGTCTGCGCTTGCCCCATAATTCAACTTCGCCGAGAGTGCCATTCTTTTCAATGAGCTCGGTAAACTTTTCTTTAAGAAGCTCAACTGCCTCCTCTCCGTTTGAAAGAGAGAAAACCAATACGATTTCGTAATTTTTTAATGCCATTCTTCAGCACCTCCTTCTGGTCTTTTGGCCTGCGTTTTACACAGGCAAGGATTGCCAAGCTTTTGCAAGGCTTGGATATTATAACAAAAAGAAAGACCTATGTCAAGTTTTATTTTATGCTTTCTGGTTAGTTAAGATATGCGAGAACATCCATGATATCCTCGATAACAGGTACATCCTCCCTCAAATCCCTGTCTTTAAACCATCCGTAATTCATACGCACTGCCTTCATACCTGCCGATAACGCTCCCTGAATATCGTTTACGGGGTGATCGCCTACATAAAGGCACTCCTGCGGCTTGAGCCCGAGCTTTTTGGCTGTATAGACAAAAAGAGCCGGATCCGGCTTATGCACGCCCACATCGCCGCTCACAACCACAATATCGCAATATGGTCTCAACCCGCTTGTATCCATCTTATGATTCTGCAATACCGACGGTCCGTTTGTAATTACACCCACAATGTAACCGTCATCTTTAAGCTTTTTTAAAAGTACGGGAGCATTTGGAAAAATCACATTGTGGTCTCCGAATTTTGTATCATAATGCTCTGCAAGAACAGCATTTGACGGCGCGTTTTCCCATTCCCAACGGTCAATAAGACCCTGATACCATTTTCTGCGGTCCACATATCCGCCGTTGCCCGTGATGCGCATATCCTCTTTTCTTTTTTGTTTCTCTTGGCTGCTTATATCCGGGCAAAAATCATTAAAAAAAGTATCCATATACTTTTCAAAAGCCGCTGTTCTGTCCTGCAGCGTTTCGTCAAAATCAAATAATACTGCTTTTATCATAATTTAACTGCTGTTTTAATTCCTCTTTAGATTTGAATTTTCTTTCTTCCCTTAAATATTTTACAAGCTCTATTCTCACTGTTTGATTGTAAAGATTGCCGTTGTAATCAAAAATATGCGTTTCACACAGGGGCTTGTCTACCTTCCATGTGGGACGCTGTCCTATATTTGTAAATGATTTATACGCTGTTTTCCCAACATATGTAACACTTTCATACACTCCGAATTTCGGCACAACAAGCCCTTCAGGCAAATGTTGATTGATTGTCGGAAAGTCGATTGTCCTGCCTCTGCGGTCACCGCTGATAACATTACTTTCAAAAGTAAAGCTATAACCGAGCATCTGATTTGCCTTTTCTATGTCGCCGCTTTCAAGGGCGGCGCGTATTCTTGTTGAGGATATGGGTTCCCCCTCAAAATCAAGATGTTCCAGAATTCTTACCCAGACATCCTTTTTTTCAAGATATCTGCGCATATCCATAGCGTTGCATGCTGCGTTTTTTCCAAATCTGAAATTAAAGCCGCAAAGTACCATTTCGGCCTTAAATTTTTTAAGAATTATTTTTTCGATAAATTCCTCGCCTGTCAGGTCTTTAATTTCACTGAAATCCGCAAAAAACGCTTTCGGGTACATTCTCTCAAATATACTTTTCTGAAGCAGCGAAAATGTATTGTTAACGCAATATATAATGGTATTTTGTGAGCCTGTTATAACCTTTTTGTGAGCACGATGCATACCGTCAAAATCGCCTATTGCAACTGCTTTTTTACTATAAATGTTTGAATTATTCATACTAATCTCGTCTAACCAAAAGTCTTTTTACGGAAAGTTCGTTTTTTTGCAGATCACATTCACCTAATCCGATGAAAATATTATCAGGCGAATAGACCCTGTAAAGACCGCTTTCAAGCGAACCTTTTATTCTGTCAAGGTCAAGCGGAGCACCATTTGAAAATCTTTTTGTCTGTGCGGCGCTGATGCACACATCATGATAGGAATGGAATATTGTTTCAAGATCAAAAACAACATCCTCAAATCCTTCCCCGCTGTCCCTTCTCATTTGCATCTCATCCAGCGTAACGCAGTCCTCAAGTGTGAATCCCATTGCCAGCGTTCTTTCAAGCGAGATCATTACCGCGCCGCAGCCAAGTTCCCTGCCGATATCGTCAATAAGTGTTCTGATATATGTACCCTTTGAACATAAAACACGCATTTCATATTCGTTTTTACCGGTTTTTTCAACCTCAAGCTTTTTTATTTCAACCTGCCTTGCCTGCCTTTTGATATCTATACCGCGTCTTGCAAACTCATAAAGCCTTTTTCCACCGACGGAAACGGCGGAATACATAGGCGGCACCTGAGAGATAACACCCAAAAACTTCTCTGCTGTTTTTTTTACATCGGATTGTGTGGCATGAACCTCATATTCCCCCGTAACGGTACCTGTTATATCAAGTGTGTCTGTCGTTTTTCCGAGAATAAAGCCCGCTGTGTATCCCTTGTCACTGTCAGGCAGAAAATCAAGAAATTTTGTCGCTCCGCCAAGCATAATAGGCAGCACGCCCGTTGCCATGGGGTCAAGCGTACCTGTATGGCCTGCCTTTTTTTCTTTCATAATTCCTCTTACCTTTGAGACAATGCCGAAAGAGGTTATATTCTTATCCTTATTTATACAGACGATTCCTGTCATTTAAGCATTTCTCCGCATTTTTCAACAAGGCGCTTTCTTGCTTCTTTTACATCACATTCAAATCTGCACGCCGCTGCCTGGGCA
>CANQZA010000022.1 GCA_947628175.1 uncultured Clostridia bacterium | reverse complement strand
TCAAAAGACCTCTCGAAAGTCTGCAAACCCGCATAAATACTGGGTTTTTACGACTTCTCAACTTATTCCCACTCGACGGTGCCGGGTGGTTTTGAGGTGATATCGTAGACAACTCTATTGACATGCTCCACCTCATTTGTGATTCTGTTTGACACCTTTGCGAGGATATCATAAGGTATTTTTGCCCAATCTGCGGTCATAAAATCATCAGTTGTAACTGCTCTGATAGCAACAAGATGGTCATATGTCCTGTGGTCGCCCATAACGCCCACTGTTTTAACACAGGGCAGAACACAGAAAAACTGTGAAAGATGTTCCGCATAGCCGTTTTTCGCCATCTCATCCCGCAGTACCCAGTCTGCCTCCTGCAGTACTTTAATTTTGTCAGCCGTTATTTCTCCGATAATTCTCACACCGAGACCGGGACCGGGGAACGGCTGGCGCCATACAAGTTCTTTTGGAATTCCCAGCATTTCTCCGACTTTTCGTACCTCATCTTTAAACAAATCGCAAAGAGGTTCGATAACACCTAAAAACTCCACATCATCAGGAATTTTTACTCGGTTGTGGTGCGTTTTAATCACATCGGCATCGCCCTTGCCCGATTCAATACAATCGGGATAAATAGTACCCTGCGCAAAATATCCAAGCTTCTCCTGTTTTCTGATTTCATTCCAGAAAACATTGAAAAACTCTGTTCCGATAATTTTTCTTTTTTGCTCGGGATCAACCACTCCTCTGAGTTTTTCAAGGAAAAGGCTGCCGCAGTTGATTCTCAGAAAATTCATATCAAACAGCGAGGTAAAGTTCTTTTCCACAAAATCGCCTTCGTCCTTGCGCATAAGCCCCTGGTCAACAAAGACGCAGGTGAGCTGCCTTCCGACTGCCTTTGCAAGGAGTGCCGCGGCAACAGATGAATCAACGCCGCCGGAAAGACCGAGTATTACTTTTTTGTCACCAATCTGCTCCCTGAGTTTTGAAACTGTTTGATCAATGAAATTATCCATAACCCAATCACCGCTGCAGCAGCACACTTCATAGAGGAAGTTATACAGTATCTGCGAGCCGAACTGAGAGTGGGTGACCTCCGGGTGAAACTGAACGGCATATATCTTTTTTTCCCTGTTTTCCATTGCAGCGCAGGGGCAGTCGTCTGTATGTCCCGAAATTTTGAAACCCTGCGGAGGGCGGGATATATAATCTGTGTGGCTCATCCACACGATTGATGTTTTGTCAACACCTTTAAAAAGGGGCGAGTTTTTATCAGCGGTAAATTCAATTTTGCCGTACTCGCTTTTAGGCGCGGTCTTAACCTCGCCGTCTGCCATCCATGCTATAAGCTGGCAACCGTAGCATATTCCGAGGACGGGAATACCCAGATCAAGTATTTCCTTTGCATAATGAGGAGATGACATATCATAGACAGAATTCGGACCTCCGGTGAAAATGATTCCCTTATAATGATTATCCCGGATTGTTTCAATAGGCGTTGTATAAGGAAGAATTTGGGCATAAACATGATGATCGCGGACACGCCGGGCTATCAACTGATTATACTGACCGCCAAAGTCGAGAACGAGAATTTTTTCCATATGTACCTCCTGAAAAATAAGTTATTGTTAAGGTATTATATCCAATCAGCGTTTTTATTTCAAGACATTATATACTTAAAGCCCGGAAAAATCCGAGCTTTTGCAGTACATTATTTGTTTTTGTGAATGATAGCTTCGCGCTCCGGACCGTTTGAAACCATTGTTATCGGATAACCGAGCTCCTTTTCTATAAACTCGACATAAGCTCGTGTCTCCTGCGGAAGCTCGTTATAATTCCGGATACCGCGGATGTCACAGTGCCAGCCCTTCATGGTTTTAAGCACGGGCTTGCACCGCTTGAGCACAGGTGTTGTAGGGAAATCTCTGATGATTTTTCCGTCAACCTCATAGCCTGTACAGATTTTTATTTCCTCAAGATAGGAAAGGCAGTCAAGAGCGGTCATTACAACCTGCGTCGCGCCTTGACATGCAACGCCGTATCTTGTTGCGACGCAGTCAAACCAGCCGACTCTTCTCGGTCTGCCTGTTGTCGCCCCGAATTCGCCCTTGTCACCGCCGTGAATGCGAAGCGCCTGCGCTTCATTTTCGTCAAGGATTTCCGATACAAATTCGCCTGCGCCGACTGCTGAGGAATATGCCTTTGTAACAACAACAACATCGTCGATGCAGTGCGGAGGAATTCCTGCGCCAACTGCGCCGTAGCCTGCGAGTGTTGATGAGGAGGTGACCATAGGATAGATTCCGAAATCGGGGTCTTTCAAAGTGCCGAGCTGCCCCTCAAGGAGAATATTTTTGCCCTCTTTAAGAGCATTCATAAGATAGGTATGTGTATCACACACATAGGGCTTTATTTTCTCTCTGTATTCAACGCAGGTATTGTAAAGCTCCTGCTCCTCAAGAAGCGGCTTGTTGTAAACATATTTAAGTGTAAGATTTTTAAGCGTACAGATATTTTTGATTTTTGCTTTTAATGTTTCGTCGTCAAAGAGCTCGTTAACCTGAATTCCGATTTTCGCGTATTTATCGCTGAAGAAAGGAGCTATACCTGATTTTGTGGAGCCAAAGGCATTTTTGCCGAGTCTTTCCTCCTCATATTCATCAAGCAGAATATGGTAGGGCATCAGAATCTGAGCTCTCTCGCTTACCAGCAGATGAGGATGGAGACCCGCTTTTTTGACATCTTCAAGCTCGTTGAAAAATTTGTTTATATCCAGTGCAACACCGTTTGCGATTATACATGTGGTATGATCATAGCAAACGCCTGACGGCATAAGGTGAAATGCAAATCTGCCGTGCTCGTTGATAATTGTGTGACCCGCGTTGGCACCGCCCTGAAAGCGGATTACGATATCACTCTGGCCTGCAAACATATCTGTGATTTTGCCCTTGCCCTCATCGCCCCAGTTGGCGCCAACAATCGCTCTAACCATAATAATGATTCTCCTCAAAAATAAGTTTGTTTTCCGCAAAACCAAAGGCAACGGTGCCTGCACCGTGCCTTTAGTATTATATTATATAGTCACAGCAAAGTCAATGTAATTCTTATTTAATCTTACCGCCCTTGTTTTTGCTGTAGGTGACTTTTTGTATTTTAACCTTGCCTGCTTTTCCGGTTCTGTAAATTCCGTATTTTTTGTTGCTTTTGATTTTTGTCGATTTTACAGTACCCTTTGCGGAATTTGTAAAATATACGCCGTTGCCCTTATTGGAAGAAACGGTGGAACCGCTGATTGAGACATTTGATTTCTGTGTTGCATAAATGCCGTCGGAAGAGTTTGACGAAACGGTGCATTTTGATATTGTTGCGGAAGAACTCTGCGTCAGGTAGATGCCGTATTTTTTGTTTTTGTTTGATTTTACCGACGACAGCTTTGCCTTTGATTTTTGAAGGGCTACGCCGTAGTTGGTGCTTGCGGATATAGTATCCTTGCTCATTGTACTCTGTGATGAACAATTTACAAAGAAGACGCCGTGCTTTTTGTTTCCCTTGACCGTGTTTGACGAGGTTGAAATTTTTGAGCCGTCATAGCAGAGAATACCGCACTCACCGTTTGATGAAATCGTGTTTTTGGTTATCTTTGCGGTTGAGCTGTTACTGATATTGATACCGTTAAGCTTTGCCTTTGAAATGGTATTGGCGCTTATTGTAAGAGATTTTGAGTTGTCTGTAATAATGCCGTTTTTAACATAGGATATCGAATTTGCGGTGATTTTGTTATTTGAAATATTTGTCTTTGAGCAGGTATCAATTCTGATGCCGTGGCAGGTACTCTTGCCTGATGATTTGACAAAATTGATTGTATTTTTTGATATCTTGGTGCCTACTGCGCCGTAAAGCCATATTGCGTTTGAAACTCGTTTTACGGTTATTTTATTATTGGAAATGGTCACGCCGTATGCGCGGTAGTCACCTTTTTTAAGCGTTCCGTTTTCTATTTTCTTATTCTTTTTTACATTTTCTCCGTAAACTCGTATTCCGTAAGGATCCTGGTTAAATTTCTTATCCTTTTTATCCATAATTGTAATTGTGTTGTTTTTAATAACGGTTGATGTGTCCTTTACAGGAGAGGAGTCCTTTGCGTAAAGATTTGCATAATCGGGATTAATGCTTCTGTAGTATATGCCCGCACTGCAGTTTTCTATTTTATTGCCCGTGATTGTCGCGCCGATATAATTGGAGGTCTGAATGGCATAGCCGCCTACATTGGAGAAGGTATTGTTGGTGAATTTTATATTTTTCATATATCTGCCCGTGAAGGCGCTGTGAGAGCCGAGTCCCCTGTTTACATTGCTGAATTTGCAGTTTGTAACCGTGATATTCTCATTCATCGTGTAATCGTAGCTCTTTGCCGCCAAGTCAGGGAAGTGATACTTTTCAAGCACATCAAGCTGAACCGCTTCCATATTGTTGTCATTCTGGGTGGTTGAGTAATAGTGACCGGAAAAAGTACAGCCTGAAATCGTTATATTCTTGCAGCCGGCAAATCCTATGTGATGTCCGTCACAGCAGTTTTTAAAAGAGGCGTTGGTGATTTTTACATTGTTTGCGTGTGAAAATTTTATAATTCCGCCTGTTTTTTTGCCCGTGCTGCCGTCGGCGTTGAATGTACCGCCGTTTATTGTGATGTTTTTATAATAGCTGTTGCCTGTAGCGCCGCTTGTATTCAGTCCGATTGTCAGCATGGTTCCTTTGTTATAATTCTTTTTGAAAACGGCGCCGCTGCAATCAAGATATGTATTTGAATACAGAATCAGATGCTTGCTTAAAGTATAATTTCCCTTTGCGACAACAATTTTATACTGCTTTGACGCGCTTGCCTTGTCCCTTGCGACATTAAGCTTCTGCTGGATTAAATCTGATGCATCGCTGTTGTTTTTGGGTGCGACATTTAAAACGGTATAACGCTCTGCGGCAAAGGCTGCGGGGGCAGCTGTACCAAGACCTGTAATCATCATAACAACTGCCGTTATTACAGATAAAAGTTTTTTCATAAAATCACCTCAGAAAATTCTGATATAATTTTATTATAAAAGAGATTTTGTGTCAATATGCAATTGTAATATGGGAAAATATGTGATATTATAAAACAGACAGTTTTGAAGAAATATCGTAAAGAATAAGGATATATTTTAATGACGGAAGGTGCAACGATAGCATATGAAAATTTATAATGTAATGCAGTACGGTGCCAGGGGCGACGGCAGAACAAATGACGCTTTTGCCATACAGCATGCCATTGATGATTGCGCAAAAAACGGCGGAGGGCAGGTGGTTCTGCCGAGCGGTCATATATATTATTCCGACTCAATCCGGCTCAGGAAAAATGTTGATCTTTACATTCAAAAGGGTGCGGTCATCCGGGCAACAGGCAATATTGACGGATATATCAGACCAAACAAGCTGATAAATGATCCGAAAACGGCGCTGATCGGAAATCCTGTGACAGGTAAACCGAGCTTTGTATTTATTTACGGATATGAGGCGGACGGTGCGTCAATCAGCGGCGGCGGAATGATTGACGCAAACGGACACGCCTTTGTTCAGAGGAAGGATCGGTATTATGTGACGGGTGATTTCTATCCGCGGCCGACCGTTATTTATGTCGAAAAGAGCAATCATGTAACTTTTAAGGAATTCACCGTTATTGATGCTCCGTTTTGGACGCTTCATCCGGCAGGATGTGATGATGTTCTTATTGACAGAATAAGGATTCTCAACGACCTTGATGTGGCAAACAGCGACGGAATTGATCCGGATCACTGTACCAATGTAAGAATACTCGGCTGTCATATAACCTGCGCGGATGACTGTATCTGTCTGAAAACCTCAAAGGGCAACAGTGAATACGGCGCATGTGAGAATATTATAATTGACGGCTGTACGCTTATATCGACCTCCGCGGCAATCAAAATCGGTACGGAGGGTGTCGGAGATTTCAGGAATGTTATCGTTTCAAACTGCGTCATCAGCAAGTCAAACAGAGGGCTTTCCATTCAGATCCGTGACGGCGGCTGTGTTGAAAATGTAACCTATCAGAATATTATTATTGAAACAAGACGCTTCAGTCCGGATTGGTGGGGAACAGCGGAGCCGATTGTGATTACCACCTTTAACCGCGATGAGAACACGAAAAGCGGAACAATAAGGAATATACGCTTTTTCAATGTTACGGCAAAAGGGGAAAACGGTGTTCTTATTCACGGAAATGCCGATAATATTATTGAGGATATTCAGTTTGAAAACTGCCGCGTAGAGCTTACAAAAACAAGCAGATGGCAGTGCGGTCTCTATGATTTGCGACCGTGCCTTGATTGGGGTGTGGAGCCTTACAGCAATTCCGCTTTCTTTATCCGATATGCCAAAAATGTAACTATTGAAAAAACAAAAACGCGCTGGGGCAATATTTGCGACAGCTATAAGCACGCCATTGATGCCGAAAATGTTGAAAATCTCGAGCTTGTCAGATTTGACGGTCATGCCGTAAGTCCGCAGACAGAGGATTTCAAATTCAATAATGTAAGATTGTCATAAGGGAGTGTAAATCATTATGGTAGAGCTTAAAGGATACAAGGTTAACCGCCTTGAGATTGAAAATAAAGCACAGCCGGGAACACAGCTCAAGCTGCAAAACCAGCTTAAATATAATGTAAATTATATGGATAATGATAAAAAGTGCGTCGGTATGCTTGAACTGAGGATTACAGACGCGGATATGAATCCGTTTGAACTGAAACTTGAAATGGTAGCGGAATTCATATATGGCGATGAAGATGAAAAGCCGGACATTCATACTTCGTCGTTTGATCAGCTTTTCCCGTTTGTAAGGCAGACGGTATGCACAGCCGCTTCGTTTACGGGAATGCCGGGACTTCTGATTCCCATAATGAAGCTTAATAAAAATAAGGTGAAAGTCGCCCCTCCCAAAACATCTGACGACAATGAAAATTCACCGCTTAATTAAACCATAAAACCTCAGCCGGGCTGAGGTTTTATTTTACAGAAAATGATGTTTATTTCTTTTTGATTTTGTCTGTGTAAGGATTGTAATTATGGACAGGCAGATAAATCCCGCGGCTGTCATACAAAATCCCGTTTTCAGATAAGGGGTTGAATAGACAAGCTGTATATCATGATTCCCTTTATCAAGCGCAAGGGCGCTGAACATTGTGTTTGCTCTGAGAAGCTGTGTCTTTTCACCGTCCACATAAGCGCTCCAGCCTTTGCTGTACGGCACGCCTATACAAAGGATTTTTGCCTCGTCAAAAGAAACCGAAGCCCTTATCTCATCCGTTTTTATCTTCACCTTTTCAAGGGGATTTTCCCTGAGCCTGCTGATTTTTTGTGAAAATCCGTCCATGGGCTGGCAGATTACCGATATGTCGGAAATGGTATAGGTTCCCGCCATAGGAAAAACAATTTCAATGGATTTCTTTGCCTTTTTGCTGTAGCCCGTATTAATCAGAAAATCCTTTGTGGAATCATATCGGAGATTATACTTGGTTTTATATAAAAGTGATGTATTAAAATCATCACTGTCTGTATGTGATTTGAAAGTAAAACGCAATTTCTCAGGCGCATTGCTGCCGGAGACCGTCGTAAAATCGTCAATACACAGTTTAAGGTATGTTTCGGAATTTTCACACCCATCAAAATGAATGGAAATGCAGTCTCCGCTTTTGTGTACATAAATCTTGCTGCCGTCCATTTTAACACTTGCGTTTTGCGGGGGGGGGTTATATTTATATTCTTATCACTGAAGCGCAACTGCGCTTTTTCATAATGTTTAATATCCGTCTCAAGCATAACACTGTCCAGCAGTGCCGCCTGCTTTTTTACCGGGGACAGCGCATCGTATTCCGCTCTTGTAAAGTATTTTGAATAGGCATACCCAAAAGGAAGAAAGTTATCGTTTTTATAGATTCTACCTTTGTATTTTTCAAATCCGTAGGGCACATCATCTGCCGACTTGGAGTAATAATATTTTACATTCGCAAGCGCGTTGAGAGCTGCTCTGTTATTAAGATTTTTATATGCATAAAGGTAGTCAACCGGCAGATTCATTTCAGCAATATACTGTGCAATGTATGGGTTTTGCGTACTCCAGTAAAAACTCGTTGAATAAGTGCGGTCAAGCAGGTCTGTGTTATATACAAGTTTATTGCCCGAATAACGGTAAAATTTCTTATCTTTAACCGTTTCTTTTATTTTGCTTCCGACAGTGTTTGTCAGCTTTTTATCCACCTGAGAAAAGCTGACAAAATTTTTTGTATTGGCAAGGTAATTGTTGGAATAGAAGAAGAACGCGTTTCCCGCAATGCTTATAATAACAAAAATCAAAGCTGCTGCGCTGAGTAGGTTCTTTCTTTTTATTTCCGGTCTGCCGCACAAAAAACAAATGGCCATAAAGGACACCAGCACCGAAAAGATGACACTTTCCGATCGTTTAGAGGAAAGGAGCAGAGCCGCGGCCATATAAACGGACATCATAGCAGCCAGATATGCCGCCTGTGCGCGGCTGATTTGCATAAGATCTTTCCACATCACAACAAGGATATACGCGACGAGCATGGAATATGCCCATATCCACCTGTTTGCAATATACGAAAAGCCGTTAAAGATATAGCCGAAAACGGGGAAAAGAAGCATACCGGTTGCGATAATGAAGCCTGCCTTCAGTTGGGTGTGCTGCTTCCTTTTTAAAAACATCAGAAAAATTGCCAGGAGCGCAATACACGAAAAGCCCATCAGTGTCTGGCCGCCCGGGTAGTTATCGGAGGTCAGAAAGCCTGCAAGAAAAGTTTTGTAATATTTTTTGTCATAAAACAGACTGAAATTGTAGTTTCCCTGATTTCTGCTGTCACTCAGAAACGATGTTATAACAGGCAGCAATATGCAGCCGCTCATCAATACGCCGATTGATGCGTAAGCGCCTATGCGCAAAACCGATAACGCCGCGTTCTTAATTTGATGCCTGCCGTAGATGAAAAACAGCCGGAAGAAAACATATAAGACTGTTATCAAAACAAGCATATAGAAAAAATAGAAATTGCTGCACGCCGATAGAAATACAGATAGTATGAGCAGATACGGCTTTTCCTTTTTTATCACCTTTTCCGTTCCTGTGAGCAGGAGCGGAAGATAAATCATCGGATTTGCAAAAAACGGATGCCTTGCCACCATCTGAAAAGAATATGTAAAAAACACATACACAAGCGAACCGGATATAACGGCCGTTTTGCTGTATTTATTTTTATAAAAACAAAAAACCGAAAAGGCAATACCGGCAAGATACAGTCTGAATACGGATAAAAAGACATAGAGATATACAGAATATTTTTTCGGCGCAAAAACAGAAAGCAAATTGAGCGGATCTCCGATTACATAATAGTGAAGTGTGGTGAGAATATCACCGCCGTATCCGATATGGAAATTCCACTGCGGCACAACAAAACGGTGCTTTGTCACAAGGGTTCGTATGATTTTTCTTAAATACTGACCAAAATAGATAAATGCCGTAAAATGTTGTTTCCACCCGTCACTGTTAAAAATAAGAGTTCGTTGATTCAATATAAAATAGCAGTATACTGCTGACGCACAGAGAATGAATAGGGCGGTATAGTAAAAAAAGAAAGTGCTTCTGCTGTTTTTGACAGACAAATTCTTTTTTGCCGAAGAAATGCCCCTTTCCTGTATGGCTGCATTGGTTTTCATAAGTATTGTCCTCTCTTTGGCATGTTACAGATACAACTTAACGATCTCCCAAAATATCTTTATATAATACTTAATTCCAAAAAAATTCCTTTTTGTGACAATAAAATAAAAAAAGACTGATATTTCGGCACTTTTCACAAATAATTACAACAAATTTTATGCAATCCAAACAATCCTTTCGTTTCTGTTTTCTATTCTCTGTACAGGAATACGGGTTAATCAATTTCAAATATGATAGTATAATTTTTTGTCCGATACCATAAAAATGCAAAAATGCATATTTTTAAGTCAAAATTGTACTTATTGGCAAAGAAAAATGATTCCGCAATCGGAAAGTGGAATCATTTTTCTTTGCATTCAAGTCATGCCTGCATGGCAGTATCTTTTTATTTTATTTGATAAATTTAACAAGCTCCAGAGCGGCATTCACATCACCGTCAACTTTGAGCTTGCCTGTTGTAAATGCGATAACAGGATCAAGCTTGCCGTTGATCAGCTTTGTAAAGTTTGTGGCATTCATTGTGATTATGGCGTTGCGGTCGTAGTACTCATACGGCTCTACATTCACTCTGCCGTCTTTAATCTCAATGTAAAAGATACCCTCAACTTTGCCTACAAGATTAATCTGAAAAGCAAGAGTCCCCTGTACAGATGATACATCTGTATTTAAAAACTTTTTTCTTGTTGCCTGAACAACGGATTCATATGTCATTGCCATAAAATATACCTCCAAATTTATCTTTAACCAAAGTATATCACAATAACAAGATCATATCAAGTCAATTCACTCGACAAAATTATTTATCCTTCGGACGGCATATCATTGCAACGGCAAGTCCGCTTAAAACGGCAACCGTAACTCCTGCGGCGCAAGCCTGAAAGCCACCTGTTATTACGCCCAGAAATCCGTCCTTCTGAACAGCCTCCTTCACACCCTTTGCCAGTGCAGATCCAAAGCCGGTGAGGGGAACAGTCGCCCCGGCGCCGGCAAAATCGATCAGTTTGGGATAAATGCCCAGACCGCCGAGGAGAACGCCTAAGCATACAAACAAAACAAGTATTCTTGCAGGTGTAAGCTTTGTAAAATCAATTAAAAGCTGTCCTACAACACAGATGAGACCGCCCACAATAAACGCTTTTAAAAACATCATAAAAAATCACCTGCTATCATTTTTTACAACAACAGGTGATTTATACATAAATTGCTTATGGTTATTATCTTTTTAAGCAGGTTGCAATTGCTTACTTTGTCTGCTCGGGAAGTCCTTCTTTATCATACATACAGGCAACCTCGCACATAATCTCAATACCTGCGCTGATACACTCGGGTCTGAGATTTTCGGGCGTGTCAAGGCGTGTATGGTAATAACGCGGAGGATCGGGATTCATTGCGGCAAAACCTGTTGCTTTAATGCCCTTTTGCGTGAATGCCGCGGCATCGCAGCCGCCGATATAGATAGAGGAGAACGGCAATTCAAAGCCGCAGTTTCTTGCAGCGTTCTGAACAAGATGCTTAACACCCCAGTCGTGCCTTACCGTACCCGAAAGGTCGCGGTCATAAACTGCCATGTCCTCAAGATCACGGAAAGTGTCAAGCGCGACAACAGCAGTGGGCAAATCCTTGAGTTCCTGTTCGTGTTTTTTTACATATGCCTTCGCGCCTCTGAGTCCTGCCTCCTCGGAGCCTGAGCATATCATAACCAGCTCGGTATTTTCAAATTCAATGCCTGCCTCCGAAAGCGCTTTAATTGTTCCCATGCCGGTGTAGCAACCGGAAAGGTTATCTGAAGCGCCGGGAACGGATTTGGTCCAGCTTTGGAAAAACAGGAACGCAAGTTCAAAAGGAATGAATACGCATGATACAACGAAGAACAAAATGAAAAACCATCTTGCGCTTTGTATATTCATAGCAGAGAGAACGCCTTTACCCGCGATAATACATACCAGAGCGTAAATCGTCTGAACAACGAGACCTACAACGGCAGGTACTTCGACAAAAAGCTTGGCACGCAGACCGCCAATCAGATAATTGAGCGTCCATTCAAACTGGCTGTCGGAATGACCGATCATAATCAGGCGTTTCTTTGTTTCGCCTTTGGGGCTTTTTGTGGCAATCATATTGTGTGATGTCTGTTTCGGGAAAAGAAAATCGTCAAATTCCTTATACATCAGAAATTCAAACAAAAGCGGTATAAATGCAAGCACGCATAGTACCAGCGCGGCAACGGGAGAAACAAACCAGTTCACAAAAACAGACGCAACTCCGCATGCAACAGTAAACGGTATAAATCCCATAAAGCCCTGGCGGTGAAGGGTAAAGGACTCAATTTCTGTTTTATCACAGTAATTTTTCATATCCTTTTCCATCCATTGCTGCGCACGCAGCTCTTCGGGTGAGCCGGGCTTGCGCGGACCGATTTTTTTGCAGATTTTTGTTATGCCCTTAACAGCATATTCCGTATTCTTCTGAATATCAATACTGTCTGAATATTCATTGGCAATTTTCATAGCGTAATCTCCCTTTTTATATTCTGTAAAATTATTCTAACACAATACAGAAATGATTTCAAGACAGACTGTGTATAAATAATCCGGAAAGAAGTTTGGGCTCAAACCATGTTGACTTTGGGGGCATAATCAAATCTGCGTCTGCTATTGCCATTAAATCATCAACCGTTGTGGGATACATCGCAAACGCAAGCGCCATGCCGTCATGTACTCGCTTTTCAAGCTCGCCGAGACCCCGTATGCCGCCGATGAAATCTATTCTTTCGTCTGCTTTTGGATTTTTTATTCCGAGTATCGGGTCAAGCAGATTTTTTTGAAGAATGGAAACATCCAGCCTTTCAACAGGATTACCCGCATTTATAATATCGCTTTTTGCTCTCAGACTGTACCACTGACCGTTAAGCAGCATGCCGAAGGTATGCTTTTCGCAGGGTTTGTATCTGCCGTTTTCCCTTTTAACCTCAAAATGACTTTCAAGCGAATGTAAAAATTCTTCTTCGCTCAATCCGTTTAAGTCCTTTACAACGCGGTTGTAGTCCATGATTTCAAGGTCGGCATCGGGGAACGCAACAGCGAGGAAAAAGTTGAACTCCTCTTCGCCTGTGTAATTCGGATTTTCACCGCGCCTTTTCTGACCGACCTTAACGGCGGACGCGCATCTGTGATGACCGTCTGCTATATAAAGCGCAGACACGCCCTTAAAAAGCTGTGTAAGCGTTTCAGCCGTACGGTTGTCGTCAACAACCCATACGGTTTGGGTTACGCCGTCATAATCAAAATGATAAACAGGCTCATGCGCTTTCATCCAAGCGCCGACAATCGAGTTGATCTCATCATTTTTTCTGTAAGTTAAAAATATCGGTCCTGTGTTGGCGTCACATATGTCAACATGGTTAATACGGTCAATTTCCTTTTTTTCAAGCGTATGTTCGTGCTTTTTAATGATATTGTCCGTGTAATCGTCTATTGATGCGCAGCCCACAATGCCCGTCTGGCTTCTGCCGTTCATAATCTGGCGGTATATGTAAAAGCACGGAGTGCTGTCCTGAATTACAGCCTTTGAGGATTTCAGAAAATCAAGATTTTCTTTTGCCTTCGCGTAAACAGCATGATCATAAATATTAATATCTTCCGGCAGATCAACCTCAGCCCTGTCTATATGAAGAAATGACAGGGGATGACCCTTAACCATTTCTCTTGCCTCGCTGCTGCTCATAACATCATACGGCAGAGCCGGAATCAATGCCTGATTTTCTTTTGAAGGACGAAATGCCCTGAACGGACGAAATACCGCCATAATACTTTCTACCTCTTTTATTTATTTTTTTCGTAAACTATTCTCAGTCCGTCAATGAGCAGATTTTTGTCAACAATAGCGTCGGTCTCGCAGTATTTTGCCACAATACCCCCAAGACCTCCCGTTATAATAACGGTTGCCGTTTCACCGAGCTCATGCTCAAATCTTTTGACAAGACCGTCAATCATTGCCGCCGCGCCGAAAACCGTTCCGCAGCGCATACAGTCAACGGTATTTGTGCCTATGGCAGAGGACGGCGCAATAATTTCAATCTGTGGGAGCTGTGCCGTTGCGTTTGAAAGGGCGCTGAGAGCCGTCTTGACGCCGCACATAATAGCTCCGCCTATAAATTTGCCGTCTTTGTCTATGACGGAGGCCGTTGTGGCAGTCCCTAAATCAAAGATAATCTGCGGACAAGGGTATTTTGCTGTCGCGGCGACTGCGCCCACAACCATGTCCGCGCCCAGTTCCGCGGGATTGTTTGTTTTTATGTTGAGTCCCGTTTTGACGCCGGGTCCTACTACAATGGGATTTTTTTGCGTCAGAAGTTTAACTGCTTTTGATATGGTTCTGTTAAGCGGTGGAACAACCGAGGATAAAACCGCACCCTCTATATCGTCAACAGATATATTGCATATGTTGAAAATACTGTTGAATTTTATCGCATATTCCTCCGCCGAATCGTCAATGGCAGTGGACAGACGGCACTCGTTAACAAGCGTTTCACCGTCGAGAAAGCCGAGAACAATATTTGTGTTTCCGACATCAATCGCTAAAATCATATTATTTTACATAGCCTTTCCGGCTACAGAATGAATATAAATAAACTGCTTTCCCTGTGTAGCCGTCAGGGTGTAATCTATATAAATAAGTATAAGCGGTTTATAATTTGAGTTATGTTCAGTTTTTCTCCTTGCTCGCGATTTTGATGAGCTTGAGAATAACAGGGGAGAGAACAAGATTGATTGCAAATTCAAATAGGAAATTAAGGCCGACAAGACCTACAATCATATAGGTTCCTGTTGAATCGCCGAAGCCTGCGCCCTGTGCCCACTGCCTGATGGTGTCAAGAAAGAATATCTGACATCCTGCAAGGAAGATTCCCGTATTTACAATGGGGCAGACAACTGCGCTCAAAACGACTGCGCCGATTTGCGTCTTCTTTTTTAGAAGATCGTATACGACTCCCGCGCAAAGGCCTGCAAGCATACCCTTGAGCAGTACCGTTATAACGGTTCCGGCGGGGTTAACTGCGAGGAATAATCCTGCATCGCCTGACAAAAGAACGGAAACACCGAATGCAAGACCAAGCCACGCGCCCGACCATTTGCCGTATATTGCCGCACCGACTACGATCGGCACAAGTACAAAGGACAGCGTAAAGGTCCCAACTTTGATAGCACTCAACCAGAATTGAAATGCCACGACGATTGCGGTGAATATACCGATTCCCGCGATTTTCTTTGTGTTTTGATTCATATTCTATTTTCCTTTCTGCTACTGTTCCAAGGCATCTGTACAAACACAAAATACAAATAATCCCGGCAAATGATATTTTTGCCTGCGGATACAGTGCGAATGTATTATATTATATTGAAAGGAAGATGTAAAGACAATTAACCAAAAATATCCTGCAAAGAAAAGAATGTTATTCGTATATATCTCTTTTAAGAATACCTATATAAGGCAGGTTTCTGTAAAGCTGATTGTAATCCAGTCCGTAGCCTACAACAAATTCATCTTCGACCTCATATCCGGTATAGTCGGCTTTTATGTTCGCAACGCGCCTTGATGGCTTGTCCAGCAGTACAGCGACGGCAACCGATCTCGGATTTCTTTTTAAAAGCATATTCTTTATGTGTTTGAGTGTTATGCCGGTGTCAAGTATATCTTCCGTAATCAGAACATCAAAGTCTGAAAGATCCTGCTGAATATCCTTGATCATTGTAACCTCACCGTTTGACACAGTGCCCGTGCCATAGCTTGATGCCTGAATAAAATCAATTCGGCACGGAAGATCAATATGCCGTGACAGATCTGTAAAAAAATAGACGGAGCCCTTTAATACACACACGATCAGCAGATTTTTGTTCTGATAGTCGTGTGTTATTTTTTCTCCTAAATTTCTGATTATGTCAGACAGCTCTTTTCTGTTCAAAAGCACTTTTTCAATATCTTGGTTCATATGACACACCTCATCGTTTTGTTTGCCGGCCGTGTAATTCTTTTTAAAATTATATCACGCACAGAATGTGTTGTAAATACGGGAATGATGACGCTTTTTAACAGTTATTCCCGCTGCGTGCGGTAAAATTTCCCCGGAGCTATTGATTTGTAAACAGCAATGACTTATAATATATAAGTACAAACGGGTGCATTTGTGCAGCCGTTTTTGTTTTTTGCAGATTATTTGAGCAGAGAGGGAAATATGTATAAAATAGGTTTTGACAATGACAGGTATTTAAAAATGCAGTCGAGCCGTATCCGTGAACGAATAGGTGAGTTCGGCGGAAAGCTCTATCTGGAATTCGGCGGAAAGCTGTTTGATGATTTCCACGCGTCCAGGGTTCTTCCCGGCTTTGAGCCTGACAGCAAGCTCCAGATGCTTATGCAGCTTAGAGATGAGGCGGAGATCGTAATTGTAATAAGCGCTCAGGATATAGAAAATTGCAAGGTAAGGGCGGATCTCGGCATTACATACGATGTTGACGCAGTCAGGCTTATCCGTGCTTTTGCCGGCAGAGGCCTTATGGTAGGAAGCGTTGTTTTAACAAAATATGCGCCTCATCCAAAGGTTGACGCGTTTGAAAAAAAGCTCAGATCAATGGGGTATCCCGTTTATCATCATTATATGATTGACGGCTATCCGTCAAATATTTCAAAAATTGTAAGCGACGAGGGTTACGGAAAAAATGAGTACATAAAAACAAACCGCAAGCTTGTGATTATTACCGCTCCGGGACCGGGAAGCGGAAAAATGGCAACCTGTCTTTCCCAGCTCTACCACGAAAACAAGAGGGGCATAAAGGCGGGATATGCCAAATTTGAGACCTTCCCGATATGGAATCTTCCGCTGAGCCATCCTGTCAATATGGCTTATGAGGCGGCAACGGCTGATCTCAACGACATTAATATGATTGATCCGTGGCATCTTGAGGCATACGGAGAAACGACGGTCAACTATAACAGGGATGTGGAGATTTTTCCTGTTTTAAAAGCAACCTTTTACAGAATTTACGGCGAATGTCCATATAAATCGCCTACGGATATGGGTGTAAATATGGCGGGAAACTGTATTGTGGACGACGATGCCGTAAGAGAGGCATCACGGCAGGAAATCGTAAGACGGTATCTGAGTGCTCTTTGCGCAAATGTTAAAGGCTCCGGCACAAAGGATGAAATCTATAAGCTTGAGCTGCTGATGAATCAGGCGGGAATAAGCGACAGTGACAGAAAATGCACCTCTGCCTCAAGAGCACTTGCCCTGAAAACAGAGCAGCCGGCTGCCGCCATCGAGCTAAATGACGGTACGGTCATAACCGGCAAGACCTCAGATTTGCTTGGCTGTGCGTCTGCAATGCTTTTGAACTCGCTTAAGCATCTTGCAGGTATCAATGATAAAGTTCTGTTGATTTTGCCTGAGGTCATTCATCCTATACAGGAGCTGAAGGTGAATCATCTCGGCAATCACAATCCGAGACTTCATACAGACGAGGTTCTGCTTGCCCTGTCCATTTCCGCGGTAACGGATAAAAATGCCGAAAAGGCAATGGCGCAGCTTTGCAGGCTCAAAAACTGCGAGGTTCATTCTTCGGTGATGCTTGCTCAGGTTGATGAAAATGTTTTGAAAAAGCTCGGAATAAGACTGACCTGCGACCCGAAAAGCAAAATCATCAATGAATCATAAATAAGCAGTAAAAATTTTTTCACACCTATTGATTTATAAAAGGCAATGCTATATAATATATAAGTACAGACGGTTGTACATCAGTGCAGCCGTTTGTTTTTATTTTTTAAATCCGCAAAATCCGACAGGAGGGAGGATATTTATGAAAAAACCAAAATACATATTTGTCACGGGCGGTGTTGTCAGCGGACTCGGCAAGGGTATAACAGCCGCATCACTCGGCAGGCTTTTAAAGGCGAGAGGACTTAAAGTTACTGCGCAGAAGCTTGATCCGTATCTTAATGTTGATCCCGGAACCATGAATCCCGTTCAGCACGGAGAGGTTTTTGTCACCGATGACGGTGCTGAGACGGATCTTGATCTCGGCCACTATGAAAGGTTTATTGACGAATCGCTTTCCCAGAATTCAAACCTTACCTCCGGCAGAGTTTACTGGAAGGTAATTACAGACGAAAGAAAGGGCGTTTACGGCGGACAGACAATTCAGATTATTCCGCATGTTACAAACGAAATCAAGCGCTCTATCGCAAGAAATGCCGATACAGGTGCAGATGTATGCTTTGTTGAAATCGGAGGAACAATAGGAGATATAGAAAGCCAGCCCTTTCTTGAGGCAATAAGACAGTTTTCAATTGAATACGGCAGGGAAAACTGCCTGTTTATCCATGTGACGCTCGTGCCGTATCTTTCGGCCTCCGATGAGCTTAAATCAAAGCCGACTCAGCACAGCGTAAAGGAAATGCTTGCGCTCGGAATCAATCCCGATATAATTGTGTGCCGTACGGAGCATCCGCTGACGGATGACATAAGAAAAAAAATTGCCCTTTTCTGCAATGTGGAAAAGGATTGTGTAATTGAAAACAACAACTGCGATATTCTCTATGCCGTGCCGATGATGCTCAGGGATGAGGGACTTGACACGGTTGCCATTAAAAAGCTCGGCCTCGCGTGCGGCGAGCCAGATCTCGCCGACTGGCAGGAAATGCTTTATGCGCTTCGCAACCCTGTGCGCACGGTTAAAATAGGTATGGTCGGCAAGTATGTGGAGCTTCACGACAGCTATATATCCGTCAACGAGGCACTCAAGCATGGCGGTATAGAAACACATTCGGCAGTTGATATATACTGGATCGATTCCGAAACACTTGAAGACAGCGATGCGGATCTTGATGAAATTCTCGGAAAAATGGACGGAATTCTTGTTCCCGGAGGTTTCGGTTCAAGAGGTATTGAGGGGAAAATAAAGGCTTGCGAATACGCAAGGAAAAACAATATACCGTATCTTGGCATCTGTCTTGGCATGCAGATTGCAATTATCGAATTTGCCCGAAATGTTCTGGGATATAAGGACGCGAATTCGGCCGAAATCAATCCGCAGACAACACACCCTGTTATTGATATTCTGCCTGAGCAGAAGGGCGTTACCGATATGGGCGGTACAATGAGACTCGGTCAGTACCCCTGCATGCTGAATACGCAGTCAAAGGCTTATGCTCTTTACGGCAAGGATATGATTTATGAACGCCACAGACACAGATATGAGGTAAATAATGATTACCGTGATGCCCTGCTTTCAGGCGGAATGATTTTCGCAGGCACTTCGCCCGATAATCATATAGTCGAGATGATAGAAATTCCGGATCATCCGTGGTTTGTCGCAGGTCAGTTTCATCCCGAATTCAAATCAAGACCGAACAGACCTCATCCGCTTTTCAGGGGATTTGTAACAGCGGCTGCAAACAGAATGGAAGCCGGACAGAGCAGAGACTAATACGAAATGAAGACTCATATGCTTATGCATATGAGTCTTGTTTGCTGTTTTAAAATAAGGAGTAATGAATATGGGATTTGCGGAACTTTTTTTGATTGCGGTCGGTTTATCTATGGATGCCTTTGCCGTTGCAGTATGCAAGGGACTGAAAATGCAAAAGCTCAATTACGGTCAGACGGCGCTTATAGCATTGTTTTTCGGAGGATTTCAGGCACTTATGCCGCTTATAGGCTGGATTCTGGGAAAGCAGTTTGAATCCTATATCGTAAGCGTTGACCACTGGATTGCCTTTGTTTTGCTTGCATTTATAGGAGCGAAAATGATCTATGAGTCCTTTAAAAAGGAAACGGAAGATGAGGACAAGCCGTTTGATATCAGAGAGCTTTTTATGCTTGCCGTTGCCACAAGTATAGACGCCCTCGCAGTCGGAATAACCTTCGCGTTTCTGCACACAAATATCTTCAGCTCAATTGCCGTAATCGGCGCGACAACATTTGTGCTTTCCGCCGTGGGCGTGTTTATAGGCCATAAATTTGGAGCGAGGTATAAAGACAAGGCGGAGTTTGCGGGCGGCTGTATTCTTATTTTGATTGGCGTAAAAATACTGCTGGAGCATCTTGGCGTAATCTCTTTTTAAAGGACACGCGTTAGTCAAAATTAACCCCCCTGGGGGCTTGTATTGCCAAAAAACGGAATTTATAATGATAAGTGGTAAATTTTCTATATATTAATTATGAAAGGAGACATAAGTATGGCATGTTTTTTGGTTCCGGCTGCCGAGGCAATTGTCGTAACAGCCGCTTTTGCAGTTGCAAAGAAAAAGGAGCAGAAAATCAGAGCTCCTCATTTGGCAGATGGCAGTACATTTGACAGCAGACCTGAAAAGACCCCGTGGTCAAAAAAACTCAGCCTTCTCGCAGGTTTGTTATGGGGAGGTATTCTTCTGCTTGCATTTGAACATTTATGGCATGGGGAGATTGTGCCGTTTCCCCCGTTTTTAACGGCAATGAGCAATCCTGTTGACAGGGCGCAAATGCTCCATGAAATGGCAACAGTCGGTGTTACAATGGCTGCGGCGGTTACTGCCGTATGGGGCGTTATCTGTGCCGTTGCCGATGCGAAATTAAGGCGTGTTAAAGCAAAGCCTGTGCATCAGGGATAACGGGAGAAAAATATGTGTTTATTGATTACAGTAACAGCAGCTATAACAGCAACGGTTGTCTGGTATTTGCATTCCGAAAAAGATACCTACAAGGTGCGCACCCTTGCCACCATTTACTGGGGTGCTTCGCTTATGTGGTTCATTGATTTTATATATGAATATGCACAACGCAGGGCAGAATACTTTGTTCAGAGTTTTTCCGATATCCTCAATGATACCCTTCTTGGAGCTGCCGTGACCGTTCTCGGTCTGGGTGCGTGGCTTGTCATGCTGCTGATAAAAGATCCAAAGGGGACTTTTGTAAAAAAATAATATCCTATAGACTTAAGAACGGAGCTGTGCGGTTATGCACAGCTCCGTTTTATAGCTAATTCTGCTTTTTTACAATATCGTATTCGCCCCTGTCGGGTCTGAAATAACGGCAGGGCTTATCCATTTGATTCATAAAGCGTACATATTCATCCTCGTCGAGGATAAGCGTGCAAAAGCTTTCGTCCGATTCATCGTCATAGGTGTTGTACCAGCATTTTTCACAAAGACTGTCCATATGGATATACTCGGATTAATGATGGAAAAGGCGGATACCGGTCATCGCCATCGCAATGCCGAAGTTGTCGCAGCATGCAATGACATTCGGGTCTCTTACCGAGCCGCCCGGCTGTGCAATGTATTTCACACCTGACTTAACTGCCCTTTCGATGTTATCTTCAAACGGGAAGAAAGCGTCTGAGCCAAGAGCAACATTTGTCATTTTTTTATGCCACTCCTGTTTCTCCTCTTTTGTGAACGGCTCAGGGCAATGTGTAAAATATCTCTGCCATACGCCGTCTTTGAGCAGCTCGTCATACTCGTCCGAAATATAAAGGTCAATCGCATTATCGGCGTCACACTTGCGTATTCCGTCAATAAAAGGAAGATTTATGACCTTTTCGTTATGGCGCAGCCAAAGATTGTCCGCCTTATTGCCTGCAAGCCTTGTGCAGTGAATACGGCTCTGCTGTCCTGCGCCTACGCCTATCGTCTGTCCTCCCCTTGCGTAGCATACAGAATTCGACTGTGTATATTTGAGAGTAATCATTGAGATGAGCAGGTCAATTTTGGCAATTTCGGGAATGTCCTTGATTTTTGTGGGCATATCGTCAAAAAGGTTCATTGTTATTTGTGCGTCATTTCTCTTTTGCTCAAACTTAATGCCGTAAACCTGCTTCGTTTCGGTAGGCTCTGGCTCATAATCGCTGTCCATTTTAATGATGAGATAATTGCCCCTTCTCTTAGCCTTGAGGATTTCCAGGGCTTCGTCTGTATAGGACGGAGCAATAATTCCGTCGCTCACCTCTTTAACAAGGAATTTTGCAACAGATGCGTCGCACGCATCACTCAGTGCGGCGAAGTCACCGAATGAAGAGACTCTGTCACAACCTCTTGCACGGACATATGCCTGCGCAATCGGTGAAAGCTCAAGCTCCTCCGGTACCATACATACTTTCCTTTCAATCTCGTCAAGCGGCTTTGCGACTGCCGCGCCTGCCGGTGAAACATGCTTGAATGACGCGGCGCTTGGAAGGCCTGTTGCTTTTTTGAGCTCTTTGACAAGCTGCCAGGAATTGAACGCGTCAAGAAGATTTATATATCCTGCGGTGCCGTTTAATATTTCAAACGGCAGAGGATTGCCGTCCATATGAATTCTTGCCGGATTTTGATTAGGGTTACAACCGTATTTAAGCTTATATTCTGTCATAACAAATTTCCTTTCCCGTCAAATATGACAGATCTATTTTATACTATTGCATTGAAAAAAGCAAGGCACAATGATACAATATTCTTTATGGAGACGATAAAATGAACGGTATATTGGCAGTAAACCATTTTCTTCGCGGTGAAAAATTTGATACGCTTCACAATCATCTGTTAAAAACGGCGCGAAAAATGGGAATAGATTTAACCTTAAAAACAAATCTTGAACTTGCGACGCGGAGTGTACAGGCTGATTTTGTGCTGTTTTGGGATAAGGATATAAATTTGGCAAGGAGACTGGAATTTTGCCGTATACCCGTTTTCAACTGTGCAAACGCGATTGAAAAATGTGATGATAAAGCAAGGACATATCTGGAACTTCTGCCGGTGGTTAAACAGCCCGGAACGCTTATTGCTCCAAAAAGCTATTTTGAGTCGGATATGCGTCCGTTTGTTGACCGGGCAATAGAAATTTTAGGGCTTCCGCTTGTTTTTAAAGAGTGCTTCGGCTCTTTCGGTATGCAGGTTTACCTGTGCAAAAGCCGTGAGGATATCCTCTCCCACATCACACAAAAGCCTTTTCTTCTTCAGGAATTTATAGAAAAAAGCGCGGGCAGAGATAAGAGACTTGAAATCATAGACGGACGCTGTGCCGCCTGTGTGAGGAGAGAGAACAATAACGATTTTCGCGCAAATGTCACAAATGCAGGGAAGATGACATTTTGTACGCCGTCATCTGAAGAGATACATCTTGCCGTTGACGCCTGTAAAAAGCTCGGACTGCTTTTCGGCGGGGTGGATATTCTTGACGGAGGATATGTCTGTGAAGTAAATTCAAACGCCCACATCATAAATATCATGAAAGCAACGGGAATAGATGCGGCACCGCTTATTTTTGATGCGGTGGCAAAGAGGTTATAATGAGCGGTATACTTATCTATACAAAAGAAGATGCACGGCGAAACCGCTTTGCCGTGCAAAAATTTATCGAATATTTGGGTGTGGAGCTCAAGGATGAACAATACAGGGGAAACGCCGATTTTGTAATAAACAGAACAAATCATTATGAAATTGCCGAATTTTATGAAAACAAAGGAATAAGGGTTTTTAATCCCGCATCTCTTTCAAGGCTGGCAAACAATAAACAGCTTTGCTATGAATTTATGCGGAAAAACGGTGTTCCTATTATGGAAATCAACTATAAAAATGTGCCTGCGGTCAAAAAGCCTGTTGACGGCAGGGGCGGCAGAGATGTTGTGATGATTACTCAAAAAGAGGAATTTGAGGAGGGCTATGTCTATCAGAAGCCCTGCAGCGATCTCGGCAAGGATCTTCGGGTATGGGCGGTCGGCGGTAAAATCACCGCATCCATTCTTCGTGTCAGCAAATCGGATTTTCGTTCAAATTTCTGCCTCGGAGGCGAGGCGGTACCTTACATTATGAACGAAAGGGAAACAAGGCTTGCCGAGTATGTTTTGAGTCTTGTCAAAAGCGATTATATCGGCGTCGATTTCCTGTTTAACAACGGAGAAATGGTATTCAACGAAATTGAGGATACAGTAGGTGCGCGGATGGTTTATGCCAAAACGCGTATGGATATACTAAAGCTTTACTGCGATTATATAAACAAACAGAGCCAAAAGGGATTATCTGTTTCATTTCTGTCGCCGCCGGATTGTCACGATATGTAATTCTCTTATCTCCAATTTCCGCATCATTTTACTCCAAACAAATAAATTAAAGGGTATCCCCTGCGGATACCCTTTTTAATTCATTATAATATAGAGATTTACTCGGCCTGAGCCACAGCAACTGCGCAGGCAACCGTAGCGCCGACCATCGGGTTGTTGCCCATGCCGATAAGACCCATCATTTCTACATGAGCGGGAACGGATGATGAACCCGCGAACTGCGCATCACCGTGCATTCTGCCCATTGAATCTGTAAGACCGTAGGATGCGGGACCGGCAGCCATATTATCAGGATGCAGTGTACGGCCTGTTCCGCCGCCTGAAGCAACAGAGAAGTAGGTTTTACCGTTTTCAAGAGCCCATTTTTTGTATGTGCCCGCAACAAGATGCTGGAAACGGGTAGGATTTGTTGAGTTGCCTGTGATTGAAACATCAACACCCTCGTGTTTCATAATCGCAACGCCCTCAAGAACATCGTTTGCGCCGTAGCATTTAACAGCAGCTCTTTCACCGTCTGAAAATGCCTTTTCCTCTTCTATTTTGAGTTCGCCTGTGTAGAAGTCATAATCTGTCTTTACATATGTGAAACCGTTGATTCTTGAAATGATATAAGCGGCATCCTTGCCCAGACCGTTGAGGATAACCTTGAGAGGCTCCTTACGAACCTTATTTGCTGTTCTTGCGATACCGATAGCGCCCTCCGCAGCCGCAAAGGATTCGTGGCCTGCAAGAAATGCAAAGCACTTTGTTTCCTCGCTGAGAAGCTTTGCGCCAAGATTTCCATGGCCGAGACCTACATTTCTTTGTTCCGCAACAGAGCCCGGAATACAGAAAGCCTGAAGACCGATACCGATTGCGGCAGCAGCCTCCGATGCTGTTTTAACACCTTTTTTGAGTGCAACAGCAACGCCGAGTGTGTATGCCCAGCTTGCATTTTCAAAGGCAATCGGCTGAACGCCCTTTACGATAGCGTCAACATCAATGCCTTTTGATAAACATAAATCTCTTGCATCTTCAAGACTTGAAAGACCATATTCAGCAAGACATTTTTCTATTTTGGCAAGTCTTCTTTCCTTGCCTTCAAATTTTACATCGTTTGCCATTTTACTGTCCTCCTTATCTTATTCTTCTCTCGGGTCAATATATTTTGCGGCGTTTGCAAAACGACCGTAGTTGCCTATGTTTGCTTTGTAAGCCTCATCAGGGGACTTGCCGTGACGGATATCCTCAAGCATTTTACCGATTTTAACAAACTCGTAGCCGATTACCTCGCCCTCTTCGTCAAGAGCCATACGGGTAACATAACCCTCTGCCATCTCCATATAGCGGACACCCTTAAGCTTGGTTGAGAACATAGTGCCGACCTGTGAGCGAAGTCCCTTACCAAGATCCTCAAGGGCAGCGCCGATTACAAGACCGTCCTCTGAAAAAGCGGACTGTGAGCGGCCGTATGCAAGCTGCTTGAAAATCTCTCGCATAGCAACATTGATAGCGTCACATACAAGGTCTGTGTTCAGGCATTCAAGAAGCGTTTTGCCGGGCAGGATTTCGGCGGCCATTGCTGCCGAATGCGTCATACCCGAGCAACCGATGGTTTCAACAAGAGCCTCTTCCACAATACCGTTTTTAACATTGAGGCTGATTTTACATGCCCCTTGCTGAGGAGCACACCAGCCGATGCCGTGGGAAAAGCCGCTGATGTCGGAAATTTGATAGGATTTTACCCATTTGCCCTCCTCGGGAATGGGAGCCGGACCGTGATGCGGACCTTTTTTGACGGTACACATCTGTTCAACTTCATTTGAATAGACCATATGATTTACTCCTTCCAGATAGGCTTATAAATCGGGATTTCCTTTTCTATAAACCATGAATCATTAAAAAACTACGCGATTATTATAACCAATTTGAGCTGTATCTTCAAGAGCAAAAGCAGATTTTTGACATATTTTAACACTTTTGCAATCTGCGCAATATCTTTTTTTGTCTTATTAACTAAAAAAACAGGAGCATCATTATGGTATCTGCAAAAATTATAATTTAACTTAAACCTGTTTAAGGTTATAAATCGCATATTATAAAGTACATATTATAAAATATTTTGGTATAAAATGTTATTGTAGATTTAGATTATAAAGGAGTAAAAAGCATGAAAAAACATTTAAAAAAATGTATGGCGCTCATTATGGCTGTACTGATGCTTACAGGCACACTGCCTTTTACATCGTTTGCAGCGGATAGTGACGGTATTACGATTTCTTCAAATGTAACCTCTCAGGATATTGATATTGACAGCGATATTGAGTTTACATATTATGTAGAAATCAATAATCAGCCATACAACGGTACAGCTTCAGGTCATAATCCTGACAGAACCTATACGATAACAGACGGTATTCTCACAATGCCTTATGACGCCAGCGCGGTTATAACAGATGTTGCAAACGGCTCCGTTTACAGCATAAAGCGTCTGGAGTACGATAACGATAAATATGCGCTTATTGAGGAAACACCTGCGCAAAAGGGTGATATATCGGCAAAGGAATACTATATGACGGTTGATGGTGAGAGAAAGAAGATTGACGCCGATACCTTTAACAGTGAAACCGATAACGGTGCGAATCTTACCGTAACAAAATATAAGGCTGACGACATTCTTTACGGCGCGGATGATGTTTCCGCAATCAACGGTTATACAGTTAAAAGAAGCAGCGGTATTTCAACAAGCTATTCGCTTGAACCGTATGAAGGCTATTATCTGACAGATGATACGGCGTCTCAGAATATCACCATAGATGATATCTCCTGCACACATACCTACAGTGAGGAAAAAGTCTTGTTTACCACTATTAAATATTATAGCTGGGAAAACACGCTCACAGGCGCGGCAGATGGCGTTTTGGGTGAACCCAAAACGGGAAGCGGAAAGCCGACAAGTATGAGTACTTCAAGAAACAACTGTCTTTCCGCGATTCAGGAAAATGAATACAGAGTTTATTACGATTACAGTATGGCTATGGCACCCGAGGGAAGCGGCAAAACGGCTGTTTTACTCACAAATGCCGCAACAGAAAGTCATCCGGATGTGTCGGTATCATCAAGTTCAAAAACAGAGTCCTGCACCTATGATAAGATAGAAAATACGATGCTCGGTATAGTTCCCGCGCAGGAGGTTACGGTCACCTATGAGGAAGTAGATGTCAGCGTTTCCAAAAACATCGTATTTGACGCTGTTTTTGCGCCTGCCCCTACAGGTACTTTCTCGGTTGACTATATAATCTACAGCGGAACATATCCCGAAGCATACGAAAATGCCGCTTTTGAAATCTGTGATATCCTCGGCAATCCTTTGATCGAGGGTGAGGATTACTCCCTTGAGGTAAAAAGCGCAAGCGTGAATGTTTTAATTGCCAAAATAGGCTACACGCAGTATATTTTCTCGGGACTCAAGCATGGTCAGTATACAATTCAGCAGACGAAAGGTGCGGACGGATATGTTGTTGATAATACAGTATATCCTTTTGAGGTTAACAGAGCAGACGGCGCTGTAGTCGGGGAACATTTTGGTAAATCGAGCTTTGACTCAAAATACACAGCGCTTACCAACAATACCTACAGTCTCGGTACGACATTTAAGGTTTTCAAGAACAACAGCTTTTCACTCAATTTCACAAAGGTTGACCAGAAGGGTGACCCCGTAGAGGGAGCCAAGTTCATGCTCATTGAAAGAGATGCCCTTATTGAGATGGTTATGACGCTTGCACGCTCGGGAATAGATTCAATAGGCAATCTTGATTTTCAGGAAATCATCAAGCAGATTCAGGATACCGACTGGTCCAATATAGATATCGGAACCATTCTCGGACTGCTCCTTTCAATCGCACAGCTCGACGGTGACACGCTGGGTGAAATTACAATTCCCGCCATCCTGACTGCGACATCAAAAGCAGACGGCGTTGTTGAGCTGAGCAATTCCTCAAACATGCTCAACATTCTCGGCGCAATTACAGACAACGGCATATCAGGAGAGCAGCTTGCAGAGGTTATAGAGACCTATTTCGGAAGCATGATACCCGAGGAATATCTGCCGCTTCTTGATACGCTTGCATCTGTTACTTCCACTATAAAGGTTCACACAGGTATGCGAACAGGTGCTTATGTAATGATTGAAAGCGAGGCGCCGTACGGTTATGAGAGAAACGCTCTTGTCTATACCTTTACAATTCATTCCGACGGAACAGCCGATGTAACGGCAGGTGTTCTTTTCCCTGTTATTGTTGATTCCCTTAACTCACAGTTTGGAATCAATCTTAAAGAGATCCTTGTTTCCCCTGAGGAGTTTGAAAAATATAAAGATACAGTCGGCGGAGCTTTTGCTACATTTGACGAATATTCCTCGGCGGTAATCGACAATGTTGTCAATTTCCTCGGTGAAATATTCGGCAAAGAGAACGCAACCGTAAATGTACTTAACAGAATCAAGACAGAAATCCATAATTATTATGAGCAATACGGAAATCTCGCCGATGCCATAGGACAGACGATTCAGGATATCAACAGTATGATAACCGACCAGGTTACAGAGGATTGGCATTATTACGATACAAGATACTATGTTGACATCGATATCCATATTACAGACTGCGCGGGCAGTGAAATCGAAGGTGCGTCATATACCGTTGCCGACGCAGACGGCAATACGATTGAGCTGAATGAGGACGGCAAATCGGTTACAGTTGTATTCGGTGACTATAAGCTTGAAAATGTGACTGTGCCTGAGGGATATTCACTGGATGGCGAAGCCTCGGTTACAGAAGTAACCGTTAATGATGCGTCCGCAAACTATTCCTTTGACCTTTCGTATCATAAGGCGGGCGAGCCCGTTATTACAACAGAGGATGCCTCCTGTGAAACGGACGGAACCAAGACGACAAGCATTTACTGTGTGTACTGCTCCGTGCTTTTGTCGGAGGATGTACAGAGTATTCCTGCAAAGGGACACAGCTTCGGTGAATGGAGAGAAGTGACATCACCTAACTGCACAGACAAAGGCAGTCAGGAGCGCACCTGCACTGTTTGCGGACTGTCTGAGACAAAGGATATTGAAGCAACAGGTCATGATTGGGACGAGAATTACACAGTGGATAAAGAGGCGACCTGTACCGAGGACGGAAGCCGGTCTATTCACTGTAAAAAATGCAGTGTCGTAAAAGACGGCAAGGTAATCCCAGCAACAGGTCATACAGAGGTAATAGACGAGGCAAAAGCGCCCACCTGTACAGAAACAGGACTTACGGAGGGTAAGCACTGCTC
>CANQZA010000021.1 GCA_947628175.1 uncultured Clostridia bacterium | reverse complement strand
TTCATATTCAGTCATGTAAAAAAAGGCTGGAGGGCAAAGGATTTGGAGGACGCTCTTGAATGGTTAATTAATGCGGGTCTTGTTTATAAAGTTTGTAAAATTGAAAAACCGTTCATGCCCCTTTCGTCATATAAAGAGGATACATCTTTCAAGCTGTATTTGGCAGATGTCGGTATACTGCGTAAACTGTCAAAACTGCCGCCGCAGGTAATTGTTGATTCTTCACCCATATATACTGAGTTTAAAGGCGCGCTGACAGAAAATTTTGTGCTGAACGAATTAACCAAATCAACGGATGAAGATGCGTATTACTGGACATCCAATAATTCGGCGGAGGTTGATTTTGTGATGCAATGCGGTATAAATATTGTTCCTGTTGAAGTGAAATCAGAAAAGAATGTCAAGGCTCGTTCACTCGCGGAATACCGTAAAAAATACAAGCCTGAATATTCGGTTAAAACATCTATGAAAAATGATACTAACGGAAAAGAGATATTGAATATACCGCTATATTTAATATCTAAAATCAAAAGTTTTATGTAAATATTAAGGGGGGCTACCTCACGAAAATCGTGAGACAGCCCCTTAATTTGTGGGTTATGTATCGGTTTTTGTTGTTTTTGATGTGATTGAACATCAACATTGCAATTTTTGCAGTTGTTATAAATTCTGCTTAATATCGGCATTTCTAAAATTTTTTTGATGTTTTTGAACACCAACCTCAGATGCAGCTTCCATCTTAAATCTGTTAAGAGCCTCTTTAGCCTCAGGAACTACATTCTTGTTTGACATATTAATACACTCCTTTTTCATTTATTGCAAAAGTAAAAAGGATTTATCGCTAAAACAATCAATTCTCCTCGCTCTTGCAAGTATAGTTTATGAAGCATATCAGTTTTTACAAATGAAAAATTTTAGTAAAATTAATCTTAAATTTTTCTATGGCAGGGAAATTTAATTTTTATTGTAATAAAAAAATTTGATTAAACTTTCATGGCGTAATTAATAATGATAAAATCGGAAATGTTTTTAAAATAAAATGTGATATTATAAATTTGAACTTGCAAGTTCAATAAAAAGGAGGGAATTATGCAAATCAAGGCTGTCATACAGCGGAGTATAGATTATATTGAAGAAAATATACGGGCTGATATTACCGTTGATGAGCTATGCGCAATGGCGGGTTATTCCCGTGTTCATTACTGCAGGCTGTTTTCACTGTATACAGGTCTGACTCCTGCTGAATATATAATACGCAGAAAGTTGTTATATGCCGCTTATGATTTATCAAACAAAATGTCTAAAACGGATGCCGCTTTTAGCTGCGGTTTTGATACATATGCAGGATTTTACAAGGCGTTCAGGCGTGAATTTGACTGCTCACCCTCCGAATTCACGAAATCTTATAAGTTATTAAGACCATATAGGATTAATATTTTACAGGAGGAAGAGATTATGATTTCAAAAACACAAATTAGAAAAATACTTAAAAACTGGAATCTTGAAAATGAAAATATTTCACGAATTTATAATGAAAACACAGGCAGACAAAAGGATAATGCCGTTTATGTCGGAAAGGATTATGTGTTAAAGTTTACCGCTAATACAGGAAATATAAAAAATCACATAAAAATATCCGATGCACTCTCAAAAGCAGGGCTGCCTGCCGCAAATACCGTTGAGACGACAGAGCATTTACAGTTTATACAAAACGGCGAGCTTTATTTTATGCTTACAAAGAGGCTGAAAGGAAGCCCGCTCAGATGCGCAGATCTTTTTGAAAATACCGCTCCGGCATATAAAATAGGCGTAGCTGTTGCCAATCTGCATAATGCACTAAAAAGCTTTGACACAAAACCTTATCACAATACAAACCTTCTTAATCATACAATCGGTATATTGCCTGAAGTTAAGAATAAGATAAATTTAAGTAAATCATTCTGCGATGAATACGAACAGAAGTTCAGCGCTTTATATGATGATCTGCCAAGGCAGATGATTCACCGCGATATAAATCCGTCAAACATTCTTTTTGACAACGGTGAGGTTTCAGGATTTGTTGATTTTGACTTGACGGAGGTCAATATAAGAATCTTTGATGTTTGTTATTGTGCTACTGCAATCTTGTCGGAGACTTACAATAATAAAAATCTTGATAAAAAAGTCTGGTATGATATATTTACATGTCTGGTTGACGGATATGACAGTATAGTTCATCTGACAGAAAAGGAAAAGGATGCTCTGCCGTATGTTATCTATTCGATTGAGCTTATCTGTATTGCATATTTCAGCCGGTTTGATAAATATGAGGAATTGGCAAAAATAAACACGGATATGCTTTGTTTCTTATCGGAAAATGTTTTTAATTGATTTACTTCTTTTTAACCGTTACCCATATTTCGCTTTTGTATTTGTCAGAAGTGAGATCGCCTTTGGGATATACCTCTATATCCATTTCGCAGGTCGGTTCATAGCCTGACACCGGAAAAAATTCAGAGCATATTTTATGCCAGGTATTCTGCATTGCTTTTGGCATTGCGCCTGTACACTCAAATATTGCCCATGTGCGTGAGGGGATTTTGTTAATCCTGTAGCCCTCCGGTATCTTGCAGTCATCTGTACATGAAGCAGCGATGGAATAATCAAAGGTCTTTTTGTTACTCGGAATATTTCCGTAACAAATACCAAAAATGCGGGATTTATCGTCTGTGCATTCAAGAAGTGTTTTTATTGTACCGTCATGATGGGAATTGTCCCAAAAAGAGGGGATTGTATTCATATTAACTGAGTCGTCAATATTTTGCGTACTTACTTTTTCGATAACATAAAATGAATCTTTTTCTAAAATTTTATAGTTCATGATACTACCGCCTTTTAAATCAATCTGTACGCACAGGCGTGAAAACGACTTGAGCTCAGAGCCGTTCTTTTTTGCCTGTGAAGGAGTTATACCGTGAAAGTTTAAAAATGCTCTTGCAAAACTTTCGGGATTGCTGTAGCCATATTTTAACGCTGTATCAAGCACTTTGACATTTTTTGCGGCAAGCTCATTGCCGGCAAGTGTGAGCCGCCTGTTTCGGATGTATTCACTGACTGTGAATCCGGACAAAGCATTGAATATCCGCTGAAAGTAAAATGATGACGAGCATGCTTTTTCTGCAATGTCTTCTATCTTTAAATCATCGGTAATATGATTTTCAATATAGTCTATTGCATTTTGTATTGAGCTTATCCAGTCCATAGTATTCTCCTTTTTTACGCAAGATGATTATAGCAGTGTTTTACGCATAAATCCTGATATTTTGTGCATTTTTCTGCAAGGTATCATGTGGTTGAATATCATGAGAATATTGAAATACGGACTGTTTGCAAAAACAGTCCGTATTTTAATACTGTGACCTAAAAAGTAAAAATTTATATATGAATTATTTATACATAGGTCCATAGGTACGGCAGGCGAGGTAATCAGCCGACTGGGTATCATCCGTTCCGAATGATGCCCATGAATGAGGACGGAAAATTTTTGATTCGGCAACATTATGCATACTTACCGGGATACGCAGCATGGAAGCAAGAGTAATAATATCTGTTCCTACATGACCGTAAACGGTGACACCGTGGTTTGCACCCCAGTTTGCCATAACGCTGTAAACATCCCTGAACGCACCCTTGCCCGTGAGATTTGGAACAAACCATGTGGTAGGCCATGTGGGATCGGTTCTTTTATCAATGATGTTATGCATTTCATCCGGCAGATCGGCTGTATATCCTTCAGCAAGCTGAATAACGGGGCCTATGCCGTCAATCACATTGACGCGCAGCATGGTGACAGGCATCTGGGCTCTGCAACGGAAATGACTTGAAAATCCGCCGCCCCTGAAATACTCATAATTTGCTCTGCACCAATCTGTGGCGTTGAGGCAGGCGTTGATATCCTCCTGTGTCATTTCCCAAAACGGTTTCATGCAGGCATTGCCGTTTATGTCTCTGCTTTCTGCGCAGCCGTCCAGCGCCGTCGCTCCTGAATTAATCAGATGAATAAATCCGTCTTTTGCAATTCCGTCAGACCGGATTCCTGTCACACGCTCACACGCCTCCGGACTCCAGTAGGTGCGCACATCGTGGAAACAGGGGGCAGTGCCCGAAATCAGTGTGCCTATCATCATTGCAACACCGTTTAGGGTGTCATTTTCTGTTGCAAACGGTGTTGGTGCCTTAGGACCGTTCCAGTCAAAGGTACTTGCCATAATTGCCTCGGTGAAATCGGCGTTCGGTAACCAGTCGGTCCAGTTTCTCTGTCCCTGAAATCCTCCGGCAATCGCATTTTTGCCTAAAGCCTCTTCGTGCCATCCCATTTCATCGAGTTTGGGATTGCCGTAAAGAATATCGCGTATAATGATTGTCATTTTAGCAATGAATTCCCAATCCCGGTCAGGGGCAACAACCTTGGATTTTCTTATTATTTCGGGAAGATTTTTTCCTGCATTGCAGTCAAAGCCTTCTTTGCAGTTATTTTTAATCCATTTTAATGCCTTTTCATACTCATCATGATCATAAATTTCAAGTGTTATTCTACGCACAATTTCGGTCATATCAACCCATTCGGCGCGTATGCCGAGGTATTTCTGAAACATATCTGCATTGCAGTAGCTTCCGGCAATTCCCATAGCAACACCGCCGAGATTGACATAGGACTTGTTTTTCATCCAGCCGACTGCAATGGCGGCTCGCGAGAAGCGAAGTATTTTTTCCTCTACATCAGCAGGTATTGTGCTATCGTTGATATCCTGCACATCATGACCATATATGGAAAAGGCGGGGAGTCCCTTCTGGGCATATGCCGCCATAACGGCAGCGAGGTAGACGGCACCCGGTCTCTCCGTTCCGTTAAATCCCCATACCGCTTTTATCGTTGAGGGATCCATATCAAAGGTTTCCGAACCGTAGCACCAGCAGGGAGTAACGCTCAGGGTCGCAACAACATTTTCTCCTGAAAATTGTTCCGCACATTTTGCCGCCTCTGCTCCTCCGCCGATGGTAGTATTGCTTATTACACATTGGACAGGTGTTGAATCGGGATATTTTAATTTACCCTCAATTAATTTTGCCGCAGCGCGTGCCATATTCATTGTCTGCTCTTCCAGACTTTCACGCACACCGCCCCAGCGTCCGTCAATAACGGGTCTTATTCCGATTTTTGGATACAACATAAATTTTACCTCCGTTTTTAATGATTGATTATGGTTAAAAATTTATTATATGCATTGTCCCAATCGGATGTATGATTGGGAGCATATGTTTTTACATTTTGGGTTCGTGCAATGATGTTTCTGCCGCTGTCAATATCTTTTATATCGCCGAGTGCAATAAGCTGTATTATAATATTGCCCAGAGCGGTTGCCTCAACAGGTCCGGCAATGACGGGAATACCGAGTGATGATGCGGTGAGTTCACATAAAAATGCGTCCTTTGCTCCGCCGCCTAAAAGGTTCAGACTGTCAAAATGCTTATGAGCACATTCTGATATCTGATTAAGGGCCATACGGTATTTAAGAGCAAGGCTGTCATAAATGCACCGTACCATTTCACCTGTGGTTTCCGGAAGATACTGACCTGTTTTTTTACAATATTCTTTGATTTTGGCACAGAGCATTCCGTGAGCCGATAAAGATTCGTCATCCGTGTCAATCAAACATTTGAAAGGCTCACATTCCCTTGCAAGTAATTCGAGATCGTCATATGTGTAGTTTAATCCCGCATTTTTACATTCTCTGCGTACCTCCTGCATAAGCCAGAGACCGCTGATATTTTTTAAATAGTTGATTTTTCCGTTTGCCCCGAGTTCGTTTGAGAGCAGAGCCCTATTGCTCTGCGCTGTAAGTATCGGCTCGTCAAGCTCACATCCGATGAGTGACCATGTTCCGCAGGATAAAAATGCAGTGTTTTTGCTGCTACCAGGCATTGCCGCAACGGCACACTGTGTGTCATGACCTGCAACGGAAATCACCTTTATTCCTTTATATTCGCCGCTGATTGTGCCGCTGTCTGTAAGAGGCGCAAAAATTCTTTTGTCAATTCCGAAAGTCTCAAGCACTTTGCCGCTCATCATTTTAGTAACGGGATTAAACATCTGAGATGTTGAGGCAATCGTTTTTTCACAGGCCTTTTTGCCCGTGAAAAGATAGACGAATAAATCCGGAATAAAAAGGAGTGAGTCCGCATTTTTTAAATTTTCATCACTCATAAGCTGAAACAGTGTATTGATATTCATTATCTGATTGCCTGTTTCGCTGTATAGCTGCGAAAAATCCATCTTTTTACGCGCAGAATCAAGTATTCCTGCCGTTCGAACATCACGGTAATGATACGGCGTATGAAGCAACCTGCCGTTCTTATCAAGCAGGGCATAGTCAACACCCCAGGTGTCAAAGGCCATAGAGTCGACAGTTCCGGCTTTTTCTATCGCTATTTTTATTTCACCTGTAATCATATCAATATTGTGGCATATATGCCCTTCGATATTAATTGGGGTATTTTCAAAGCGGTGAATTTCCTTACAGGTGATTTTGTCACCGTCAAAGGACGCCTTTATCGCTCTGCCGCTTGATGCACCGAAATCAAAGGCAATTACATTTTTCATTTTACAACACCTTTTTTCAAAAGTATATTTGCATAGACTGCCCTTTCTCCCGTGGCAATAATCATATACGCGTTTCTTGCTCTTTCATAAAAATCGAATCTTTCCATATATTCGATTTCATGATGATCGGGTTCGTGTTTTGCAAGTATTTTATTATATTCCTGCCATACTGACGGAACAGGGCAATCATCACCCTCTACAATATCCATAAGTGCGACCGGCTTTTTTGTGTATGTATCGAGCGGGATTAACTGCAAAACCGCATCAAGTATTTCGGGCACTCCGTGACCGTCTGCGCGGATGACCGTTGCCTGTTTGCCTACGCTGTGGCAAGGAAAATTTCCGTCTGCAATAACGAGTTCGTCACCATGTCCCATTTTGCTCAGTTCCATGAGCAAATCCGGTGAAATAATATCAGGTATTCCCTTAAGCATAGCTGTTCTCCTTAATCCGTCTTTTTATGAAGCGTACTGTCATCCGGATTGAATACTTTATATCCGGGATGTCTGCCTGTTACTCTGTAATAGCCCCTTAAATCAATCAGCTTCTGAATATTATCTCTGCTTATATCATAGCTTCCGCCGAGAATAACGGCATTAATTGTTATTTTGGCCCACAGCTCAAGGCTCTCCATTCTGTAAAAGGCCGTTGTTACATCACTGCCCACTGCAAGTGCACCGTGGTTTTCCAAAAGCATTACATCGTGCTCTTCAAGATACGGCTCAATGGTATCGGGAACATCAATAGTAGACGGTGTTGCGTACGGAGTCAGAGGAACACTTCCGATTACTGCCACATCTTCAATCATATTGTACATATCCATTGCCTTATGCGCTACGGCAAATCCTGTTGCCCCGGGCGGATGGGCATGGATAACACTCATGACATCATCACGCTTTTCATAGCAGCGAAGGTGCATTTTTATTTCACTTGAAGGTCGGTGACCGTCATTTGCCTCAAGCACATTTCCGTTCCTATCAAGCAAAACCAATTTTTCGGGTGTGATAAAGGATTTGCTTATTCCGGTAGGTGTTGCAAGTATTCTGCCGTCTTCAAGACGAACGCTTACATTTCCGTCATTTGCGGCAACCCAACCTAACTGCCACATTTTGTGACATATATCGCAAATCTGTTCTTTTGCTTCCATTAAGTTCATAGCCATATCTCCTTTTTTTAAAAAATTTATAATTTCCATTTTATATCAAGTGTTGTGTTATAATCACGCTGTCTCTCGTCCCCGATCATGGAGAGGACGAAACTGTCTATGTCTGCAAGAAGCGGATTGGATTTTCCTGCCTTTTTCTCGATTAAGCGTGTAATGGGGTGAAGCCGGCTGAGCAGTTTTGACATTGCGTCATACATAGGAGTGCCCTTTACATAAGGTTCGTCTCCCACAAAAATATTTCTGACAAGCTCTACACCGATATCCTTTATAAGACGGTTTTCAATGCTCCTGTCTACCCTGAAGCAAAGCATGCGTCCTAATTTTTTCAGAGTGAGCTTCTGGAGCATTTTGCCTATAACGGTAACCGGTATTTTAATTTTTTTATTTTTCTCAGGACCGCCGAACTGCCTTGTAAAAAATGCAAAATCATATGCCATGGCGTCAATCATATCGGTTATCATTCTGTCAAAACGCCATTGAAAGTATTCCTGTGCCGTCTTGCCCTTTTTGTCCCAGTCAAAATCCTCAATCGTATACGAATGTATATCAATGCAGTTGTTTTCATTGAATGTGACACGGCGGTACGCGCATGGGCAGCCTACAAAACATCCCGTCTGAACATCAGTTATCATGTTTCCGCTTTTTGTGGTGTAATCGGTAACAGCCTGCGCGTGCATATGACCCGTAAAAATTAGATCAAGCCCTGCGTTTGCAAATTTATCCGCAACCGTCTCCCAATCCGTCAGCTTTGCGTCTCCTATCATATTCATAATAGGAGAGAACGGCAACAGGGGATAATGCGTCATTGCAAATATGTAATTGTTACTGTCATGAGCGTCCTTTATCTGCTCAAGCGCCCATTGCATCTGATCCTCCCAGATGCCCTTGAAGTCACCGCAGTCGCCGTCACAATTAAGCGCAAGCAGGCGTATTCCGTCTGTAAGCTGTGCAACATATGACATGGAACTCTCATGCTCGCTTATCGCCTGCTCAAAGCCGTAATGATAGTACATTGCACGCAGATTTTCGCGGGGAGTACCCTCGACAGGAATGCATTGGTCACCGACAAAACCGCAGGGATTTCCGGCATAATCGTGCCGCGCGGTTATAATATAGATTTTTTTGCCGTTTTGTTCAAGATATTTAAGCTTTTTGATAAATCCTTCATGGCTTGCCTGTTCACCTCGGTAGACAAGGTCGCCGGGTATAAGAATTACATCGGTCTGTTCATCCTGTGCAATTTTTTTAAATCCTGCGTCAATTATGGCTCCGGTTTCCGCAACGCATTTTTGATCGGTGCGGCTCCTTTTTTCATATGCCTCACCCTCTCCTCCGAGCGAAAGCTCAAAATAGTGCGGATCTGTTACAAGAAAAAATGAAAATGGTTTGCTCATCGTTTACCTCCATAACCGTTTATACCTTATAACTATAAAATAACATTTTTACTTTTCAGGCTGAATACATTATATCACAAACTTTGTTTGAAAAATAACTATACTCTTGTTTTTTTCCTGAATTCGAGGGGAGAGCATCCAACCGCGGTTCTGAAGCTTGAAGAAAAGTATTGCTGGTCGGCATAATGAAGCGTCTTTGCAATATCGCCTATGCTCATATTTGAGTGAATAAGATATATTTTTGCGGTTTCAATTTTTCTTTCAAGATAATACTGATACGGTGTGATTGCGTATGTTTCTTTAAAAATATTAATGACATAATTTTTTGAGTAATTGATTTCCCTGCATAGCTTATCAAGATTAAAACTGCTTTCCACTGCCTCATCAAGCCTTTTTCTTATTATTTCGGCAAGATTTTCGTTTTCAATATGTAATCGGTTGTGTATATACATAAAAATATGCATAAGCTCGATTGTAATTTTGCTCACAATTTTTTCATACGGAATATTCTCCTTAGATATTGCAAATATCTTTTCAAAGTGATGTTTTACATTACAGTTTTTAAAAAGATATGTGTCTTTCGGTAAATATGCGTCAATAAGAGAGCGTGATATCGTACCGCCGAAAACAATCCAGAATTTGTGCCACGGGTTATCCTTATTGGCTTTGTATTTATGGTTGCTGCCTACCTTTAAGAAAAAAACATCGTCTTTTTCCGGTGTGAGGTGTTGCCCGTTAATATCCAGAGTACCGCTTCCGTCAACAATAAATTCAAATGCATTGAGATCCGAATTCGGTCTTACAATACTGAAATTTTTATCGCAGTAGGTCTCTCCGACAAGTAAAACCGTTATAGGATCATTTTCGCCTGCAAAAACGGAAAAATTTTTAAAATCTTCAATCATGGTTATAATCCTAACATTTGCTTTTATATTTTCTATTTAAAAAGAGCAAGATTAATGATATTTTTATATTAACATGAATGTATCCATAAATCAAACATTCTGATTATTCTTGTATCTGCGGGGAGTAAAACATGGCAGTCATTAAATGTGATAACAATATTTTTGTTCTTGAGACAAAGAATACACATTATGTGTTAGGTGTAGATAAATACGGCTATAATCATCATCTGTATTGGGGCAAAAAATGTGATATAAAAGATTATTCAATGGAAAGTATAGGTGATGAAAATTCAAATCACACAATGCTCGATGAGTTTAAACAGGAATATACGGTCTTTGGCTCGACCGTCTACCGGGAATGTGCCCTTAAAGCGGAATTTTCAGATAAGTGCAGAGAAATAAATCTTAGATATGAAGGTCATACGATTGAAGGCAGCAGACTTACCCTGCAGTTTTCGGATAAGCATTATCCTTTACAGATAATGCTCAATTATGAGGTTGACGATAGCTGTGACATTATAACAAGGTGGACTTCTCTTAAAAATACCGGAAACAGTATGATAGATGCCGAAAAATTATTCAGTGCGGAGTTTTGCCTCCCGTCAAAAAAACCGTATATATTTAAAAATACAAACGGAGCCTGGGGCGGTGAGTTTATGCAGACAAGTAATCTGCTTGACGGTGGTTCACTTGTTTTTGAAAGCAGAAAAGGTACATCCGGACACACAAATTCTCCATATTTTATTGCACATCAGAATGCAGACGAAAAGCGCGGAGATGTTTATTTTGCTTCTCTTATCTACAGCGGCAACTTTAAGGTGTCTGCTTCCCGTGATTTATATTCGATTACAAGAGTAATAATCGGAATGAATGATTTTGATTTTTCCTACAGTCTTCAGCCGGGCGAGACCTTTGATACGCCTAAGGTTCTGTGCGGACATACGCAGGGGTTTGGTGAAATGTCGCGGCAGATGAATAGATTTGTTGTAAATCATATTATGCCAAAGCAATTCAATGATAAAGTTCTGCCGGTACTCTACAATTCGTGGGAGGCGACCTTCTTTGATGTAAACTGCGAAAACCAGACTCATCTTGCAGAACTTGCGGCGCAGATTGGCGTGGAGCTTTTCGTTATGGATGACGGCTGGTTCGGAAAGCGCAATAACGATTGTGCGGGACTCGGTGACTGGTTTGTAAATAAGGACAAATTTCCTAACGGACTGGATGAGCTTATTGACCATGTAAATGCTCTTGGTATGGATTTCGGTATATGGGTAGAACCGGAAATGGTGAATGCCGACAGTGATTTGTTCCGCGCTCATCCCGACTGGGCATATCACTATGAAACAAGAGATGCGAGTGAACTGCGTCATCAGCTTGTTCTCAATATGACAAGAGACGATGTCAGTCAGTATATATTTCATGTTTTGGATACTCTTTTGACGAAGCATAATATAAAGTATATAAAATGGGATATGAACAGACCTTTTTCCGAAACAGGAGCACAGAATCTTGATAACCCCAAAATGCTTTACTATCTTCACACAATGGCGGTTTACAATATTGTTGACCGACTCAAGAAAAAGCATCCGCAGGTGGCAATTGAGAGCTGTTCATCAGGCGGAGGAAGAGCGGACTTAGGCGCTCTGTCGCATTTTGACCAGGTGTGGACAAGTGACAATACAGACGCTGTTGACAGAATGACCATCCAAAACGGCTATACCATGCTCAGACCTGTTAAGGCTATGCGCGCGTGGGTAACGGATATAGGCTGGATAAGCAAGCCTGCATCGCTCGATTTCAGGTTCAACATTGCCATGCAGGGCTCGCTCGGCGTAGGGGGTAATCTTTCAAATTATTCTCAGGAGGAACTTGAAATCTGTAAAAAAAATGTTGCCCTTTACAAGCAGATAAGAGAGCTTGTTCAGTTTGGTGATTTATACAGAATAATGGATGTTGATGAGGGGGAAATTCTATTCAACAACTATGTAAGCCCGGATAAAACAAGAGCGGTGGCATTTATTGCATCCGCCGGGACAAGATTTTTTAAAAAGCGAGTTGATTTTCTGTTTGACGGGCTTGACGACAGAAAGAGATATTCTCTTACGGTTCAGGGAAGAAAATATGAAAAGAGCGGTTCATATCTTAAAAATGTGGGCATACCGCTTCATATCCGAGGCGCCTATTATAATGAGGTTGTGATGATTGATGAAATATAAGTATGAATTACATTGCCATACGGGCTGTGTATCACGCTGCGGCAGGGTAGAACCCGAAAAAATTTTGAAGTTGTATATGGAGAAGGGTTATAACGGAATTGTAGTTACGGATCATTACAGTCCCATGACCTTTAAGCTTTCAAAGCTTAGTTGCCCTCAGAAGGAAATGGATTTTTATCTTGAGGGATACAGAAGAATGAAAAGAGCGTCAGAAAGCGATTTTACAGTATTGCTGGGTGTTGAACTGCGTCATTATTTTACGGCAAACGATTATCTTATTTACGGCATTACCGAGGAATTCCTGTATAATGCGGGCAATCTTCTGAATGTATGGGAAAAGGAAGTTAAGCGCCTTTGTGAAAAAAACGGCTTTCTGGTTTATCAGGCGCATCCGTTCAGAACGGGAATCAGGCGGTGCAGAAGTGATTATATAGACGGTGTCGAAGTCTATAACGGCAAGACGAAAAAAAAGTTAAATGATAGGGCATATCAATGGGCGCGCGACGAGAATAAGCTTATGGTCTCAGGTTCTGATTTTCATACCGAAAAGAATCTTGCGCGCGGAGGAATAATCACAGATGAGCCGATAAAGACAAACCGTGATTTGCTGCGAATTTTAAAATCGCAGCATTTTGAAATGATAAAAGAATATGAATGATTTTATCGCAGAAATACAAAAAAGAGTCTACACAGCTTATAACTGTGAAGGCTCTTTTCTACTTTGCATAATTTTAGTTATTGTAATAAAAAGAACAGCGCCTGATATCCCTCCGAGAACATTATAAAACAAATCGGCAAACTGAAAAGTGCCGACTCTCAAAATAAGCTGTGACAGCTCAATAAAAAGTGATATTGCGAAACTGTACAGCGCTGACTGTATCAGCAAAGAAGCATGGCTGTGTTTTTTATTAAGACTGGTATTAGAATAAAATACAAGGACAAAACACATCGGTAAAAATAAGACTATATTCCATAATAATGAGAAGTCGTAAAAATACATTGTTTCTTCAATTTTCCATCCGCCCCATATATTTGAAAGGGGATTTTGTCTTGGCTTGTCAAGGCGGCTCAGTACGGTTGCGTGAACGATGATTGTCAGATAAAATGAAGTAATAAATGTACCGAGAGTCTTTTTTAATACACTTCGTACTTTAATATAAGAGAAAAAGTTTCGGCATTCCTTGTCTTTTTTATATCGGATAAAAAGGCAAAGGGCAGTTATTAAAAGCGCGATAAGAAAAGGAACAGTCAAATAGTTATTCAAATAATATCTTATATTGATATAAAATGTTTTAATGATTTTTTCCATATATTCTTGTTCGGCTATTTTCTGTCTTTAAACATGGATTTAATTTTATAGTATTTTTCCATATTCTTTGTTCCGATGAAGCGCCGCGCTGTATTTGTAATTCTCTTTCCTTTTGGAAACCATGTTGCCGCATAATGGTGAATGGAGTACGCCCGTTCGTCCGGTTTCACCCTGATGTCACCGTCAGTTGGATTAAAATAATATTTTGGATATATCGTTATGCCGTTTATATTTTGCAGAGTGCCGTCTGTTTTCATCCCGTTTTTAACAAGCAGGGATGTTACTCTCCTGCCTATTGCAAGAATTTTTGAGGGATCATCATTTACAAAATGCTGGTTTATATATGTGGCGAGAACCTCATTGCACAGCCAATTATCCTTTTCACAGGCAAGTATAAGACCGGTTGCAACAATCGTGTCGCTTGAAAAGCCCGCGAAAGCGCCTTTTGAAATGAGATGATCAAGGGGCTTAAGAAGCTCAACATCCGTATCAAGATATATGCCCCCATATTTGTTGAGAATATAAAATCTTGCGTAATCGGATACATATGCCCATTTTTTGTTTTCATATGCTTCTCTGACATAGGGGCATATGTCTATATCAAAGTTGCTTTCGTTCCATTCCTTGATTTCATAATCGGGGCATACGCAGTGCCAGCTTTTTATACATTTTTTTATAAGAGAGCTTTTTTTATTGCCGCCAAACCAGCAGTAATGTATGACCTTCGGTATCATTTTTAAATTCCTTTAACAACAATTTTTGTGCGTTTGCTGCGGGTACGGTTGTTATGATCCGGATTATTATCGGCCGTTATGAGCCCTTTTCCTGAATATCCGCACATAAGACCGAGAAATGCAAAAACAAATACGCCGATACTTGATTTTATAATTGCAGTACCGATACTGCTAACAATAAGACCGATAAATATTGCAAGTGTTAAGGCTTTAACCCTTCTGCCGAGGTCAACTTTATTTATCGGGAAGAATACCATAACAAGGAGAATGACAAACAACACGGTGCCTATATAGCCGAACTGTCCGAAAAGCATTCCCATATAGCAGTCGTTAAGACCGAAGCTGATATCTCTTGAAAGGCCGAAGAATTCATTGAAGCCATAATAGTCATAAAGCTTTGAATAGTTTTTGGCGGCCATATCTGAGCCGTATGTTGAAAATCCGGAACCGAACGGGAAATAGGTGTTCGCGGTCCTAAAACCGTATTTTATCAGCCTCATTCTCGGGGAGTCCGCGTCCCTTATATATGAATTTATCTGAACGGTAGATATTGCCGTTCCTCCTATTGCGAGAAAAATGATGTTTTTGACCGAAAGCTTTGCTTTTTTTCTCCACATTACGACAAGTATGATATAACAGGCAAGCACCACATAGACAACACCTTTTGTTGTGTATATCATATTCAGTATTGCGAGAAATTCATATACCTTTCTTTTGTCTTCTCTTTTCTCCGCAATAAGAATAACAAGCAAAAAGCATGCGATAATATAGCCGTATCTTCCCTCGTTCTGAAAAATAAAGGAAAAAGAAGGAATTCCGTATCTTTTTCCGCCGCTCATGCCTATGTCGAAAAAAAGGCTGACAGTTCCGAAAAAAGCGCCAAGCCCTATTACAAGCTTTGATAACGGCAAAAGGTATTTTATAATAAGCATTTTTCTGTCAGCCACTGCAACCTGTTTGTAAATCAGAAAAGCAAAAAACATTTTTAACAGGCAGATGACATCGACGATGATAGGAAATATGTCAGTTATCACCTTAGAATAAGCGTTACTGATAAGCCCCCATATTGTAAGAATCATAAGAATGATTATCAAGGCAAAATCAGTGCCCTTAATTCCGCGTTTAAAGGAAACATAAAGTATATAAAGGCCGCAGATTATGCAAAGTACTTCATCTGTATATGCTGTCCATGTTATTCCATAAGTCATTTCTGTTATGAGGCTCAACGGCAGCATGATTATAAAAAATGAGAATAACAGCTCTCTCGGGTAAAGCGAAAAAGTGAGTTTATTAGCCATTTATAAGGATACTCCTGAAAAAATTATTTCTGTCTTAAAAAATGATTGATGCTTGTGCACGCGTCCATAAATATGCCGATATCAACCGAATAGCTCAGGTATTGCAAACCTAAATTGCGCCACATTATAAAATCTTCCGGTGTGTCAACAAATGTTCCTATTATTTTCTTCTTGTCTTTTGCTCTTTCCACAATTTTTTTCATTTCGTCAATCACAATCGGATTGTTGACCTGACCGGGAATTCCGAGTGATTGCGACAAATCATAAGGACCTATAAACAATATGTCAACACCGTCAACCTCGAGAATTTCGTCAAGGTTTTTGATTGCGTCAACGCCCTCAAGCTGCAGTATAATCAGCAGATCTTTTGACTGTTCAAAATAATCAAATCTTCCCATACTTGAATAATCGGCCGCCCTTACAAAGCGGCATACGCCTCTCATTCCGTACGGATAAAATTTTGCATATTTTACAACTTTTTTTGCGTCTTCCGCCGAATTTATCTGAGGAACCTGAATACCGTAAGCGCCGATATCGAGTGCTTTGCCGATTGTGTTTTCATCACCGTCGGGAAGTCTGATAATCGGAACCGTTCCTCTTGCCTCAGCTGCGCGGATATTATTCTGCTGGTTTTCAATGGTTACGGGACCGTGCTCCGTGTCAAGGATTATATAGTCGAATCCTCCGATTCCGGCGGCTTCCACAAACATGGGATCGCCTGTTTTCATAAATATTCCGTATACACATTCACCGTTTGATATTTTACTGCGGAAAGTATGAAGCGAATTATTCATCGCAATCCTCTTTTCTGAATATATGATTATAAATTGCGTCTGCTATTTCAAAATCTTCTTTTTCATCAATATCAACCGCTTCTATTTCATTGACCTCAACAATGTACGGGGTTTGTCCGATTCGTCTGCCAAGCTCTTTTATAACAGAAGCCTCATATATGTAAAAACCGCTTGTCTCTTCATAAAGAGGCGGTAAATCCTGGGTTCTCGGTATATTTTCAAGAGAATAGTTGAAAGGTCTGCCGTCCTTCCATAAAAAATCCTGAACCTTTTTAGCCGCAAAGGAAGAATCATTCATACCGCTGATTACAGCACTCAATCCCTTTTCAATGCTCTGTTTTGATATAAAAGGTGCCGTGGTGTGCGTCATAACATAAATATCTGCCTCAACATCGTCTGCAAATGCCTTAAGAACCTCGTTCATCTTTGTAGTATCCGTGTCAAGGCTTTTGCTTCTTTTGAGATATTTTACATCTGAAGGGATGTACTCTTTGATTGCCTCGTTGCTACAGTAAACATACACATCGTCAATTTGGTCAATCTGAAGAAGGGTATCAAGTATATAATAGCATAAAGGCTTGCCGTTTGTAAAAGGCTTTGTGTTCTTCTGCGGAAGCCGCGTATTGTTTAATTTCATTGGTACAATTGCAATGATTTTCAATTTATTTTTCTCCTTTTTCAACTAATATATCATCAAGATTAACACGCTCAAAAACTTCAAGCACGCCGCCGCGTGTCGCATTGTAAATTTTTATTCCGTGCGAATCGGCAAAATCTCTTGCCGCCTGATATCCCACAGTCAGCTTTTGCGTGGCGTATTTTCTTGACCTGTCCTCAACGCCGCTGTCAATAAAGTGTTCCTTTTCACCGGAATATGTACAGTCGGTTCCGAGCAGATATATTTCCGTGAAACCCATATAAACGGCAAGCTCAATGCAGGAATATGCTATGGAATAGCCGTCATATACAATATCGTAGCAGTCATCGCTGAATTTTGCGTGGTATTTGCCTATTTTCATATCATAGGAATGATACATGGTGTCAGTGGGAAATTCTATCCACTGCGGTTCTCTTTTATATTTTCTTTTAATATTATCGCTTATAAAAACAGGTACCTCTTTGTGTTCTCTGAGTATATTCTGCATTTTTTCAAACACATGACTGTCCTGAATGGCATAATATGTAGGTCTCCAGTCACTTTGATCATAAAGCCTGCATATGGAATTCATGCTTATTGTGTATTCGTCTTTCAGGTTTTCAATATCCTCCATCGTAAGCGATGGACCGGTTGCTATGATAAAGCACCGTTTACCGGTATGGATATCCTTGTAATCCATCAATTTTGAGTATTTTTTGCCTGATACCCCGGCTTTTCTCAAAGCACGCTTTATATTGACATTTGCACCTATTATATCAAATTGGACTTTTCTGTAAAAAAGATACAGACGGTTAAACGCCTCATTTTTGTCTGAAAAATCGCGCAGTGCCAGATGAATTTTATTCGCGAATTCTTTCATCATAATGTAATTCCTTTTAAAATATGACCGTAAATTTCATCAAATTTCTTTTCCCATGTCAGATTACTGTTTACAAAATCATAGCCGTTGTTTCCAAGCTCAATTCTTGCTTCATAGTTATCAATAAGAAAACGGAGCTTTTTTGAAAATTCTTGTATAATATCCTCTTTGCTTTGATTTATATTAATAAATACGCCGCAGTTATGCTTTTTCAGGTCGCTGCATATACTCATATCAAGCGCGGCAACAGGCAGTTTATGCGCCATTGCCTCAATAATAACATTGCCGCCTGTTTCCCTCAACGAGGGCATTACAAAAATATCCGCATTTTTATAAACATCTGATATTTCGGAATGTTCAACGGCTCCGCACAACCTTACCTTATCACTCAAAGCATACTCGTCAATATAATCCAGTATTTTTTTCTCAAGCGGACCTGAGCCGTAGATATCCAGCTCAAATGAGGTATCGGAATTTATTTTTTTTACTGTGTCAAGCAACAGCATTAAGCCTTTTTTTTCTATAAGTCTTCCTACAAAGGTGATTTTTACCTTGTCTTTTTTTACTTTGTCGTCCAGTTGCAGATTTTTAAATTCATCAGCAACTGCCAGCTCTATCAGTCTTTTGCAGGGCTTTTTAAGAGCTTTTGAGAGAATATCGGCTGTTTCCTTATTTATCGCATAAATATAGTCGAATTTTTTATATGCAGGGGATATTACTCTTGATTTATTGATAAGCTCCCTGAATTTTTCCACAGGGGGATATTTTTCATAACCTTTAAGTGATTTTGGCGTTGACTGTCCTCCGCCCACCGGACCGAAAACAGTTATTGAATCGTATAGCCTGTACATATATCCCGGAATTCTGAAATCTCCCATGGTTGCGTGATGTATTACATCAAACTTTATATTTGATTTTTTAGCCCAGTTATATGCAACCCGTTGCCACATCATATAGTACATATGATGAAATGCGGAGTGCTTTTCTTTAAAAAAGTTTAATTTTTCGGGAACATCCACAATTACAAGTTCAACATTGGAAAGCTGTTTTTCTTTAATACCCTTTTTTGTGTCCGCCTCATTAAATTTTTTAGTGACAAGATATATTTTATCATCAGGCTTATTGAAATTTTTACTCAGCTGCAACACCCAGTTCCAGCCGGTTCCGTCCTCAGAGCCGTGATAGGGATTGACGCTGTATGATGAAAGAAGTATGTTCATAACAATTATAGCACTTCCTTACGGTGATTTCTTTTATCAGCCATGTCTAAAAATGTTTGTGCCCTTTTGGTGCAGGATAATGTCTGCCTGTATGCAATACAGTTTTTAATATATTTGCTGTCCTCTGCAACGCGTCGCATATCGTCTGCGTTCCAATTATCTTTTGCAATGCCGAGCTCGTGCGAGTTTATATATGATGCATTATAGGGAATGGTACTTGTAATAACGGGTGTACCGCAGGCAATTGATTCTACAACTGACACCATATTATTGTCTTTTCGTGTGTTTACAAGCATTGCCATTGCACTTGCAAGATCATCCTTGAGTTCTTCGTGTGGAAGCCTGCCTTTAAAAAGCACATTTTTTTCAATATGGAGTTCTTTGGAAAGCAGCTCAAGATTTTTTCTTTCTTCTCCGTCTCCTAAGATGAAAAGGCGGCAGTCTTTATCATATTTTTCTAAATATTCCGAAAAGTTTTTCAGGATTGTATCAATTCTTTTTCTTGATATAAGCTGAGAAGATACTATGAAAAAATTGTTCTTTTTTTCCTGCGCTTTGAATTTATCAAGATTAACACCGTGATCTATAATTTTATCGGATATGTTTTTCTTTGGAATATAATTGGATATAAAATCCCTTGCCTCAATACTTCTGGGTACAATAAGCGTTTTGCCGAAAAAAAGCCTTGCAACAATATTGTACCATAAAATGGACGGAATTTTTTTCATAATCCTGTTATGCTTTGCGAGCTCGTGCCATACAATCAGGTTTTTCGGTGTCGATACGGCGAGCATAAGCGAATTCAGAGAAAAGACCTCGCTGGTGATTATCAGATCAAAGTGAGTGCTTTTGACTGTTTTTATTATCTCGGGGCAAAAGGGGAGTGCGTTTGCGGGAAATACTTTTTTTAGTTTTGTTTTGAGAGCAACGACTTCAAAAGGATATTGTTCAGATATATTTGGCATATAATCCTCTGCCACTGCAAGGACAACCTCTGCACCCTCTTGCAAAAAGGCAAGGCACAAGTCATAAATCATGGTGTCCTTAATTGTTTCGGCCTTTTTTATTTGCCGTGTTTCAGAGGTGTATATTATAGGATTTACAATAAGAACCTTCATATTTTAGCAGTCCTCTTACTTATTTGTCATCTGTCTGTCGATATCTTCGGCGACAATTTCCTCACCCGTTTTGTCCTTGAGAAGAGCTCGTGACGCTTCTGAGAGACCATCGTTTACTTGTGCGTTTCTATCGCATGTGGAGAGGCTGTCCAGTTCCTGTTTTGTAACTTTTCCGTCGCGCAAATCACGGCATATTTTATTTTCGTACATTGAGTACTTTTTATTTTTAAAATATCTTAAAAACTTATGCTTGATTACCCACGACGCAGGGACCCATATGTATTTGTGCATGGCAGGTGATACGGAGCCTATCATCCAGCACTGTCTGTCGCAGTGGCGCACTTTTTCCCTTACTCTGTCAGCCTGCGCGCTGTTCCACAGCTCCTCCCAGCTTTGCTCGTTGAGGTTTCCCATTACCTCTTTTTCCTTTGTGCCGTTGCAGGGCATCACATCGCCGTAGGGATCAATGAAAAATGTATCAAATGCCATATCACACGGAAGAAGGCGCTTCTGCCCGTAAATATAGTTGATAAGACCGTGGTTAAAATATGCTCTGAACCATTTTTTGGGTGAATTCGAGTTTAAAAGCTCATTTACAAGGTTTTCAAATTCCTGTGCAACTGCCTGCCTGTCCTTGATAATATTTTTTGCCTCGACAAAATAAAAGGAATTGTGCAGTGATGCAGTTGCAAATTCCATATTCATTTTATCGCTGAGTTTGTAAAGCTCTACAAGATCCTTGGCGTTCGCGTCCTGAACAGTCATACCGAAGCCGACATCGGGATGATTCATCTCGACAAGCTTTTTCAGTGTGGTATAGCCTTTGTTAAAGCCGTCCTCAAGACCGCGGATTGCATTGTTTGTTTCTTCAAGCCCTTCAATGGATATTCTGATTCCTACATTGGGAAACGCATTGCACAAATCAATAATTCTGTCTGTAAAAAAGCCGTTTGTGGAAATAACGATTCTGTCACTTTTTTTATAAAGCTCTCTTACAATATCTTTTAAATCCTCGCGTATAAACGGCTCTCCTCCCGTTATGTTGGTAAAATACATATCAGGAAGCTTTTTTATTGTGTCAATTGTTATTTCTTCTTCAGGCTTTGACGGCTTTTTGTATCTGTTACACATATTGCATCTTGCATTGCAGCGGTATGTAACAATTACTGTTCCGTTAAGTTTTTTAGCCATTATCAGGACTCCTTGTTTTTTGACGAAAAATCACCGAGAATAAGCCTTCGCGCCGGCGTAATTTTTCTTACAATATATTTTGAAATCGGTATTGGCAGAAGCAAACCGAATAGAAACATCATAAGCGTGTATACATTTTCGGGCAGATGGAGCATGGAGCCGAAAATCACCCTTATTGATATTTGAACATAATAGCCTATCATATAAATGTCCATCCCGTAAAAGCCTATTGTCATTATTGAAGGCTTTACAGGCTTCAGCATGGATATAAGCTGGGCCGTCAGGTAAGCTGAAATGATGTTGAATATACATATAAGCAATAGTATAATATTATTTTTTTCTGATTTCAGATAGAGGTATGTTATCACAAAGGACACTGCCGCAATGAAAGCCGTTGAAGCCGAAAAGACATAAAAGTTCTTTTTATCAGACAGCTTTTTACTGAAAAACTGTGATACCTTGTCATAATATTCAATCAGGAGTATGCCTGTAAAAAAATAAATTCCGTAAAAACAGGCGGAGCCTATCACAGGAATATCGATGTTTACAAACAGTGTGACTATTTTCAACGCCGCAAAAATAATTACGGTGATTTTTATGGGCACAGCGCTTATAATAATCGCAATAACGGATATCATAAACAGAATATATAAAAACCACAATCCGCCGTTTGGATTGTTTGTTCCCAAAATGACATCCTTTAAAATGTTCCACCCGTCGGGGAGGGCGTTGTCCGCGTATTTTTCAAATATGAGTTTTAGAATGTAGGAAACAAGCGTTAAAAAAAGATAGGGGACAATCAGTCTTTTGAATCTTTCACCAAGGAGGGATAATTTGTTTTTGCGCGTTTTTGCTCTGTTCAGCTTAGGAGCAAAAAGAAAACCGCTGAGCAAAAAAAACGCCGGCATATGAAAGGTGTATGCATATGAATGAAAAAAGCCGAATACGGGTTGCATCTCGTAGAAGGAGTGACCTATAACCACCCATATGATAATAATTCCTCTGAAAATATTCAACTCGTCATAATACTTTTTTTGATAAGGCATTTATATTTCCTCAATGAGTTTCAAATATTTTTGCGTATACTGTTCAACAGTATCAAAATGCTTTTTCAGGCAGTTTTGCTGCATCTGATTCAGCTTTTCATCATCAGTTATTAATGATTTGATTGCTTTTGCAAAGGCAAGGGCATTGCCGCTTTCAAAAAGAATTCCCGTCTGCGAATCATCTATAAGCTCCGGTATTCCGCCTATATCAGCCCCGACAACAGGTGTGCCGTACATAATGCTTTCCATAACGGAGAACGGGCAGTTTTCATACCATATGCTCGGATAAACGGAGCATTTTGCCTTTCTTATGAGCATTTCAAGCTCGCTGTCTGATTTAAATCCGACATTTTTTATATGGCTGAATTTGTTTAGATAATCCTCCAAAGGACCGCTTCCCGCACAGACAAAGGGAATATCCTTTGCTTGCGCAATAATGTTTATGCCTTTTTCGTGGCTGAATCTGCCGAAGTATAAAACATAGTTCTCTTTTTTCACATCAAGCTTTTCGGGCTTTTCAATAAAATTATGAAGAACAACTGTTTTATCCCTGAAAACAGGATTGGTGTCGAGCTTTGATTTCATAAAACGAGAAGGGCATATTATCTTATCAATATATTCATATACGCCTTTTGCTTTCCAGTAATATCCCTCAAGAGCGCCGACAGCACTCTTTGCCGTTGACGAATGAATACATTTTCCCTTCAGACAGTTTATAAATTTACCTTCGGTACATTTTTGGCAGATTGCATCCTCTGAATACATCATATGGTTCGGACAGATAAGCTGATAGTCATGGGCAGTATATATTATTTTAACTTTTCTGCCGGATTTCTTTTCATATTCCTTCACTGCTAAAATAACGCTCGGCGTAAGCTGAAAATTAAAATTGTTAAGATGAACGGCATCAGGCTGAAAATCATTCAAGACAATGTTCATTTTTTGCTTTGCTTCTTTTGAGTATATTGTTTTAACAGGGTATGTGATTTTTGTAAGAACATTTCCGCCGTGAAAATCCATATCATCGGTATATTGCTGCGCGGAATTTGAGACACATCTGCCCTGATGCTCCATGCCGAAGTATTCGACCTGATGTCCTATTGATTTTAAATACTCGCCGATTTTGAATATGTATGTTTCCGATCCTCCGTTTGGATGGAGAAATTTATTTACAATTAATATTTTCAAGTTATTCACCCTTATAAAGTGCCAGAGTACGGTCTGTTATATCATCCCAGTTAAATTTTGCGCATATGAAATCAGAAGAGGTATTCTTGTATTTGTTCACCAAATTGCTGTTGTGCAACAGCAGAAGCAGTTTTTCCCTGAGGCTGTTTTTATTTTTCTGTTCAAAATACTCTGCGTGATCCTCACAGACTTCCCTGCATTCGGGAATATCGGATGTAAGACAGCAATTGCCGTAGCTCATAGCCTCAAGAAGGCTTAGAGGCATACCCTCAAGGTCGCTTGGAAGACAGTAGATATACGCGTTTGAATATAGTTCCTCCAGCTCGATGCCCTGAACAAAATCGGTAAAAATAATGTTTTTATTTCCTTTTGCAGACTGTTTTAATGTTTTCATATATTCATCTGTGTGACTTGAACCGCCTGCAATTACAAGTTTTTTATCTGTTTCAATTTCGTTGTAGGCATCAATCAGGTAATGAATTCCCTTTTCGGGAACGATTCTTCCGAGATATAAAATATATCCGTTGCTGCATATATTGAATTTTTCTTTGATATGCGAGTCGTTTCTCATTTGAGGCTTTGTAATTCCGTTTGGAATGTAGTTTGTTTTTCTGCCGTAAGTAACAAGAAAGTACTGTCTGACATTTTCAGACAGTACAATTATCTCGTCTGCATATTTTGCCGCCATTTTCTCGCCGAATTTTAAATATTTTGCAGCAAAGCCGCCCCATTTTGATCTCTTCCAGTCAAGACCGTGTATTGTGACAATGGTTCTTTTTCCGAAAAGGTGGGGAAGCCATACCATTGCCGAAGGACCCTCTGCGTGGAAATGAATGACATCAAATTTGGAAAAGGAAGCTCTGATTGCAGCCAAAGCGCTGTATACGGCAGCATTTAATTTGCTGTTTTCAAATGTGAAAACAGTTTTTATCGTTATGCCGTTAAGAGTAGTTATATTATCGGCTGTTTCAAATTCTCTGCCTGAAACATGATGACCCCTGCGGTTATAGGCAACAACATCATTACCGCGGCTTACGAGCCTTGATGAAAGCTCGGCTACGACTATTTCAATTCCGCCCTCACGCGACGGTATTCTTTTGTGGCCTATCATTGCAATCCTCATTTTGTCACCTGATTATTTGAAGATATTTATTCCGCGCCGGTTCCTCTGAAAACTACGCCGATTGTTTTAAACAATATTTTTATATCAAGCCATAATGACCAGTTGTCTATATACTCACAATCAAGGCGAACGACCTCTTCAAAATCCTGTATATCAGATCTTCCCGATACCTGCCACATTCCTGTTATGCCGGGATTCATTGAAAGACGCCTTTTGTGATGACTTTCGTATTTTTCAAATTCATCAATTGTAGGAGGACGGGTGCCGACAAGGCTCATATCCCCCTTAACAACATTCCAAAACTGCGGCAGTTCGTCAATGCTCAGCCGTCTTATGATTTTTCCGACCTTTGTTATTCTGGGATCATTGTCCATTTTAAACATATAGCCGTTTATTTTATTCTGTTGCATCAGTTCTTTTTTGCGCTCTTCTGCATCGGTATACATGGAGCGCAGCTTATAAATGTTGAATACTCTTCCGTTTTTTCCGACTCTTTGCTGTTTGAAAATCAGCGGTCCCGGCGATTCAATTAAAAGCGGAACAGCCGTTAAAAGAATAATGGGAATGGATATAAGTACCCCAAAAATTCCTCCTGCAATGTCAATCAGTCTTTTTATGGCAAGCTGTGTGGAATCATGGACAGTGGGTGAGAAAATAGCTAACGGATAGCCGGATTTTACTACACAGTTGATGTTGTCGAATTTGCTTTTTTCAACGATGGTTTCAAGAGAGGGAATATTAACATTGACAACAATTCCCATATCCTCAAGTTCCTCAATAAGAGAAGCAAGATGAATTTTGGAATGATCAGAAAGATTTATGTACACTTCATCAAGCGATGCTGTTCTGATCCAACCCAAAAGGTTTTCGGCATTGGCAACTACGGGTACGCCGTCAACATCGTTTATTGTTTTCAGGCGTGTTTTAACAGCCGTTTCGCCTCTGCTGTTTTTTTGGTTATAGGTATATTCGTATTTGTATTTATCATTTACAAGAACCGTGTCCATAAGGGCAATGGCGCTTATGTTTTTAGACCAGTCCGATTTTAAGGTGGATATAAAGCCGTCAGCCCTGTCGGTTGTTGTGATGACGCCTGTGATTGTGGCCATCTTGCTGTTTGAAAAACGAATCAGCAAAACTCTTTTCAGAACATATCTGCCCAGAATGGACAATAGGGTAAAGAGAATAAAGCTGCCAAAATAAAGGTATCTTGACTCAAAAATGTAATTCTTGGTCAAAATGAGCAATATCGCAAAAATCGCATAGGTTATGGAGCAGTTTCGCAGTGTTGCGGCAAGCTCCATGGGCTTGCTTCGTTTTAAAAGATTTATAGGCGATGAAAAGCTGACGAATACTATGAAATGCGACAGAATAATGACTACCCAGTATTCAATCCAGTTTCGTATTGAATATTCACCGATTTTTTTTATCACAAAATAGAAAAAAAGTATGGATATGATGTTGGCGGTAATAAGAGCAAAAGCTCCTACTGTGAACTCAAGTGATTTTTGAATTCTTTCGCGGTAATTCATTCTTGGGTAACATTCCTTTTATCTGTAGTTATAGTTGTAATTATAATAGGAATATCTGTATTTGTATCTGTATCTGTATCTGTAATCTTTCTTGTAATAAGAATAATATTTCTTGCCTGCAGCAGTCACATCGTTGAGAACGAAGCCGACAATATTTGCGCCGATGTGATCAAGTGCCGAAACAGCTGTCTTGACCTCCTGAATATCGGTTGTTTCGGATTTAACAATAATAACATAGCCTGTTGCCTTTGATGCAAACGAGGTTGAATCTGTTACAAGGTTAACAGGGGGAGTATCGATAAAAACGCAGTCGTAATGTGATTTTACAAATTCCAGAAGCTTATCCATTCGTGAGGAAGAGAGAAGCTCTGCCGGGTTAGGAGGTATTTTTCCGGCAGTCAGCACAGAAAGATTTTCGATATCGGTTTTTGATACGGTAATATTATCCGTAAGACCTGCCAATATTTCAGAAAGACCGTTTTTAACCGGAATGGAAAACATACGGTGTATTGTGGGGTTTCTCATATCGGCATCTACCAGCAGTGTTCTTTTGCCCATTTGTGCAAATGAAATTGCAAGATTGATGGAATTTATGGATTTACCGTTATTTGCAGTCGGACTTGTAATTACAAATATCGGGCATTTTTCACCCTGCTGAGTGAACAAAAGATTTGTTCTGATAGAGTTATATGCTTCTTTAACGAGGAAAGGTGACTCGGAGCAGAGAATTTTCTTCTGGTCATCCTTACTGAAGCTTGGTGTTCTCGCACCCTTTTTGTTTCTTCTTTTTGTTTTTTTTTCGCTGCTGTTACTCATCACTTTTCATCTCCTGACTTAATGCTGGTAGTGTCTATTCCGGGCAGGGGAGGACTCAAATCGGGTTTTGAGCTGTCTGATTTGACTTTATCCGAAGCGGGAATAAGCCTCGGTATTGTTCCGAGAACAGGAATTTCAAACTCTCTTTGAAGGTCCTGTTCATCTGTAATGCTTGTATCAAATAATTCTTTGATGAAGAAGAAAGCAAATGATGCGGCAAATCCAACCACAAGGCCTATAAGAACATTCTTTTTAATATCAGGTGATGAAGGAGAGGTGGGGAGAGTGGCATAGTCAATAACTTCAACTCCGCCGACTTTAAGCACTCTTACTATTTCATCAGGGCAGGTATCTGCAATAATATTTGCTATTGTCATTGCCTGCTGAGGCTTATTGCTTGTTACATTAATCTGAAACGCAAGTGTGGATTCAATGGGAGAGCATGACATCATACTTCCTATTGCGCCTGCGGAAAGCTCTCCGTTGAGTTGCTCGGAAACCTTGTTGAGGAAATTCTTGCTCTCCACAACGACAAGATATGTGTTTACAAGTTTTTGGGAGGCATCAATTTCATTTGATGTGATACTTGTATCGGCTCCCAGACGGTTATTACCGCTGCTGTACACATGGAGCTTTACATTTGCAGTATATTGAGGCTCTATAAAAAAATTTGTTATGCAGCCTGCAAGAGTTGCACCTATCAGCGATATAAGAACAATAAATATCGCTTTTTTTCTGAGCATCGAAAAGACTTTTCTTAAATCAATATCTATTTCTCTGTTTTCTTCCATATTTTCCTCCGATTACAACATATAGCACGATTTTAATATAATATAAAATTATTATATCAGTAATATATAGGCTTGTCAAATGACATATTGCACAAAAAAAGAGTCTATATATTGTACACTTAGACTCTTAAAATATAGAGTTGTCACTATATTTCATAGTCGATTGAAACAGAACTTTCGGCAACACTGTGCATATGCTTTTTCACAACCGAGCAGTGGTATTCGTCTTTCTGATAAGCGTCCAGTGAATTTTTATCATCAAGAATAACCTGAAGAATAATATCATATGAACGGGGTGAATGGAGGAAATCGGTTCCTACCTCTATTCCTCTCAAAAAAGAAACTTTGTCCCGCATCGACATCAGTACGGCAGCTGCCTTTTCACATTGTTCGGCACTGTTGTTCTTCAGTTTAAAGCACACAATATGTTTTATCATAATAACATCTCCTTTTACGGAAAAATGCCGACATTTGTCGTTTTCATCTGTCGGCATTGTTTTGGATTATTTTGCTATATCCGATGCCCGTGATTCACGAATTATGTTAACCTTAATCTGACCCGGATATTCCATTTCATTTTCAATTTTTTTAGCGATTTCGTGAGCAATATAAGGCATTCTGCCGTCATCAATAACATCAGGTTTAACCATTACGCGTACTTCGCGTCCCGCCTGAATTGCATATGCCCGTTCAACGCCGTCAAAGCTCGTTGAAATCTCTTCAAGCTGCTGAAGGCGTTTGATATAATTTTCAATGTTTTCTCTTCTTGCACCCGGTCTTGAAGCTGAAACCGCGTCGGCAGCCTGAACAAGGCATGCAACAACGGTTTTACACTCAATTTCGCCGTGGTGTGCAGCAATCGCGTGAACGACCTGCTCGCTTTCTTTATACTTCTTTGCCCACTCAACGCCAAGCGCGATATGGGAGCCTTCCATCTCATGGTCAAGAGCTTTTCCGATATCATGGAGAAGTCCTGCGCGGCGTGCAAGTTTTTCGTCTGCGCCGAGCTCGGCAGCCATAAGACCGGCTATGTATGATACTTCAAGACTGTGCTTGAGAACGCTCTGGCCGTAGGATGTACGATACCTGAGTTTACCGAGAAGCTTAACAAGTTCCGGATGAATCTGACCGCAGTTTGCAGAAAGAACAGCCTTTTCGCCCTCCTGCTTAATGGTCGCATTGACCTCCTTGGTGCTCTTGTCAAAGCATTCCTCAATTTTAGTGGGATGAATTCTTCCGTCCTGAATAAGCCTTTCAAGAGTAAGCCTTGCAATTTCTCTTCTTACAGGATCAAACGAGCTTATTGTGATTGCTTCGGGAGTATCGTCAATAATAAGCTCAACGCCTGTAATGGTTTCAATCGAACGGATGTTACGACCCTCACGGCCTATAATTCGACCCTTCATTTCATCATTCGGAAGAGCCACGACAGATACCGTTGTTTCCGCCGTATGATCTGCCGCGCAACGCTGGATTGCAGTGCCGATAATCTCTCTTGCAAGGACATCGCTCTGGTCACGAACCATCTGCTCATATTCAAGAATACGCTTGCTCTTTTCCGTGTCAAGCTCCTCACTGAGAGTGGAAAGAAGATAATTCTTTGCCTCTTCCCGTGTGAGTCCCGATATACGCTCCAGCATATCAAACTGGCTTTTCTTAATGCCATCGATTTCGAGTAGTTTTTCATCAAGCTGTTTTTGTTTTTCACTTAAATTTTCAGTTTTCTTTTCAAGTGAATCAGCTTTTTTATCAAGATATTCTTCCCTCTGATTAAGACGGGTTTCATGTCTCTGCACTTCACTTCGTCTCTCGCGGATTTCCTTATCGGCATCCGAGCGAAGCTTATGAATTTCATCCTTTGCCTCAACCAGTCTTGCCTTTTTTGTTGCTTCGGCCTCCGACAGAGCATTGTTAATTATTTTTGTTGCCTCCTGGGTCGCGGAGCCTATTTCCTTCTCACTTGTTCTTCTGCGGTACTCACCGCCTATAACAAATCCCAGAACGCCGAAAATAACAGCACATACTGCGCCGACAATAATTGTGATGATAATATTACTACTCATAGTCAACAGCACCTCCTTCTGTTTAAAATTCTCGAAATTTACCATTCAGAAAAGGTACAGTTTAGATACAAATTCATTTGAAGAAATACATAACAAAATGTAAAACTACCATATTAATATACACCTATATGTTGTACCTGTCAAGTTTTTTGAGAAGTTTAGACATACAAATTGTCCGCCTTTCTTCTGGAAGAAATGGAAAAATAAACTGTTGACAACCGTGAAAGCCGGTGATATTATTGTTTCAGGAAAATCAAAATCGTTGATGAGGATATGATTTGCTTCAATCGCTTTCAGAGAGTGTATGTATGGTGAAAATACACAGCGACGGCTGCGGATTACCGCCTCTGAGTGCCTTTAATACAGGTCGGGCTTCTCCCGTTACAGAGTGTTTGAGCGGCGCTTTTGCGCAATTCAGGTGGAACCGTGGATAGATTTATTCACCCTGTTTTTCGGGGTGATTTTTATTTTTATGGAGGGATTTTATGAAAATAACTTTAAAAGACGGTATTGTCAAAGAATATGACAGTGCCATGACTGCCGCCGATATTACAAAAGATATTTCAATGGGACTTTACAGAAATGCGTGCTCCTGTAAAATCAACGGAGAGGTTAAGGATTTGAGGACTGTTATGGATAGTGACTGTACCTTTGAGGTGCTGACATTCGATGACGAGGACGGCAAAAAGACCTTTAATCATACTGCGTCGCATATTATGGCACAGGCTGTCAAGAGACTTTACCCCGATGTAAAGCTCACGATCGGACCTGCCATTGACAACGGCTTTTATTATGATTTTGACGCTCCCGAGGCATTTACTCCGGAAAATCTTG
>CANQZA010000020.1 GCA_947628175.1 uncultured Clostridia bacterium | reverse complement strand
CTTCCTGTCTTATCGGTCTTGTTGCAAGGGGATATCTTTCAACACAGCTTGACGCTCAAACAAGCGAAACGGCATTTATCCGCACTATTCAGCAGTTCTTCTCAGGTAACGGAATTCTCATATTTATAGGCGGTATATTCCTCTGCGGTATTCTCGCGGCAATTATGTCAACGGCAGACAGTCAACTCCTTGTAACTGCCTCTGCGGTATCCGAGGATATGTACAAGGGTGCTATCAGAAAAAATGCTTCTGAGAAAAATGCATTGTGGGTAGGAAAAATCGCTGTTGTTGTAGTCGCTGTAGTCGGATTCTTCATTGCACTTGACCCGAACTCAAGTATTATGGATCTTGTTTCTGACGCATGGGCAGGATTTGGCTCTGCATTTGGTCCTGTTGTACTGATTGCGCTGTTCTGGAAGCGTTCAACGCTTGCCGGTGCAATCAGCGGTATGGCTACGGGTGCTCTGACAGTTATCATCTGGGACTACATTCCCCTTGTAAACGGCAATACACTTTATGCTGCAACAAACCTCTATTCACTTGTGCTTGGATTTGCCCTTGCCCTGATTGTAAATGTTGTTGTATCTCTTCTTACCAAAAAGCCGTCAAAAGAAATTACCGACGAATTTGAATCAATTAAAACTCTTGAGATTTAATTTTTAAATTTTTTAATAAATTACGACAAACCTCTCTGCACCTTAATAAAGTGTGCAGAGAGGTTTCTCTATATTATTCATTTTGTTTATTAATAAGCCTACAGATTGACAAATATTTAATTTTTATGTATAATATCTGTTGTGTAAAGTTAATATACGTGTGTGGTGAAATCGGTATGAAGCTTAAGATTGTTTTATTAAAAATCTTTTCTTTGGTAATAGCAACCGTATTGGCAGTAACTTTTAGCAGTTGCTATTTTAGATTTGCAATTAACGACTCTTCACACAATCAGGAAACTACCGTGACATCTGAGCAAAATGAAACCACTTCAGCCGAAAGCAGCACTGTTTCCTCTGAAGACAGCGTAGATAGTGTAGAAAAAATAGAGGTTACAGAACCCGATTTGACATTTGGGCAATCTGAAATTGAGCTTTTGCAGTCCTACGGGCTTGATGAGAGTTATCTGCGTAAACAGTACACATTTGATGAAAATGATCTTAACGGCTATAACAATAAGGCGTATGTCCTTGACAGAATGTGCAATTCCATTGATTATTTCACTACATTACAAGCCTCGTACACCTTGCATACACAAAAGAATAATCAAAAATCCACTTGGACAACTTATGCAATTGACCGCAGAATCGGAAAAGCCAAAGAGTTAATTTACTCTGTAAACGAAAGTGATAGTGAGTGTGTTCCTCTGAGTTACGTATGTGTTGACGGTGATTATCACCTGAAAACGTTTTTTAGCGGCGAAACAAAGGACGAGAATACATTTAATTATTCATCTCCCCTTTCTGCTGATAACAAAGCAATTAAAAATGTTGCTCAACTCTTTGAGCAGCCTCTTGCAAATAAGCTTAAATCAGTTACGGACAAACCGCAGATTAACAGCTACACCTCCGCTAAGGATGATGTAGACAAGTATATAGATGCAACAAAAAAGCTATTTGTTATTAATGGTTCACCTGCGGTGCTGTTTACACGTACCGATAATATTGGACTTATTTATGCCGGTGAACACTATAATCCTCAGTACTTTGCAGAAGATGCTATGTTCGATTTTTCAAATTGGAAAATCGAATCTGTAGATACGGATAATAGCGGTAATGATATTATTTGTATTTTGGGAAAATACTACGACAAAATTTGGAATACTAAAAAAAGCTTTAATTTAAAGATTGATAAAGAAACCGGTGTTATGATATCCAAACAAGTTTTCAACTCTTCAGGAAAAGTTATCGAAGATTACAATACATTAAATATTATTATTGACGGTGAAATTAAAAGCGGTATATTTGATAGTATTAAACCTTAGTTTTATAATATAAATTTTATAAAATGATATTTCCACAAGTTCAACTTATGGAAATATAAAAACGCGGGTGTGGCGGAATTGACAGACACACCAGATTAGGTAACGCTGCGTCGGTGTAAGATTAGAGGTGTTACAATTGTTGAAAAGGGTCATTTCAATAGTATGCATTTTATTATTGGTTGTTGCACTGTGTTCTTGCGGAGGAAAAGTTTCAGAAGCTAAGATTACTCCTGTTGATTCTGAAATATATTCTAAAGCAGATATTGATTCTGCAATAAATGTAACTATTGATTATTTTAAGAGTAACTTCCAAGGATGTAGTTTAAAAGAAATACATTATGCCGGTGATGATTATTCAGATGAATTTTACCACTGGAAAAAGCAATACAACGCTGACGAAGCTATTGTTTTGCTTTCAAGTTTCTATGTAGATTCATCAGGCGGCGATGGTTCGCTGAATCCAAATGAAACATATGAAAATTGGAATTGGATTTTAGTTAAAAATAAAGGCGGCAATTGGGAACATAAAGATCACGGGTATTAATGTGTAAAGAATACTAAATTTTAGTTAAAAAATTTAATGTATTGTTAATTTCTGGTCTTGTTGCCTGATTTTATATATTTGCGGGTGTGGCGGAATTGGCAGACGCGCTAGATTTAGGTTCTAGTGTCAACCGATGTGCAGGTTCAAGTCCTGTCACCCGCACCATAACATTTTAAAAAGAGCAATGCCGATAGATGTAGTGTCTATCGGCATTGTTCAATTTTTATGTTTAGTTATGTTTTGATAAAATATAGGTTCGTAACTAACACATAACTAACACGTAACTAACAAAGCCCTGTCAATAGACGGGGCTTTGTTACCTTAATATTCAACTGTGGTAACTTCGCAAGAAAAACGCTTATTGCACAGGTTAATAAAAAAAGAAGCGAAGCAAAATAAATTGCTTCGCAAGTTTTAGAGTATAAGAACTCACGGACTAATATTAGCCCAATAAATTTAGAAAATAAATTTCACAGAGGTTTGCCTCTATAAATATTATATCAATTTATTTCTATTTAGTCAATAAAAATTAAAAAAAAACAATAATTATTATCGCATTCCCCTCACCGTATCATAATTACTATTCCAACGGCTATGATAGCGTGTTGTAATAGTGTGTGTCGTAATCCTGCCAAATGTCCATTAAATTCCATTGTTCACTATAGTTTTTATCGTTCTTGTCAAGCGAAAAGAACACTTGCAAAATACATTCTGTGCCGTGTTTCATTTATTACTCCTTATCATTAGCTACTGCTAATTAAAAATATATTCTTGAATGAGATATATCGTGGATTTCTGCTAATGTATTGATAAGTCTACCAATCAATACGTAATTTCCATCAGCAATTTTACATTTATTTTCTCCGTTATAGGTACTTACGTACAATGTCCAACTTTTTCTTAAATCTTTTTCTCCGATTATAGACAACTCGTATTTTTGCATACTACGTGAATTTATACTGCCGATTAAATCGTATGCTTCCTTAATCCTATCTGCCATTTTATCAAATGCTATTGTCATTTTGCTGACCGCCTTTCTTTATCTTATGCACTTATTATACACTGTAACCAGTACAAAAGCAATAAGCAATTTCAACAAATATACCCAGTGTATTTTGTATATATTTACACTGTACACAGTACAAATATTGTGGTAGAATAGTACTTGTAAGAAACGGCGGCGGCTGTTTCAGCTCCCTTGATGAAAGGGGGTGTTTATATGGATATGACAGATACTATATACTTATTATCTTTTGCTATTGTGCTTGTTGCACTTTGCGAAGTCATCAGAAATATAAAAAAGAAGTAACCGCCCTGTAGTGGAACACAGACGGTTACTTCAAAATAATTCGTTTGCGTGAAACGGTCAAAACCGTTTCTTACACTATTATATTATCATAACAACAAATAAATGTCAACATATAGGCGGTGAAGTAATGGCTGTTAATAAATACACAGAAGCACGAAAGAGAGCTAATGAAAAGTATAACGCAAAAGCATATGATGAAATAAAAATAAGGGTATATAAAGGCGAAAAAGATAAAATTAAGTTATATGCTCAGGAACACGGTGAAAGTCTTAACGCTTTTATAAATCGTGCAATATATGAAACAATGAAAAACACCCCGTAACCTCAATTAAGGGGTTACGGGGTGTTTTATATAGTCCTATTTGCCAACTGTATAAATCTTGCTTTTTTTACACACGAAAAGTTAATTTTAAATATTTCATTAACAAAAACACTGCATTTTTGTTAATTGATATTTATACGGCTGTAAGATTGCTTGCTTTGACTGCTGCTGTAACTGTTTTGCCTATACCAATTACAACACGGTCACCGCTGACTTCGATTACATCATATTTATCGTAGTATGTTGCAAACGATTTTCCGTCGTATGTTACAGCTTTCTTGACTTTAACTTTTCCGCCGACTGCAATTTTCTTTGTTGCAGTAGCTGTCTTATTTGTGCTTGTTGCGGTAGTTGTAACATATTTGCTGTCAATCCAGCCTGTTACCTGCGCAGCTTTGCCTACATTCGCAGTTGAATTTGTTATACGGTAACGACCGCCGACCTTTTCTGTGCTCCACAAATAATATGTACCCGTCAGCGTATTTGCCTTTGTCTTTGCGGTTGAACTTACATACAACGGCACGCTTTTAAGCGATAATTTCATTCCCGCCTTAACATTCGAATTTGTAGGCTTGCTTGTTGTCTGTTTGCTTGTCGTTGTTGGTTTACTGGTAGCAGGTTTACTTGCAGATCCGCTATTTGTCGCCTTGCCAAAATCAGCATAACAATAGTTCATATCAACATTGCCGTTTATTCCGTTAATCTTACCGTTATCGGCATATTGCCACACATCACAATCACGACTTTTGCTATTGCTCCATTGTGCAAGCCAGATACTATACAATTTCTTTAGAGCATTATAATCAAGATAATTATTAAACCAATTAAGGTTAGCATATACGCCTGCCTTATAACCGCTCTTTTTGATTTCTTCACAGAAAGCCTTTGCAATTGACGTGAGCGTTGATTTTCCGAGAGGTGTCATACTTCCGTCCTCAAGATCGTAATAAATCGGCATATCAAAACTTTTTCCCTTGATACAAGCCATACAAGCGTTTGCTTCTAACTTAGCCTCCGACGCTGACTGAGCATAGCTATACCAATAAGCACCCACTTTAAGTCCTGCTGCTTTTGCCGCCGCGTAATAGGTTTCGAACTGCTTGTCTTTTTGACTTGATAATCTGCCATATCCTGCACGAATAATAACAAAGTCTATTCCCGCAGCCTTGACCTTTGAAAAATCAATGTTACCCTGCCATACTGATACATCAATACCTTTTGTTGCCATAATTAAATATCCTCCTTTGTTTTAGGCTCATTGTATGTAAGAGCCTGTTTGCTGTCTGTTATGCCTGCCGTTGTCGGATCTACAACAACGCCTACCGTGACTAAAATGTTTACAAGTAAAACAAGTGCATTTGTAATTTCTTCCTCTGAAACTGTCGGAACAATTCCGAAGAACGATATAACCTGATAAATAAATGTAATTATAAGAGCAATCAAGGTTATAAGCGTTGTTTTATTTTGTAAACGCAATTTCCAGTTAATCATTTTGTTTCACCCCCTCTAATCGGTTAATTCGGTGATGTGCTTGTTTTGTTGACGCTTCAACTGCCGTCACCCTTGAAGCAAGCTCAATGTATCTTTCGTCCTGCTTACGCTGTTGTGCTTTTAGGTCGTCAATACCCGATTTTATATATCCAATCTCCAAAAGCACCGTTGCATTGCTCTTTGTTTCTTCTTCTGTTTCGTGTGTTTCAGCTCGTTTGTTATTTTGTACTGCGTAATAAATTCCCATTATTGCGCTCACAACAGCAACAATTGAACTAATTACGGTAATTACAACAGTTATGTCAATCATATAAAACCCTCCACTAAAAAAGATGTACCAGATATGGCACATCTCCTACGCAATTCTATAAATAGCAACCATTGAACCACCTTCTCCGCTACTCCATATCCCGCTATTCTTAGTTAATGTTAAAGTAGTACTGTTATCAGTAACTTTCCATTGGAATAAATCACTTTTTGAGGATATACCAACTCCACTAACACCATAGCTATATGGCCCACTACTTGAACGGAAAGGAAGTCCTGTAAGTTGTATTACAGCAGTACTTGAGGATGTAGACTGTATATTAAACTTAAATTGTATTATTACATAATCGCCCACCCTTTGATATTCACATTTTTTATAATCAAGTGTGAGGTCTGATGTACTACAGGATAAATCTGTAGTTCCTTTCTCTATCAAATTCTTTTGCAGGGCGAGTAAAGCCTTAATTATATAACTGTTAGCATTAAAATTATCTACATAATGTACCTTTGCGCCCCTTGGTAAATTGTTAGTAGGAAATGAAATGTTACCTGCTGTATTATCAACATAAATATCGGTCAAGTTTGTACAACCTACAAATGTTCCACTGCTCACAGAGGTTACTTTTGAAGATATATAAACATATTTTATTGATGTGTTATCGGTAGCAAAACTGCCTGTAGATAAAGACGTTTCTGCACTCGTTGTCAAAGGAATATAGTTCTTATCAAAAGTTACACTTTCTGTTAAACCAAATATGCTTTTACTTTCTTCTTTTGTATAAGCATTTATAGGCAACTTTCCATCATCAGATACAAGCGGAATTCTGCGGTTTCTGGAATTTCCTCCGATATATAGTTCCTCTTCACTTTGATCAGTCACTAATCCAAATTCGCCAGTCAATAGTTTTGGCAAGCCATTTTTAGAACCACGTTTGATTTGAAAATCTGTCATAGTTTCTCCTTCCTGTTTTTAAAATGTTCCTCCGTCTATAGCGTCTATACTCAATGTTCCGTCAGCATTTACCGACATACCATTGCCTAATTTAATATGTCCTAAATTAGTACTGGACGCTTTCGTTGTAGTATGCGAAGATGGTGCTGCCCCGACTTCTTCTGCCGTCACTTTATGCGGGTTGCCAGAAGTTTTTTGGCTATGTTCATAGGCGGTTTGACCCTTATCGCCCGGAAACGCTGTTGACGGTGTTGCTCCCAATGCCAAAGACTGAGATATTTCCACATAATTACTACCCGACCAACGATATGTTATATTGGTATCTTTAGCTACGTAGATTTTTCCAGTCTCTCCCTTTTCAGGAAATTTATCTTCACCATCATCTTTACCATCAAATTCCAAAACATCATCTACATAACTTGGAAGCTGTGAAGATAGTATTTTGCCAGTGTCATCCAATGTAGCAACGCCGTTTGCAGCCCCTTTGTCTGTAGTTGCAACAGCACCTACATCTCCTGCGGTCAATGTTATGTCATTCGTTAACGGTTTCCCGTTAATTTTAGTTCCTACAGGAACATAAGTACCTGATAAATCAGGCAAAAGGCTTGAAAGAATCTTGCCGTCTGTCTGCACTGAAACTATATTACCCGAAGATGTTCCTACATTCTTTGTTGCAGCAGTACCTAATCCTGTGATTTTGCTTGTCGGAATGCTCGGAAGATCAGTTACTTCTAATGTAGCACCTGTTGTTACACGACCTTTGCTGTCAACTGTAACTTTTGTATATGTGCCCGCTTCAAGGCTCACAATATCTGCCAACGTTAAAATCATTTGAACATTGTCTGAACCGTCAAAGCTGACATCAGGTGCAGTAGCGTCACCGCTAATAGAAAATGAGCGTGGAGTGGATAGCTTGGCAGCCGTGTCAGCTGTACCGCCCTTTGGATTGATATGTACCTTACCTACGGTTGCTCCAACATAGACATTTCCTGTATCTAATGCAACAGCAAGCTCACCCTCTGATAATACTAAATCGTTTACTGCATTTTGTAATCCTCTTTTAATTTGAATTTTTGCCATTTATATTCCTCCTTTTTTAATTTTCGTTGCCATCAACAATAAGATTTTGATGTGCAACGGGATTTTTAATGTGTTCTTCAAGTGTCGCCGACGTATCGGCAACTTCTGCTGCATTTCCGTCTATTATCATATTGACGTGTGCAGACGCAGTATAATTATGCATTACAATTGGATCTGTCACCGTATCATCCCATATTCCACAATCAATATTTGGAATTTCTGATTTTGCAAGCTTGCCGTCTTCATCTAAATTTGCTTTTGTATCGTAAAAAGCAATCATTAGTTCCTGAATTTCCGCAAGACATTTTCCTGTACTGCACCAAAACCAATTAAAATACTCTGCGGGCGGTCTGTAACCCGCTTGAAAACCGTGTTCTTTTAATTCTATGGGTGGTTCTATGCCACCTGCTTTCCAATCAGGCGGCGTATTAATAAATTTCATTGTAATCCCCCGCTAATAATATAGGCGGCCAAAAAAGCCGCCTATTGTTTGTTCAATGTTTCCGAATCCTGTACTTTCGTCGTAACCGTCACCAAATTCAAACGTGCCTGAAAAAAAGCCGTTTTTTACTTTTACACATACTGGTAAAAGGGCTTCAATCATTCTTATAGCGTCTTGTACGCCATATCCTGCATTTTGAATTGTTGCAAACGGAATATTAATTATTTCAACCTCACAGCTTGTATCGGTTTCATTGATGTTAATATCAGACTTTGAGCAGTCAAAAATTTTTGCAAGTAACGTTACAATGCTGTCGTAATTACCATTACTTGTGTTTTTGCCTATTTGAGTTAAAATCGCTAATCTAAATTTATTATCATCAAGTGCTCCCCTCTCAACGCCAACACTACTACCAAATAAATCAAGCGTTCTGCCCGTCGCTTGCATAATATCCAAGCTGTTTAATACTTCCTGAGAGTGTTTTGCAAATTCAGCTATAGCTAACTCATTGATGTGCAGCAGTTTATAATTATTTCCGTCTCTTCCTTTATAATAGGCGTCTGGCAAGAGTTTAATATTATCCACCATTTACCCCCTTTTTTAAAGAGCAATTATACTAATTTTGTCTGCTGATGTTCTTGCAACTTCCTTGTCGGCACACGTAATATTATCTTCAGCGTAGGTCATTCCATTTGTTGATAATTCAAGTGTTTCAACATTGACAACCCCTGAAATGTTAATTGCACTATAAAGGCCAGAACGGTAAACAGTTTCACCGTTGGTAAAAACAGATAGTTGATTTATAAGATTTGTTTTTATGGTATCTATGCCGTCATCAGGGAAATTAGAATTTTTATATAAACGAATATTAATAAAGATTTCTTTGAAAGTAGTCCTTGAAAAGGATATTTCGTGCGTATTACCGCTTTCATCTTCAACATTTACAGTTATTTCACCATACGCTTTTATACCTAACGGTTTTTTACTTAATATCGCTTTGCCTATCAGATAATCGGTCGCTGATGTTTCAACGCTTAACACAAAACATTCAAAGCTATGCGGCGGAATTCCGTCAATTGTTGTATTAGTTTCATTTTCTTTGATTGTACAGCCATTAACTCCATTTACGCCCATTATTGCACCCTTTATCGCTTCTATTGTGCCGCTTCCTATGCCTGAAACAGCCTGACTAAAACGTGTCCGTAATGATGTGTCGCTTTCTCTATCTTTACCAGCCGATGTCAAAGTAACACCCAACACGTTTTCAATATCTGCGGACGGATTTACAATAGTATTAATTGACGTTGAAGTAATATTTCCAACTGTACCCGCTTCGTTGCAATCAACATATGCGGTAACTGTTCCGTTGTCGCCAATCATATAATCGTCTATTAAATGAAAAACCACACTTTGGTTCTCATTAGACACTTCAAATCCCGCTTCAATTTCTGCTCCTTCGGTTCCCGTCAATGTAACTTGATGTCTTGCATATGTTGCCGCGTTTCTTGTAATGCCTGCAAACGGGCAAAGGCGATCAAGGCTGACACCGCTTGCAGTGTTTGGAAAACGTGCATAATAAACACCCTCTAACGTCTGATAGAGGGTGTCAATGTCTGCTACATTTATACGTATATATTTTCCTAAAGCAGTAAGTTCCGAGGTGTCAATTGTATCGCCGAAAAGCGTTTTAGCGCGATTTATTTGGTTTTCTAAAATCTCATCATATGTAGGGCGTTCAAAACCCAAGTCTGTAAGAGCCATTTGTCCCACCTCACAATGTTATTTCTACCTTGTCGCCATTATCATTAATAGCAGTAAAATTAACGGTAAGTTTACGATTTTCCACGGAACAATCAAAGCTTGTCAGTTTAAATGTTTTGTCGATCTGCCAAAGCCCGAGTTTTATATTGTCCTCTATTTGATCGTAATTAGGATTTTTACAAAGCAGACAATGAAAATCTATACCCTCATTCTCATTTAGCCACCATTCGCCCAAATTAGTTTTAAGTACTTGTCGTACCGTCTGCGTTATTAAATCGGTGTCACTTACCATTTTTATATTGTTATCTTCAATAACAACGTCTCCGCTGTTATCCACCATAAATCCGATCATTATATCACTCCAACAATTACGCTGTCGCTAATTCTGTGATGTCCGCTCGGCGGTATTGAAAATTTACCCTTTTTAGTTTCGGTAATATCACGTTCAGCACATAGGCAATAAACAATGTCACCTGCCGCTATTGTATCAACTTTGGGTATTGTAATTTCTACGTCATTTATTTTAATTTTTTGCGTTGATAATTTGCATACATTTTTTAAAACTGGGACAGTCAGCACTGCTTGTTTCTTGCCTGACTGCCCCGCTGCTTTAATCATATTAAGAGGTTGTATTTTTGCTGAATTTCCATTTACGCTAAGAACCGTAGCAAAATATGCAGTATGCAAATTAAGCAGCTTTTGTTCAATAATTCCGTTAATAACTTTTGACGCTTCGCTCATTGTTTTACCACCTTTGCTTTAGTTAAAAAATCTGAGCCGTTATATTCGTGCGAACCTGATTTAACACGGTATGTTCCGCTTACATTATTTGCTTTAAGCGTAACAATACTTGCCGTTTGCAATTGATGCTGCAAAAGCATTGTTACGTTGTAACCGCTTATAATATCTGTGTAATCTCCGTTAGTTTCAGTTTCTTCAAACCCCTCTAATTCAATTAATCCCGTGTCAACACTCAATGTAAATTGTGTATTATCGCCTTTAGAAAGCGGGCGGACATAAATTTTACTTTTCAAAATATATGCAGATACACCGCATATGCCCGCAAGACGTTCTATGTTGCTCATAAGCCCGCCGTCAACGGTTTCTTCATCTTTGTAGGTATAATCTCTATTTACTGTAAAATCTGCTATCGGCAGTCCTACCTTTTGGCATAAATCCTTTAATATTTTGCTTGCTTTTGTTCCTGCGGCATATGTAATACTTTCAATGTCTTTTTCCTGCAAATTCATATCATCAAGCGCATTAACCTTTGTTACCTTGTCGCAGCCGTCGTAATATGTTTTTTTGTAAGATATAAATCCACTGAAAATAACGCCGGTATCTTTTCCATATCCCGCAGTTACAGTAATTTTCGCTTTTGATTTTATGTTCTTTATTGTTGTGTCAGAAAGATTATAAAAAATCAATTCAGCTTCGTTCGCTTCCGTATCGTCGTCAAAAGGAATATTAAACTCACAATCAAGCTCGCTGTTTTTAATAGTGACATTACCTGTTTGCACAACAACCGTATGACCGAATTGACCTTTTACCTCTGTGTCTATTTTTCCTGCCAACTGCTCAATGGCAATCGCCATTTTTGACGCTTTGTCATTCGTGCCTTGCTGCTTTATAACTCTACTATCCATTTTTAACCCTCGTCGTCAATAGTCAGCAAAACTTTTTCACCGAAGTTTTTATATGTAACAGTATTTTCCTCTCCGCTTTCATCATAAGGCACAATGTCAAAACAAGGGAAAGTATCACTATTGTACACATCTTTGAAAAGAGGCACACCATATATTAACGGTTCATCATAGACAAGCACTTTTTCATTTTTGGATAATGTGCAAGTGAATAAATCGGATTTTTCATTGTATTTAAACAACAAGTTAAATTCTTCCGCACCAAGCACAATGTCAAAACTACAAGGAATATCTGATTTTTCAACTTCTATGTAATCTCTCATTTTACCACCTACGGAATTTCAAATTTCTGCCCTGTGTATATTGTGTATTTATCCACATTATATCCTTTATTTCGTTTATCAATTTGTGCCTTATTAGCATTGTAGATTTTAGGATATTGTGCGCCGTTACCATAATACTTTTCAGCTATACTCCAAAGACAATCGCCTGTTTTGACAGTATAATATCTCTTACTGCTTGTACTTTTCTTGCTTGTTACCTGTTTTGTCGTCGTTGATGTTTTTGCAGACGCTTTATAAGCGCTTTTTGCAATTCGAACTTCCTGAATTTCCATATCAAATTCACAACCGCCGTTGATTTCGGACGTGTGTTGAGTGTCAAATGATGTTATTAGCGCATTATTTAAAATGTTACAGCCCTGATACTTAACATATTTTCCGTTTTGGTGGAGATTTGCAATTGCGTCCCTTATAGTTGACGCTTTGGTATTTCCTACCATTACAATTTTTCCGCTGATAGATAACGTAATAGGATTTCGCTTAACATTATCGGTTATGTCAATTCCACTTTCGACAGGGTGAGATGTAACATCAACACCCCTTGTTATCTTTTCGCTTTCCACGAAAATATAATAATTATTAATTAGTGCCAATGTTACACCTCCTGTAATTCAACATTGCTTCTGCCGATACTTGAATAACTTTCCGTTAATGCTTCTTTAATCCATTGTTTTACTCTGCGTTCTGTAGCTCTGTCCGTTGAACCGTTCATATTTAGTACAAACTGAGGGCTATATGTATTGTATTCGTTATTGGTAGTTTTTGTATTGGTTACACTGTTTTCAGGTGAATAATCGTTAATAGGATCATCAACACCGTAAGAAATAGAATAACCTATATTTTCAGCTTCCTGCTGTACTTTAGGGAGCGATTTTTTCATACCAATAACAGTACCCATACCAGTATTGAAACCGCTGTCCTCTGTTACTCTTGACGGAGAATGAATATCCAGTGCCTTGTTTATGGTTGTAGAAATTGAATTGGCAATACTATTAGCTGTACTTAAAACAGAGCTTTTTGCATTTAACAAACCGTTGTTAAGTCCAAGCATAATATTATAACCTGCATTATACAGATTTACACTTGATACTATTGACTTTATGCTTGACATAGTATTACGCATAATGCTTGTCATTTGATTTCCTGCATTTGAAAACGCTGAAACAAGCCTTGCACATTGCGATATAAGTACTGCTGCACACGCCGCAAATACTGTTTTAAAAGTCTGCGATAACTTTCTAAGGTTACTTGAAAAATTGCTCTGTGCCTTTGTCATAGTGTCAAACGTGTCAGGCAACATTTTGGCAATAGCCATAAACAAAGCCGTTGCCGTCGCGGCCGCCGTAATTTCAACCGTAAGCATTGACATTCCCGCATTTATACCCGTAACCGCTGCAAAAGCCGTTAATAATGCCGTTGCAAAAATTAAAAATCTTGCCGAAACATTATCAATAGGAACAGCTGCAGCAATCAAAGCAGGCGGTAATAATAACATTGCTGTTGTTACCATTCTGCAAGCAGAGATAAGCATATTAAATGTAGCCACCAACATTCTGCTAATGGTTGTTATCATTAACATTGTTGACGCTATTCCTGTTGTTACAGCAAAAAGTCCTGTCATTACTACTAATAACGCCGCCGCTGATACTGCCAAAGTTGCAAATATTGCAGTAAGCGGAGTTATTGCCATAAGCAGCAATCCCGCAGGGATTATTAAAGCTGTAAATGCTCCAACTAATGACATCATACTGCCTGCAACCTGTGCGGGTAATGTCGCAAGTAAACTAAATACGGGTGGCAACAGTATCATTGAAGTAGCAAATAATAATGACATAGGAGCTAAAACAACCATAACCGCCATAAGAGCCGCCATTGTTCCCGTAAATAATAATGCTGCTGCCATAACAGCCGCAAATGTTCCCGCAAGCGGTAACAATGCCGCCGAGAACATCAGCATAATAGGTGTTAATGCGGAAATTATCGGCAGCAACATCATAAATCCTTGTATCATCGCCATTGTAAAAGATGTAATCATCATTATTGATGTTGGAAGCGTCATTAATATAGCTGATAGCATTGTAAACATTACATTTACTACCATAACAATAGCCATTAATGCAGTTAGTGAAGCCAAAAATACCAATGTAGAAGCTGCTAAAACAGTAAATAACGCTGTTAATGGAGTTATAGCTGCCGTGAACATTAATACAGGAGCAACAAGCATTGTAAACACCGTTGCAAGTGGTGCAATCGACGTCATTACAATCATTGTTGTTTGCGACAACATCGTAAACATCATATTAAGCAATGTAAACTGCATATTTAACATTGTTGTCATTACATTAAGCGCTGTAACAATTGCTAATATTCCTGTAATTCCTGCAAGGAACAACAAAGATGTAGCAGCTAATAAAGTGAACATTGAAGATAATGGGGTAATTGCAACCAACAACAAAGCAGACGGTATCACCAAAGCCGTGAAAATAGCAGGTAAAGGAGAAAGTGCTATTGCTACCTGTAATGCCATACTATTAAGGATTGTAAACATACTATTCAGCAACATTAACTGCGTATTTAACAATAACGTCGTAACATTTAATACTGTAATAATTGTCAATATTCCCGTAATAGCAACAAGAAAAATTAATGATGTTGCAGCTAATAAAGTGAATGACACTGCTAACGCAGCGACCGTCGCTGTAAATAAAACCATTGGTGCAACTGCGGAAGTGAGTGCTACCGTTAATGGCATTAGACTTGTAGCAAACATTGACATTTGCGGATTAAGAACCGAGAAAATAGTTGGTAATATGTTTAATGTAGCCGCAAAAATTAGTGTTACTGTCATTAGTACTGTAAACACAGCTGTTATTGCCGTCATTGAAACAAGGAACAGCGTTGCCGACGCTGCTAACAACGCAAACATAGCCGCAAGCGGTGTTATCGTTGCCACGAACAATAAAGTAGGTACAGTCAATGCCGTAAAAGTGGCTGTAAGCGGTAAAAGAGCAGCCGAAAGCTGTAATGTGCTAACAGATAACATTGTTATCATTGTAAGAATAATTGTAAAATTAAGCACCAACACCGTTGTTAACGCTGTCATTGCTGCAAACAAAGCTGTAATAGCCGTAAATGATACTACAACTACAAGTAATCCTGCACCAAGAACAAGAGCCGCCGTTCCTGCTAATGTCGCTCCTGCCGCAAACGCAATCAGTCCTGCACCTAACGCTGCTATTGACACCGCACCCTGAACACCGCACGCTGTCATTATAGGTAATACAGACGCAATAGTGCTAAGAGCCGTTGCCGCTAACATTGCACCTACGCCAATTAAAGTAAATCCTGCACCAACAAGAGCAACAGCCGTGCCGAAAGCAATAAAACCGGCTGCGCCTGCTGTCAATGCTGTACCAAGAAATGCCGCACCTACTGCAAGCCCTGCAATAACTACTATCATTGAGGCCATTATAATAATTGCACCCGCTCCTGCATTTGAAAGAGCAATAGCAGATTGAGTGAGCAAAGCAAATCCGACGCATATAGCAAGGATAGCTACACCTACAGCAAGAATAGCCGCCGCAAATGCTAAAATTTGAGTTGCGCTCATAGCCGCTGCCGTTCCGACTGCCGTTGTACCTGTCGCCGCTGCTGTAGAAGCTGTACCGCAAACTGCCGCCATTATAGTTTGTGCCGTAGTGACTATTGTTGTTATTACATTTACTATAACTAACGCTGCTTTATATGCCAAAAATACACCAACTAACGCACCTACGATTGGAAGCAGCCAACTTATATTATCACCTATCCAAGTAAATACATTTAATGCCAATCCTCCGATAAATGATAAAACAGGAGCTAAATTAGTTGCCAAAGATGAAGCAAAATCTATTACTCCTGTTACAATTTTCTTGACTGATGAAAAAACACTGTCAATCGTATTTTTTAACTCGTTAAATGTTTCTTCACCCATTGACTGTCCAGTCAGGCTTTCGTATAATACTTGTATGACCTGTAAGCCTATTTTTTTGATTTCAGGCAATAAAGCCGAAGCAATAGCAGGAAGTGATTGAATCAGACTGCCTACCAATGAAGCTGCAGCTTCTAATAACGGCGGAAGCACAGAACTTACTAATGACGGAATTTCCTTTATGATTATTGGTGATAATTCAGAAATTAACGACCCTACACCTTTTAACGCGGTTTTAATTGCAGGCATAATGTTTCCCGCAAATGTTTTTACAGACGATACAAGATTACCAACACATTGGTCGAAACTATCGCCACCTTTTATTAAAGAAGGAAGTAAATTACCCCAAGCAGATTTCATTGACGAAAGCGAACCGCTTATTGTTCCCGACGCTTCTTTTGCCGTAGTGCCCGCAATATCCATATTCTCTTGTACAGCGTGAATTGCTTTTACAATATTTGAATATGACATACTGCTTGCGTCAATGCTCTTATCAAGCTTAGCTGCGTCTTTAACAAGACGAGCCATTTCCTCTTTTGTGCCGCCATAACCCAATTTAAGGTTATCAAGCATTGTGTAGTTTTGTTTTGCAAAGCCCTGATAAGCCCATTGTATTGACGCCATATCAGTACCCATTTTATTGGCGTTATCTGCCATATCGGTAATAGCCATATCGGCATACTTTGCGGCTTTGACGGTATCACCGTCTAAACTTTGCAACAAACTTGCCGAAAAACTCGTAACGGTTTCCATATACTCGTTTGCTGATAGTCCTGCCGTCTTGTATGCGTCATTTGCGTACTTCTCTACAACTCCTGCACTGCCCTTAAATAGAGTTTCTACACCGCCTATGAGCTGTTCATAATCTGCATAAGCTGTTACAGATTTTGCAACAAGTCCTCCAATAGCCGCGCTTGCAGCTGTAACACCCGTTGCTAATGCCTTAAAAGATATGCCCGCAAGTTTTTTTAAACCTGTAAACGCCGCCCCTGCGGCTTTTGTTGCAACAGTTGACAGCTTACTGACAATTTGAGTTAATCCACTTTTCAACGCAGCTAAAGATACACCTGCAACTTTTTTCAATGACTGAAACCAATTGTTAGCGCTCTGCTTTGTTTCCTCAGTTGCTTCTTTTACGGTATCAATCGCATTTGATAAACTTTTACTTTCCCTTGTCATTTTTGTTAAAGATGTTTCTTGATTAAGTAAATTCATCTTTAAGTTTAATGCTTTATCAGAAGTTTCCCCCATTTCCGAAGCAACTTTTTTATATTCATCTGCAAGATTATCACATAATCGTTGTTGCACTTCAATTTTATTATTGAGTAAGGTTAAATCTTCTGTTGCATATCCTAAATTATCTATACCGCCAACTTTTTTTAATGCAGAGTTTAATTTAGCAGCTTCGTTAGTCGTTCCCAGTAAAGAAGATTGTAATTTATTTAGACCGTCATTCACACCACCGTTAACAGAGGATTTTAATTTATCCATTCCTTTTTGAGCTTCAAATAATCCATCGCTACCAGTGGTTTCAAATTTAACCTGAACAACGTCTTGACGTACAACTTCTTTGCCCATATTTTCACCCCCTTTATAACGGTGGTGTTATCGTTTCTTTTTCATTTGTTTTTTCTCGGCTTCAATTTGAATGTCAAGAGCAATATTAGCTTCTGCAATTTGTTGAGGTGTCATTTTAAAAAACACATCAGTGTAACTAAATCCACGCTCTGACATCACAAGCCGCCAACAAGCCCAATTACTTCTGACCCTTTTGTTCAGTTGGCTTTTCGTCAGTTTTTTCTCGAAAGTTGCCTTGCATTACTTCGCGACCAAATGCAACAACCTCGTTAAATTCGTCCATATTGTCGAAATCGTCTGGTGTAAGTCCCTTTGGTTCAACGATAACATTTTCAAAAATATAGTTTGCCAATTTTAGATTACTTAGGTTATTTGAGCCGTCAATATAACTGTTATCAACTGCACTTAAAGCTGCTGAAATACCGTTAAATTGTGCTGTGTATTCTGTTCCTCTGATTGTTTTCTTTGCTGTATAAAATTTAGACATAAATAATCCTCTTTTCTATAAAATAAAGCCTACCGCATTAAAACGGTAGGCTTATAAGATTAAGATACTGTATAATCAAATACCTGAAATTCAAATTCAATATCTTCTGCTTCCTGCGATAATGAAAGTTCAGGATCGTTTTTAATTCTTGCCTGTGTGCCTCCAAAAGAAATACCAAGAACCTTATTGTTTACCCACAAAGGCTTAATTGCCCCTGATTTAGCGTCTGCAATAAGCAATTTGCGCTGTGGACTTGTTGCCTGCAATGTAACTGTAACAGTTCCGAGATCATTATTCTGTTCATTTACTATCACATCACCCTGCGCACCAACACTTGTCGAAAACATTTCTTCGTCCTTTTCACCCGACACCATATCTTCGCCAAGTCCTGTAAGATATGTACTACCCCAAGTAATAACGCAATCTTTTGCATTATAAGATGTCATTTTAATCCTCCTTATTAAATAACAAGTTCGCCGTTAATAGTAGCATTATGAATAGCTCCTGCAAGGGTAAATTCAAAATTACCACCTGTATATACACGGCTTCTTCTATCTTCTGCGCTCATTTCTGAACGTTTCTTGAAATCAACACTGTAAAGGGCGGTAGTGTCGTCCTCGCCAGTTGCAATCATTCCGTTTGTAAATGCCTGCTGCAATACATTGTTAGTGACATTTTCAAGCGCTGCAATGCCTGCATTTGTATATGGCAGCTTATCGGAGCTGTTGAGTAACTGCTGCGTTTGATAACCAATCTGCTGTACAATCCAATCTTTGCTATCAATCACATCAATGTATTCACCGTCTGTTGACTTGCCCTCGCTTGTTACAATATCACCGGCTTTTAACAATAAGGTAATGCCCCCGCCGTTGTGAATTTCGTTGACTTCGTTATCAGTTTTTTCAAGAGGTTCTAAACCTTTAAGAATTAAGTTTTTATAAGTAAAGCTGCCTGCTTCACGTCCAGCTGTTTCTCCAACAAGAGCTGCAACTGCATAGGGTTCAACGAGTGTTTCCTCACTTTTAACATCATAGAAAAATGCAACTGTTCTGTCTTTGCCTTTTATCGTTGCAAGTTCATCTGTTGACGATACAGTAACAAAATACATTTTATCTGTTGTTTCAATGTATTCTGCAATATCGGCAATAGTCGTTGTATCACCACTGCCGATAATAACAATAAGTTGCCGCCAATCTTTACTGATTACCTCTGCAATAGCTGTTTTTGCGTCGCTTTCACTTGCGTAGACCGCTATTTTTTCAGGCGCATTTGTTTGCGTCCAAATTAGTTTTGCTGCTTTGTATGCGCCACTTTCTGCACCACACAAAGTTGTCACATCTTCAAGCTTTGCACACTCAGTATAAGGAATTGCCTTTTCACCTTTAGAAACAAGCACAAGAGGTATTCCAAATCCAATTTTTCCTGCTACCGCTGTTTCTGAAATTTTAACAGTAACATCTAATGCCATAAAATAGACCTCCTTAGTTTTTATCATTAAAATTGTGTGTTTTAATTAGTATTGTAATTTATTTGAAAATCGTCAATATTTTCGTCTGTTACGTCTGCAATTTCACTCATAAACGCAAACGTCACATCAAAGCCATTACGATATTCATAATCTATTGTTAATAGATTGTCCCTGTTTGTTATGTTTTCGATACGCTGTATAACTATTTCCTGTTCAGCTAATTGTAATGAGCCGATTTTATCAAGATAATCATACAGTTTCAATGCAAGTGTTTTTGACTGCAAATCTTCATCAGAATACGCTGTAAAGCTCCAAACCTGTTGAAATTCCTTGCGGTATTTTTTAAAACTTTCACTGTCTATGCTTTCCGTAAATTCGCCGTAAGTACCGTTATTGGTTTTCATAAGCGTTGTTACTGTATAGCTAATATACGGATATTGCGGCGGCTCTGCATTTTGATTAGTTCGTATAACAGGTACTTGCAAATGCTCTTTGATTGATTTTACGACTATTTGCCGTATTTTCGCAAAGTCTATCACTCGCTTTCCCCCTTATCAAAAGCAGATACATATTTCAGCACATATGAGCTAAAGCCTGTAAATTCACAATCTTCGGTTTCTTCTTCAACATTGTATTGCTTATCTTCGTATATGACCTTTGCACCAACTAAATTTGATGTCAATTCACCTTTTATGAAAAGCTGTTTATCTTTCTGCGTAAGCGTACCGTTTGAATTGTAGATCTGCTTTTCAGTCATATCTAAAACAGCACCATATAATAATACTTTTTTAGGCTCATTCTGCACATATTCCCCGCTGTCGTCATAAGTACCTTTTGAGGGCAATACAGCTGTAAATTGACTGCTATATTTATCAATTAGTCTGTCAAAATGAAAATACTTCATTTATTCCACCTCAAAATAAATACCCTCTATCATATTTCCCGTGTTGACCAGTGGATTACTGCTTTCTTTTGTCAACAATGTAGCTGATGAATTAGAGGGGCTTGTTACATCTCTTGCATATGTTCTAATCTTTGTGCTCAAAGTTAGACCTACAAAATCCAATAGCTGTTCCTCGCTCATTTTACCGTTTATTACTTGACCTACAAGTTTACTTGCTTTGTTCATCACTTCGTCAATATAGGCGTCGTGACCAGCTCTTAAAAATGACCTTTCAGGAATAGTTACTGACGGTGTGAGCCAATAATAAAAAATAAGATTATCACCTTCACCTTTTGCAAGGAATTTTTCTCCGCTTGCCGCTTCAAATAAGAACAAATCTGAGAATTCATTTGCTTTTTTTCCAACTGCGTCAGGGTGAATAGGTACGGTTAGAAATCTCGCTTTTTTGGGTTTTATGGTACAGCCATATTCGTGAATAGCCGCAAGCCAAGTGTGATCCCCCTTAATACACCCGACATTGACTTTCTTGCCGTTTAGCGTTTCAAGGCTTTTAATCATATCGGGGAAATTATCTTTAACGGTTTTATACTTAGCTCCCAAATCAATACCCCCCTTTGTCATTTCCAGCAGTCTGTTGCCGACACAAACCTGACTTTACCTGCCGTTACATTGTCGTCGCCAAAAATTGAGCGCGCAAACGATACGAGCAAATCGTATTTGTCGGTAGTATCAAATGACTGTGACAATCCTTTTGCACTTTCGCTTGTAATACCAATAGGCAATTTCATAATGTCAATATATTTAGTGATAAAAAGCCGCACATTTGCTTGTACATTCTCTAAATCATTCATATTGATATTTATTATGGTATTATCAGCAATCCAATTCAACGCATTTTCAACTAATAAGCACGTTTCTGCGTTAATCGGCTGTATTTGCAGTTTTAGACTTTCCACTTGTTCGTTTGTCAGCATTTGCTTTTACCGCCTTTTCCTCTGCACCCTCATTAGGCTGTTCGGGCGTTGTTACTTCCGTTTCGACATCTACACCCTCGTTTTCAACAGTGATAGGCGTATTTGAGGGATAAAATTTGCCGTTATATATAACAGCGTGATCGTATGATTTTGTAGCCATTATTTATGCCCCCCTCTTTATGCAACTTCAATAGCGTAACACATATTCATTTGCTCAAACGACGGCAATACAATTTCAGATACCGTTGTTTTTGTGTTTACTGGATCATCTGTAACAGTTACAGCAACTGCAATACCTGTTTCTACAATAGACACATTTGCGTCCGCTCTTGTAGCAAGTGTCCTTTCTTCCGGCGTTGTGCCGTACCAAGTTTTACCGAGTGCTCCATTAGGTAACATCATTACAATATTGTCGAGATAAAACTTTTTGGCTGTACCTTTTTCGTCCTTAAACTGCTTATTGTAAATTACAATAGATACGCCGAGTTCTTCTTCGACATACTGTTTTACCTTTGCAGTTGTGTAATTGACATTTGCAGTAACATTCTGTGCAAGTACGCCGCTTTGCACTTTTTTGCTGTTTTTGATATAGTTGAACGTAGCTTTTGACATCAATAAAATTTCAGGGCGATTTCCACTTGCTTCTTCCTGAGCGTCCATTGCATTTTCCAAATCTCTCATTGGATCGCAAGTATCGGCAGCACTCCATTTGTCGTTGTCTGTTTCGATCTTTGCGTAATGTTCTTTCTTCCAACTACCGTCAGGATCATAGTCATATGTATAATCAACGTCGTTAGCAACAATATTAATTCCAACTTTACCGTCAAGCGGTGCAAGCAAAGCCATTCTCATTCTTTCTGGTACAACATTCGCACCGTCAATAAGCGTCTGACTGTCATTGAAAATGTTGTTAAGCACCTGAGCAGCATACGGATCTTCACTGTTTTGTACACGCATAATCTCCTGTTCGTCTGCTTCTTTAACAAGCATACTTTCACGGAAAAATGCCATTTGAGTTTCATTGATAGAGATACCTACTCTATCACGGAATTTTGATTTTGCGTCAAAGTTTGACGGAGCAAGCGAAACGGCCAAACCGTTATGACCTTTAATCCATTTAAGGTCAAGACCTGCCTTTTTCTGCGCGGGAAAAAGACCCGTTCCAAGGTAAGGAATAGCATTGCTTGCAGCGTTTGTGTAGTTTAACGCAATAGCCTGCGCATTAAAAACATCTGATAGCTTCATATTCTCTGTTTCCTCCTATTACATAAATTTAATCATTGGAATATTCACAGCTTCATCTGGCGCAACCGGTAGCTTTGACTTATCAATAAAGCCATGAATTACGATAGTTCCATTTGGATTTTCGTCTTTTGCAACATCATTAAGCAATACACCTATTGCTGTTGCGTCATTTGCAGGGATAATTGTTCCTGCTGGAATAACACCGTTTTTATCTGCAATTTCTGAACAATTGTATGGAATTGCAACATAATGATCGTTTGCAAGAATATTTATACCTTGCGAAATATTTGTGTTCTTAAATTTCATTATTTTTTACCTCCTGTATAGTAGCTAAGAACATCATTAGCCTTTTTATTTGCTTCTGCTCTTTCTTTGCCGAGCTTAACTGCAATATTGCTTGTGTCTTTAGTGTCACCAGCACTGCTCGCACCGTTTGGTATTCTGCCGTTTGCCTTAAAAGTTTTTTCAACCTCTGCTGCGACCATTGACTTTAACAAATCACTAAATGACTTAACTTTGTTTTGAATTGTTTCTTCTGTGTCGTTTGTCCCTGAAACAACAAGATCAACAAGTTCAAGAACCTTGTCGCTGCCGTCGTCTAAACCGGCCTCTTTAATTGCCTTAATTGCAAAAAGACGGTTTTCTTTTTCAGTTAAAGCCTTTTCTTTGTCAGCAATAGCTTTTTCTCGTTCTTCAACTTCAAGCTGCTTAATTTCATCATCTGACAACTTTTCCCGTTTCAGTTTTTCAAGCTCTTTTAGCAAATCGGCGTTTTTCTTTCTCTCATCTGCCATTGCTCTGTCAACTCTCGACTGAATAATCTTGTCGAGCTTGTCGCTGTCATTCGGCTTGTTGTCAGCATTTTTGCTTTCTTTTTCACTGTCTGCGGGTTTAGTTTCGGTGTCAGTTGATGTGTTTGTATTTTCAACCTCTGCACTTTCTGTACCACTGCCGCCACTGTCCCCGCTGTCACCATTCGCAAATAACTGAATATTCAACGGTATGCCGCCCTTTGAATGTGTTGTTTCTGTCATTTTTAATAACCTCCTAAAAATCCTTATAGAATTTTTTTCGCCACCATATAGATAGCAATAAAAAAAGGCACACCGTATAGATGTACCTGTATAAAATTATAGTCCCGAGATTGGGACTTTTAATTATCGTGATAAAATATTAGATTTTACACTCCGGGCAAAACATCTTTTATTCCTTTTGCCGCGTTATGCGCACGTTTCATAAGTGAGTTTTCGTTCAAATACTCAAGTCCTTTTAATGTCACTCGCGGTGAATTTACAGACACTAACACATCCCCACTTCCCACATACTTCACGCTTACTCCCTGTACAAATCCATTTTGATATAGCATTTCCATAATTTTTGACCATCTGTTTTCACTAATTTTCAATACATCGGCTGAAATTTGTTCTAAATCAAACTCATCATAATCCATTGCAGCTTCAAGTGTTTTTAATATTTTGTATATTATCTTTATATTTTTATCCATACTTTCACCTCATAATTCAATTGCCATAAAAAAACCACCCACATAAATCTGTGAGTGGTTAGGCTATGACTTTTTCAATTTGTTCAGGATAAATCGTGTCAGTATCATATTGTTTATTTGCCAACATTTAATCCATCTTCTTAGTTACATAAAGCACTTAAAGGAAATGAATAACACTACAAACTGTATTATACCCATTATAGCAATTATAACACATACTAACTTTTTTTGCAATAGTTAGGTTTCAATTACCTCAAAATTTTCAGCAGGATATAAATAATCCTCACCCGTATCATCAATTATCCTATACCAACCTTTTTCAGTTGATAGCACTTCATATATTTTATTGTGGGTTAGAGCAAAAGAAATAGATTTTCCTATATATCTAATCTTCATCATTAAGCCACCTCTTTACTTTAAACTTGTGTTTACCAACTGTTTTTTCTTGAAACCAATGCACTTCGGCTTTTCTTTCTTCGTTGTAGTAATCAATAACGCCATTGCCTTTACAATGTTGCCAATCAGAAGCATTGCCACCTATCTGATCAGCTAATCCATTTGCCACTTCTTCTTTCAGTGGCTTTTTACAACCTTTGCCCGCGAACGCTTGTGCGTTTTGAATTTTAGTACCCTCCACAAAATTAAAAAATTCTCCTGTATTAGGATCTAAAATATCATAATTCTTTGCTTTAGCACCAACAGATTTAGATATATGTATATCATCTAACTTTATTATATCACTGTCATTAAAATTTACAACAGTTTTTTCAGTAATTTTTGCTGTTGAATTTGCATTTTTATTAAGTTTTCTAAATTCTTCCTCAGTCATAACATCATATTCAAGAAAGCAGCGACAATTGCAATCTTGACGGGCTACACCGCTTTTGCCGGGGCATTTTGTAGTAACGCCTGCTTCAAGCTCAAACTTATCACCAACCTGTATTGTCGCACCCTCCATTTTTTGATGATTTGCGCCGTTTTTGCTTTTATAAGTTTTCCAACCTTTTTTTGTCTTTCTGCGAATATTCGGGCGTACTCTTTCATCTTTCATAGTACGCCAAATAGCCACATAAACTAAACCGCTACCCTCAATCCCCTGTGAGATATTCTCTGCACAGTCAAATAAACCGCTCTCTATATTTCTATGGCTTTCTGTGCGCACAATGTTTGTAGCCTTGTTATAGCTTATATCTACCTTGTCAGAGATACGGCGTGCCATTTGCTCGTATCTGTCGCCATTAATCATTCCAATAGTCAATTCCTGCTTGATGTTGTAAATGATTTCCTGTCTGTTCTTTTCTAAAACATTCGGTAATGTCAGCTTTGAAATATTGTTATTGACCGCCTGTTTTAAAACCTCTGGGCGTAATGTGGTGTCTGTCATAATTTCCGCCAATTTTTTTGTATTTGAAGCATTTTTAACAGCGTTTGCCATACCATTATAGCAATTAGTATAAGTTTCTTCCACTAACTTCATCATTTCAGTTTTTATTTGAGGAGTAATACTGTCAACCTGCTTTACGACTTCCTCTAAAAACCTTGCTTCCCTTGATTTTTCCTGTAAAGTGGCATAAGAAAGAACGCCCTCGCCGTCAGCATATAAAAAATACTCCTCGGCGATAAAGGCGTTCAAATCTTTCATAAGGCTTTTGTATATATAGCGTATCTTTTTTTCGGTCAGTATTTCCCTGTGTTCTTCTATACGCTTTAAATCATATAACAGTTCATTTAAGGACTGTTTAGATTGTGGCATTTAAAAGCCTCCTTTACTTCTTAATTGTGGCTTTTGATGAATTTTCCTTGCTAATGCTATTTTCGGTTTCTTCGTTCTGTTCTTCGTTATCATGAGGCAAGTCTTCATATAAAGATGAAATATCGCTTTTTTCATTATCAATCATTTCCATAATACTATCAACATCATCAACAAACGATAGTTGCCCAAAAACATATTCTTTCGGAAATCCTGCGGCGATAAGCGTTTGTGCGGCACTTGCTTCATTTTGTATATCAAGAGGAAAATTGCGTTTAAAGTCCATTGTAATATGTAGTGGATCAACTGTTATCTTCTTTTTACTCCAACTGCTTGCAAGCACTTTCCACATATATTGAGCGGCGTCCATCATTTTAGATTGGAACATACCGCATTTTGTTTCCAAACCGTGTAACTTAAACTTAAGACTTACACCACTTGCATTTCCAAAAGTATCATCATTCAAATTAGGTGTCTTACTGAAACGGTATATATTATCTTGTAATCGTTGTAAATGATGTTCGGTAAAATTATCATTTATATTCTTTGTCAAGAAATATGCCTTTCCTTGTTGAGTACCGCTTGCAGGAAAAACAAAAGAACCGTTTTTCTGTCCCTCTTTTATTGTTTTTTCATCAACTCTTAAACCCTCGAAAATTAAATACGCGTGTACAAAGGCTTCAACTTCATTTGAATTATCTGATAGCACTTTGTCGTAATCATCAATCAGAGCAAGCACCTTTTCAGCGTCGCCCAACATTTCTTTATTGTTGGCAATTCCTTGCAGTGGGCAATAATCAAAACAATGTAATTTTTTGTCAACAAACTTTAATAAACTTAAATAACCTGTATATGTGTAAATGTAGGTATTGTCGTAAAATTCAACTGTCCAATTTTTAGCACCGTTTAAATCAATTGTATAAAAATAGCGCACCGCATATTCGGGTTCGGAAATATTTGTGCTTGACAAAATAATAGTTTCAAAGCCGTGTACAGGCATACATCTTTCATTGCCGTCAGGGTCAATATAGAATAATCTGCCTGCATAGCCGTAAATACTTGCAAGTTTTGTTATCTCCATATCACAGCCGAACATATTATTTCTTGTTGTAAAATCTGTTACTGTCCTTGCAGCTTCTTCAACAGCACTTTCACCGCCTGTATCTTTTTCTGCTTCATCGCCCTTACTATAACTGTATGTAATAGGCTTACCAGCAAAATAACCCGTCTTAAAATCCACAATTTCTCCAAAAAAGTCGTTATTTATCTTATTGTTAATCGGATCAGGTTCATCAAAACGCGGTTTTCTGTCAAATATAGGTACTGCTCCGTCAACAGCCATATAACGCTTGTACAACTTTCTGTTGTAGATAGCATTGTTTTTGTGCTTAGCGATAATATTTTGCAACAACGTCTCTGAAATCCCGTTTTCCTTAATTTCTGCTATTTCTTCGGAATAATCGGGATATAACTGGTTAAAATTTCTGCTCATTTTTGTTTTCTCCTTTTTCTCGGTTTATAGTTCGGCAGTTTTCTGTCGAATGAAATTTTTCCGTCAGGTGTTTTTGTCAGTCCGCAACGAGTGCAAACAAGAACATCGTTAACTTTTTGCCATACGTGATTACACATTATAAGCAACCCACCTTTTTAAATGCTTTGTACATTTTAGGAAATTGCACAGCCACCCAATCAATAAATGTTTCGTCGTGTCCTATGTCTGTATGCTCGAAATTTTCGTGCAACCCGCTTTCAAAAAGAAAAGCGTGTATGATTTCGTGCCGCAATACTTTTCTCCTATATTCCTCAAAGTCACCTAATTCACAATTAGGTGTTTTTTGTGATATGATAATTTGCTTTGTTGTCTTATCACAATATCCGTCATATTTCTGTAGTCTGACATCTTCGCTTTCGTTGTGTTCTTTTATTGTGTAATATGTTCCCAGTATCTCTACTTTCATTTTTCCTCCAACAAAAAAGCACGCCCAAAAGAGTGTGCTAAATAGTTTTATATTAAATTACAAGCGTTTTCCTGCCTTAACTTCTGCCGATAATATTTCATCATTTAATGCATATCTTAACGCGTCTAATAAATGATTTAGTTTATCAACAGGTATTTCTAATACATTGCCGTATTTATCCTCTTTCCAATGGTATTGCTCAATTTCATTTTTAAAATTTTGACATCTTACATCAACTATAATTTCATAATCCTGCAACCAGTGAATGTCGCTTACTATGCTTGTTGCATTTTTATTTGTCGGAATTGCTCTTACTCCATTATTAGCGAGTAAATTTATAAGTCGAGGATCAGCACTATCACAAGTAATGTATTGATTTCCTTTAGTAAATCCTTTTGCAGTTGAAATTAACATATCGTCTGTCATATATTGCTGATATACTTCATCAAACACATAAATTAATTTTCTATTTTTATCAAGATGTACCTTTAACATTGCAGTAGGATCTTCCCAACCAAAGTCACAACCATTATGTATTTTATCAAACTGCGATATTCCATCGCTTAAATCTTCGACGTGCCAATTTTTAAATATAACGTGACCTAAAACGCCCCAATTTCCAAGGGTGTACACATTGTAAAAATACGGATCTGTTTCTTCCTCCAACAATCGCCTATCTTCATTAGTTAAAAACAAATTATCTTTATATGTTGTTTTTACAATGAGTAAATTCTCGTCCTCATAGACATTTTTATCATCTTGCCAGCCGCCAAAATAATCTTTGTATAAAAAATGACTTTTTAAAATCGGGTTAAATGCCAATATAATCTGTTTGCTTATGTTAGATCGTCCTCGCAAACGTTTTTTTAGCTGTAATATTGCGTCGCGCTTTACTTCTGTTGCTTCCTCGATAAAAACACGCTCTAAAACACCAACGGTGGGCGTTATACTTTTTATCTTTTCGGGATCGTCAAGCCCCGCAAAAAGTATTTGCCTGCCATTTAGTTTGTTTGTAATAACCATATCTGATCTGTTTATGTTATAATATTTCGACATACCCATAGTTGAGATAGTCTTTTTTATCTCGTTAAATACGCTGTTTCTTATCGTTCGGGCAACATTACGGCATACAAGCCAATTCGCACCTTTTAAATTGTCAATAACAATTTTTTGACAAATAAAAAATGACTTTCCCGATGACGAGCCGCCGAAATAGATTTGCATAAACTGCGGTTTATCTAAAAACGGCAGATATGCAGGATTTACTTTTACATCAATGTCGATATTCATAGTCAGACACCGCCTTTTATTATTTAATCAACAAAAAAAGCGACTAATATGCTTAGTCGCCTTTGTGGTCCGTATTATTCTTTTCTGTACGCTTTATAGATTCATCTATGGCACGATTTATAAATCCGTTAATGCTTTTGAGCCTAATCTATTGACATAAATAAATTGTTATGCTAATATAATAATGTAAAGAAACGGTTTTGACTGTTTCGCTTTAGACAATTTTATTATTTTATAATAACCGTCTTGTACTGCGAATACAGGGCGGTTATTTCTTTATATTTAAAACAATAATTGCAACTAATAAAGTAAAACAAATTATGTATTCCAAATAATCACCCCCTTTCACAAGGGAGCTGAAACAGCCGCCGCCGTTTCTTTACGGTACTTATTATAACACGCTTTTAACCTTATGCAAGGTATTTTTTAATTTTTTTGTGTAAGAATGTATATTTTACTATTTATTATCCTATTTAAATGTTTTCTGCATCTGCCTGTTTTGCGGCAGATATATTTATATTAACCTGTGGCGTTTGTGTATTTTCCTGTCCATCAACATCATTAATTTTATCTCGCCATTTGTCAGGTCTACGATTTTTGAGCCAGAAAATTTGAGCCGTTGTGTCGGGCGGTATAAATACTTCTTCTTCTGCATAAGCGATATGTTCTTTTTCACTTATCCTTTTTCCGTTATCGTATAAAACTTCTTTTAGTTTAATCGGCTTTTGAACTGTCTTTGTTATTCCAAGCGCCTTTTGGAGCAAAGCATTTTCAACCTCTGTATCAACTACTTCTTTTCCCTTTTTTAGGGTGTGAGAAATGGGAGGATATTTGTTTTTCCAATCTACTAAAGTGCGCCTATTTATTCCCATATTATGCGCTATCTGTTCATCAGTAAGTCCGTCCCTCGCCCAACCTTCAAGCAGAATAAGACTTTCTGGTTCAAGCCACTTCTGATATTTACCTTTTGCCATTATTTTTACTCCTATTAATAAGAAAACAAAAAAGCCCTGCCGTAATCGGCAAGACTTGATACACTTTTCCATAATAGTATTATATCTCATTTCGAACTTTTTGTCAATGATAATATTTTTCTATTTTTTTAATTATATTTTTATATGTACGGTAAACTTTACTTTCATTCCACCTTTCAAACGGATAAAGAATATTCATTTGCGCAGCGCAAAATTTCCACCTTTGCCCTTTAACAAATCTCATTTCTAACAACTCTCTTTCTTTAATGGTCAATTTTGCTTCTTCATAGTTATTAAGAAATATTAACCACTTTATTTTTAATTCTTCACATAATTTCTCTATTTCGTTATGTATGGTTTCAGCATTTATTATATAATCCTCTATTGCATTAATTCTGCAACCACCTTTAGGTTTAGGCATATCGGAGATAATCTGTCTTTTGGGATCAATAACACTATATCTGCGTACAGCCAACTTATCAAGCAAAGTGTCAATATCCTTGTTAAGCTCTAATAACTGTTCAAGTTCTTTCATAGTTTTTCACCCCACAAAGCCTCATAATGACACCAACCATACAAAATTTCGTTTATCGGTATCCCAGAAATTTCAATAACTTCAATTTCAGAAATTTTAATAATGTCTTTACTATTATTATTTAAACTGTGTAAGTATAATTTCATTTAATCACCAATTTTCCCCCGCCGCACCGGGGAGCGTTTTTTTGAAATTTAAAACGTTAATTAATTACCCATCCATGCAGCACTGATTTTATATAGTAGAGTATGTAATTATTAATCGTTTCTGTTAGTTTAATCATTTTCAATACTCCAATTATGATTTTTACATATTTGCTTTGCAACATTACCTAATTTCTCAATAGTTTCCATGACCATAATGAGTTCGCTTAATGAAAAACAATCAAAATGTTCAAGTGCTTTTTCAATATATTTTAGTGTGTATTCTAACTGTGTTTGTGTGTCAACATCAGAATTTTGTTGATTGCTGTTTTTTGTATTATTCTTTTGAGCATTGAACATCATAGCCATTAAAAATTCAGGTGACATTTTAAAATTATTATCCATAGTACAACCTCTCAATCTAAATGAACGACAAAATGCCTGCTGGGTGAACCGCCAATATTGCTTTAATTCTCGTACAGTCAATAAATCACCCCAAATATTTTATCCGTATAAAAATACTTATTTAACTTTCAAGACTTGCGCTGATTATTTTATGTAGTATAATATAATTATTAATCTTTAGATTTAAATGTTATAGGCACAATTGATTCGGGCAAGAAATCAA
>CANQZA010000019.1 GCA_947628175.1 uncultured Clostridia bacterium | reverse complement strand
GTTTCAAGTGACAGCGTGGGATCAATTGCGTTGAGAAGTGATGATTTACCTACTCCTGTATTCCCGGTAAAAGCGCTTATCCTGCCTTTCAACATTGCCTTTACCTCCTGCGCACCGATACCCCTTGTATTGTCACATACCATTGTTTTGAATCCGGCTCTTTCATAAATAAGTAGATAATCTTTATAGGATGAATCAAGGTCTGATTTTGTAAAAACAATTACAGGTTCAATATGTTTAAACTCGGCAATCGCAATCAACTTGTCAAGTACAAATGTATTGACAGCAGGATCTACAACAGATGAAACGATAAAGAGCGTATCCAAATTTGCCAAAGGCGGTCTTACAAGGGAGTTTTTTCTCGGCAAAATCTCATCAATTGTATTTTCAGCGTTTTCATTAAGGGATATTCTCACCCGGTCGCCTACAAGGGGAATAATATTTTTCTTTCTGAAGGCTCCCCTCGCCTTACACTCATATATAGTATCAGCGGCTTCTACATAGTAGAAGCCGGCTATCGCTTTTATTATAAGACCGTCAATCATTCATTACTATCTCCGTTTGAAGGCTTTTCACTTGTATCATTTGACGAAGTGTCCGTTGACTCTGACGACGGTTCGGGTTTCTGAGTCGGCTCAGTAGCTTCTGTCGTTGGCTGGGTGGTCTGCGGAGGCTGATTGGAAAAGACGCTGAAATCAACTGAAATAGTATGATTTTTGCCGGGGTCAACCGTTCTCGTTTCAAGAGCGCCAACCGTTTTTAGCGAAACTCTGATTCTTACTCGCTTTTCACTTTCCGTTGTGATTCCTATATTAGCTTTGTTTCCCTTAAGCGTTACAGCCTGACTGAGAAACGGCTCGCCGTCCAGCTCGACAACAAGCGTATCGGTGATGTAATCACCATTGCTGTTATAATATTCAGGAAGAGCAACAGACAGTGATATTCTTGCGGAGGGCTTTGTTGTTGTAGTGGTAACACCGGATGAAATAACCACTTTTATTGCATCATCAGCAAGCGCCTCCTGACCGTAAGCGGGGGTTTGTGAAATGACAATACCCTTTTCATATTCACTGTCTTTAGTAACAAAAGAAATATTCTTAAATCCTGATTTTTCAAGAAATGCTCTTGCGCCCGACTGGTTAAGACCTTTTACATCAGGAACAACTAACTTTTCTACAAGCTGGGTTGTGGGACCTGAGCTTAGATATACTACAATCTGCGTATCCTCAGATACAATGCTTGCTGCCTTTGGATTTGTGTATACTACAAGTCCTTCAGCTACATTTTCACTTGATACCGTAGTAAAAGTATAGTTTTTTAAACCTTCATTATCCAGCGCGCGCTTTGCCTTTTCCTTATCAAGATTATATATATTCGGAACGGTAATGTCATCAGTAGAAGCGGCAACAATAAGAGTAACCTTACTTCCCTCAAGAACTTTTGTACCTGCGGCCGGTGACTGATCAATAACAATTCCGGGGTCATATTGGTCTGTCTTTTCCGCCTGATAGACAAATTCATACTTGTACTTGTTTGAGCTTTTCAGCTCATCGAAAGAAAAACCGACAAAAGTCTCCAAAGTATTTGTTTTTGTATTGACTCTGCTTGTAATACCCATCACAAGCAAAACAGCGGCTACAACAAGTACAATACTTCCGATTATTACGGCGGAAATGACCTTTTTCTTATGATTCGGATCATAATACATATCATCATTTTCAGAATATTCCTCTTCATAATCCTCCTGATGTGATGATATTTTATCCTCTTTCATAACATATTTTGTAGGATCGTTGTCAACAAAATAGGAATAGTCAAAAACTGTTTTCGGATTCCTGATTACCTCTTCAATGTCAAGAAGCATTTCCGTAGCTGTCTGATATCTGTCTGAAGGATTTTTTTGCATGGCATGAATGCAAATCTGCTCTAATCCCAAAGGAATATCGGGGTTGATATCAGTAAGTTTTTTAGCATCATTCTGAAGCTGCATCAACGCAACGGAAACGGCACTGTCAGCCTCAAAGGGTACTTTGCCCGCAAGCATTTCATAGAGGACAACGCCGACTGAATAAATATCCGCTCTTTCATCTGTCAGTTCCCCTTTAGCCTGCTCGGGACTTATATAATGCACCGAGCCGATTGCCGTATCGGTGAGAGTCTTTGTTTCACTTCTTGAAAACCGTGCAATACCGAAATCAGTAACTTTAATATTTCCGTTTGAAAGGAGAATTATATTCTGAGGTTTAATATCTCTGTGAACAATTCCCTTGTCATGAGCGTGCTGAAGCGCCTTTAAAATCTGAGTAGTAAAAAACAAGGCATCATTCCATGTAATGGAATTCTGTTTTTGAATATACTCCTTGAGCGTAATTCCGTCCACATACTCCATAACAATATACTGAAGCTTTTCACCAAAGCTCACATCATAAACCTTTACGATGTTCGGATGGGACAAAAGCGCAACTGCCTTAGATTCATTTTTGAATCTTCTTAAAAACTCATCATTTGCAAGAAATTCATCCTTAAGTATTTTTACTGCAACAATTCTGTCGTCAACGCTGTCATACGCCTTATATACAACAGACATTCCGCCAACGCCTATAATTTCCTGTATTTCATATCTGCTGTCAAGGCGTTTGCCTACATAATTATCCATAAATTACCACTTCTCCGGTTAATTTGATATAATTACAACGGTTATATTATCACCGCCGCCGTTTTCGTTTGCCTTTTGAACAAGGCGGTCCGCAAAGGCATAATGCTTGCCGTCGCTTATTTCATTGATTATTTCATCGTTTGAAACATAGTTTGATAAACCGTCAGTGCAGAGAAGAAGAATGTCGTCCTGATTCAAGTCAACCTGGTCAAAATCAATTTCAATGCTTTTATCTACACCTACAGCTCTTGTAATAATATTTTTATTGGGATGATTTTCAGCCTCCTGAGGCGTTATTTTACCTTTTGAGATAAGATCCTGAACGATACTGTGGTCAGTTGTTATCTGCTTAATTTCATTTTTTCTGAGAATATATGCACGGCTGTCACCTGCGTGCGCAATATATGCCTGATTTTCTCTTACAATTGCACAAACAACGGTAGTACCCATACCCTGAAGCTCAGGTCGCGCGTCGGCAAGGTCATAAACCTCTATATTCGCGGCAGTCAACGCGGAATCAAGCATATTCTTAATGGATGAATCACGCATTTTCTCACGGTAAGAGGCATTGATTTTATCACTTATTACCTTAACAGCACGCGCAGACGCAATATTGCCTCCGGCAGCACCGCCCATACCGTCGCACACAACGGCCCATACAACCTCATCGGAAAATTCACCCACAGCATATGCGTCCTGATTTGAGTCGCGTACATTCCCTTTATCCGTTTTTGCAACAATTTTCAAAAACATCACCCCGTTGCTTTTGATGCCTGAGCTGCCCGCAGGAAGCATTGATATCCGCACCTAAAGTCCTTCTTATTGTAACATTTATTGATTTACATTTCAATACATTACAGAATTTAATCATGTTCTCTTTTGTACTTTTAACATTACTGTGTTCAGACACATCGTTAACAGGAATAAGATTGACATGACAATTGAAATCAGAAAGTATATCGGCAAGCTTCGCCGCATTCTCTTCGCTGTCATTCACACCGCGGATAAGCGTATATTCAAAGCTCACTCTTCTGTGTGTCTGTTTTTCATATTCTCTGCACGCTCTGATAACCTCTGCAATCGGATATCTATGGTTAACGGGCATGGTTGAATCGCGTATTTCGTCATTCGGAGCGTGAAGAGAAACAGTGAGAGTAAGCTGAAAATTATAGCCCATTAAATCATAAATTCTCGGAACAATTCCGCAGGTTGAAACGGTTATATTCCTCATGCTTATGTTCAGTCCGTTTTCATGATTAACATTTTTCAAAAAAGAAATAACATTGTCAAAATTATCTAACGGCTCTCCTATTCCCATCATCACAATATTTGAAATTCTTATGCCCAAATCAGACTGAGCGCAGTGAATCTGTGATTCAATCTCTCCCGCGGTAAGATTTCTTGAAAAGCCTGCTATCGCAGAAGCACAGAATGTACATCCCATTTTACAGCCCACTTGAGAGGAAACGCATATTGTATATCCGTATTTATATTTCATCACTACGGACTCAATATATTCACCATCTGAAAGCTTAAAAAGATATTTGACGGTTGAATCCATTTTGGAAACATATTTTTCTTCAATTTCACACGAGGAAATATAATATTTATCGGACAGCTTTGCCCGTATTGACTTGCTGATATTGGTCATTTCAGCAAATGATTTGCAGCCGTACTTATGAAGCCACTGATAAATCTGTTTTGCCCTGAAGGACTCATGGGAAAAATCCAAAACAGCCGTATTCAGTTGATCATAGGTTAATGATTTAATATCCTCTTTCATTTTTATCCTTTTTTATAACTGCGTAATAAAATCCGTCGCCGCTGTTGGAAGATGGAAAAAAAGTCTTTTCCCGCTCTAACAGGTAACCGCTGTTTTCACTCAGAAAAGCGTCCACAACTTTTTCATTTTCCTTTTTATTCAGCGTGCAGGTGGAATAAATCAGCGTACCAAAATCCTTTAAGTAGCTTGATGAAACCGTTAATATGTTAAGTTGAAGCTCAGGCAACTTTTTGACGGAATCAAGCTCCTTATATCTGATTTCAGGCTTTCTTCTTATAATTCCGAAGCCCGAGCACGGAACATCACAAAGAACTCTGTCCGCTTTTGGAATATTGGGATTATATTGTGTTGCATCATTTATGGAGGTTTCAATTATATCAAGTCCGAGTCTTTTTGCGGAATCATCAATCAATTTTATTCTATGCTCATACAAATCAAAACAGAGAAGTCTGCCTTGATTTTTCATTGCGCAGGCGATTGTAAATGCTTTTCCTCCCGGTGCCGAACAAACATCAAGAACCGTTTCTCCCGGCAATGCTTTGAGAGCGGCGGCGCATTTATAGCTTGACAAATCCTCAATATAAAAAAGACCGTTATGAAAAGCAATGGATTCACCGGGTACAAAAGTGGATGTGAGCATAACGGTATTATCAATAATCTCTCCGTCAATTCCTTCGCATTTGAGCTCATATAAAAGCTGGTCCGCATTTAAATACTGCGTATTCGGCACTGCAAAAATCGGTGGTCTGCCATTTACACAAGGCAAAAATTCCTTAACAGTATCCTCTGAATACTGCTTGCGCCACATAGATATAAGATTTTCGGGAACAGAATATTTTACGGATAAATCATCCGGGATTTGTCTGTCATTATCAATATTATGTAAAACAGCATTTATAAATCCCGCATAGTAGTCCTGCTTAATATCCCTTGCAAGCTTTACGCTTTCATGAATAGCTATGCCCGAGGGCACCCGTTCCATAAATAAAATCTGATAAGCGCCGATTCTTAAAATCAGCCGTATTTTCGGTTTTAGCTTTGATTTTACATACTTATCAATAAAAAAATCAAGTGTTATCTTTCTCTCAACAACACCGTAGACCAAGGCCGATATAAAAGCCTTATCCTCTACTACTGTTTTTAATGCCATGTCAAGGGCTATATGGGAATATGCGCTGTCACTGAAAATCTTATACAGGATTTCAAATGCCGTAAGCCTTGCGCTTTTTATCAATTTCTGTTACCTCTGTTTAAAATAAGGAATAATCTCAAAAGCGTAGCAAGCGCGGAAGCAAGAGCCGCAACATAAGTCAGAGCCGCAGCGGTAAGAACCTTTTTTGCACCGGCGTACTCCTCGCCTTCTAAAAATCCGTTTTGCTCTATTGTTTTAAGCGCTCTGCTTGACGCATTAAATTCTACAGGAAGCGTTATAAGTTGGAAAAATGCAACCGCACCATACAGAATCAATCCTGCATAAATAAGCGGATCACTATAAATAAACATTCCTATCAGTGCAAGCGGTATTCCCAAAAACGAGCCTATTCTTGTGATAGGAATAACTGCATTTCTGATTTTAAGAGGAGCATATCCGAGAGCATGCTGGCATGCATGACCTGCCTCATGGCATGCAATGCCAATTGCGGCAACGCTGTGTGAAGAAAAAACATCCTGAGAAAGGCAAATTTCCTTTTTTCTCGGATCATAATAATCGGTAAGAGTACCGGGTATCTGCCTGATTTTAACATCTGTAATACCATTGAGCATGAGCAGTTTATAGGCAGCATCTGCTCCGCTCATGGCGCGTCTGTTTGGAATTTTCGAATATTTTGAAAAAGCGCTTTTAACCTTCATCTGACAAAAAACGGCAAACAAAAACACCGGTATCATTATAAATCCTGTAAGATAATATGAAAAATATACTCCCATAATTATTCTCCTAAAACTGTATTTATTTCTACCAAATTACCGACAAGAAAGGACTTGGTATCCATTCTTTTTTTGCCCTCCTGCTGGAGTTCCAATATATCAATACACCTGCCGTCACCGCAGCATACGGTAAGCACATTTTTATTATCAACAACACAGCCTGCTTTATTACCTGTTTTATCAGATAAAGCTGTTTTATGAATTTTAAAATTTTTGCCGTTAATGACGGTCTGCGCACACGGCCAGGACTGCAGTCCTCTTACTTTGTTATGAATTTCAAAGGCAGATTTATTCCAGTCTATGGGTGACATTGACTTTGTTATTTTTTGTGCATAACCAAAATTGCCTTTCGGCTGCGGCATCGGAGTGATATCTCCATTTTCCATTTCGTCAAGACATTTTATAAGAGTGTCCGCTCCTAAGACAGACAATTTTTCAAAAAGCTCATCCGAGGTTTCATTGATTCCGATGTCGGTTTTGGCTGTGCAGAGAATATCTCCCGTATCAATTCCCTCATCCATCTGTATGATTGTTACACCTGTTTGACTGTCACCGTTTAAAACAGACCATTGGATAGGGGCAGCGCCCCGATAGTAAGGCAAAAGCGAGCCGTGAACATTAATACAGCCGTATTTTGCAGCGTTTAAAATTTCTTTCGGAAGAATTTTTCCGTAAGCAATTACAATAATGATATCCGGCGAGATTTTATGGAATATATCCATTACTTCCTCAGATTTTAGACAATCAGGCTGATAGACAGGCAACGCATTTTCAACAGCTATCTTCTTAACAGGTGTTGGCACGATTATATGCTTTCTGCCGATAGGTTTATCAGGCTGGGAAAATACGGCTTCAACCTCATGTCGGCTTTGAATCAACTTTTTTAAAAAAGGGACTGAAAAATCAGGAGTTCCCATAAAAACAATTTTCATAAAACCACCAAATTATTCTGACTTAAGCTCGCCTACAATATGAGATGTAAAAAGAATTCCGTCAAGGTGGTCAATTTCATGACAAAATGCCTTTGCCTTTAAATCCTCACCTGTAAATACCTGCCATTTGCCGTTTCTGTCCTGCGCCTTAATCTGCACCTTTTGCGGTCTTGAAGTATCCGCCCATTTACCGGGCAGAGAAAGACAGCCCTCCTGGGAAATCTGTTCTCCCTCTGACATCGTGATTTCCGGATTAACAAGTTCAATCGGCCCCTCGCCGATATCAATAACAACAACCCTTTTTAATATTCCAACCTGAACAGCGGCAAGACCTACACCATTGCCGTCATACATGGTTTCAAACATATCGTCAATCAGCGTGGCAAGTCTGTCGTCAAATTTTTCTACCACCCTGCTTTTCTTATAGAGAATAGGATCACCGAGTTTTACAATATTTCTTAAAGCCATTTTTCCCCACAGCCTTTCCGACCACAAATAGTATAGTATAAATCTCCATACACCTTATGCAGCCGGACAAGGCGTATAGCGGAATTTGAATTATTTTAATTAGTAGTACAAACAATCGTGTGATTTTTCGTACACATTCACCTAATTCAAATCATAAGGATTCAGGTCAATGCTGACAGAAACTTCCTTATATTTTTTAATTTTACTTAACCTTTTTAAAATTTCATTTAACATGGTGCGTATATTTTTTGAATTTTTACATTTTATTGACATTCTGTAACGATAATGATTATTGATTTTAGATATCTTAGGCTGGCTCGGTCCCAGCACTATCAGCTTTTCCTTGCTCTTATCATTGACATGTATGAGAATTTCAAAAAATTCCTTTGCGCACAGCGCGGCATCGTTTTCGTTGTCGGCAACAAAAGAAATCGAATATATATCACAATAAGGAGGATATATCATCATTTTTCTGACAGAAATCTCATCTTTGAAAAAGCTTTTATAATCCTGATTTGCGGCAGCTTCAAGCGTAGGATTATAGGGATTGATTGTCTGAATAACAGCCTTTCCTCTGCTATCCCTTCTGCCGCTTCTTCCTATAACCTGAGTAATCAAATCAAAGCATCTCTCACAACTGTTATAATTTTCGTCATAAAGGGAATTGTCAGCATTGACAACACCGACAAGTGCAACATCAGGAAAATCAAGCCCCTTTGCAACCATTTGTGTGCCTATCAGTATATCATACTCATGATTTGCAAAAGCTGAAAAAAGCCTGTCATGGCTGAATTTTCGGGAAGTCGTATCCGCATCCATCCGTAGTATACGCGCCTGCGGAAACAGTGCCGAAAGCTCATCTTCAATTCTCTGTGTCCCAAAACCGCTATATCTAATATTATTTCCCGAACAGGATGGACAAATCGTATCTAAATTTTTACTGTAACCGCAGTAATGACAAATAAGGCGGTTATTGTAACTGTGATAGGTAAGTGATATGGAACAGTTCGGACAGGTAATAACCTTTCCGCAGTCGGTGCAAGCGATGAAAGTGTTATACCCTCTTCTGTTAATCAGGAGAATGGACTGTTTACCGTTGTCGAGCGTTTCCTGAAGCAGTTCCCTGAGTTTTTCCGAAACGGGAGTCGAATTGCCGTTTTTAATTTCAGCCTTCATATCAACAGTAATGACTTGAGGGAGCTTTGAGTGACCGTATCTCTCATTGATTTCACACAGAACATATCTGCCTTTAACCGCGTTTGAATAGCTCTCAAGGCTCGGAGTTGCCGAAGTCAGCAAAAGCAGCGCCTTATTGTATCTGCATCTGAAGTTTGCAACATCCCGTGCATGATATCTCGGTGTACGCTCGCTTTTATAGGTATTTTCCTGCTCCTCATCCATAATAATTAATCCGAGATTATGAAGCGGCGCAAAAACGGCACTCCTTGTTCCTACAACAATTTTTGCTTCTCCCCTGTCGGCACGCTTAAATGCATCATTTCTTTCGCCTATAGACAGACCGCTGTGAAATACTGCAACCTCACTGCCGTATCGCTTGTGAAATATTGAAAGCACCTGCGGAGTAAGGCCGATTTCCGGCACCATAACAATAACATCTCTGCCATCGTCAAGAGCATGATCAATCAGTCTGAGGTAAACCTGTGTTTTGCCGCTTCCCGTCACTCCGAAAAGAAGACCTGTGCCGCCGCCTGAATGCATCATTGCAGAATAGGTGTCATATGCACTTTGCTGCTGAGAAGTGAGTATAATATCCTCTCGGTGAGGATCAGGCAGAATATCCGAATACGGAATTCTGTATATCTCCTTATCAAAAATACGGATAACACCGTATTTTTCAAGATTATTTAAAACAGTTTTTCCAACCGAGCAGAATGCACAGATTTCCTCAACTGAAGCCGTACCTATGTCAAAAAGCAGGTCAACAACACTTTTCTGCTTTGGCGTAAGCTTGGGCAACGCATCTTCATTTTCAATAAGCAGACTTGCAGTTTTTGAAGAGGCATTCCCTATTTTGCCGCAACCTCTCGGCATCATTTGTTTGAGGCAATCATAAGTTGTGCAAAAACAGCGCTCCTTAAGCCAAAGCGCAAGAGCAATCATCTCATCATCAACAACGGATTTTGTATCAACAATGGAGTCAATTTCCTTGAGCTGTGCATTTATTGCAGTATAAAGTTTAACTACGATTCCTTCTCTCAGCCTGTTGCCGCTGCCGAATGGCACCTTAACTCTCATTCCCGTTTTCAAGGAATGGAGGAGCATTTCGGGCACATAATAATCATAGTCGGAATCATAATTAAAAAAGGTCTTTTCAACAGCAACGGTTGCGATAAGGCGATTCATTATTTAGAATGTAATTCTTCTGGCTCTTCAATAACATATTTACCGTCCAGAATTTCCTCAATCGCAGTTGAAACAGTCTTAACATCAATATGCTCGTCTCTTTCAATTGCTTCATCTCTAATCTCTCTTGCCCGCTTTGCAGTGCCGATTACAAGACTGTATCGGCTGTTGCAACCTTTAAGCATTTTTTTCAGATCCGGATTAAACATAAATATTTCTCCTTTATTATGCATTGCGCTTTTGAAGCTCATCGCAAAGTATTTGTTCTATTGTATCAACGCAGACGCCAAGGTCATCATTGACCACTTTATAAGTATATTTGTCCATATATTCAAGTTCTGTCTGCGCTATATCAAGGCGCTTTTTTATCACATCATCCGTATCGGTCTGCCTGCCGTACAGTCTTTTTTTAAGAGTGTTTAAATCAGGCGGAAGCAGGAAAATGGAAACGCAGTCCGGAAAAATTTTCATAACTTTCTGCGCACCCTGCACTTCAATGATAAGAAAGCAGATTTTGCCCTCATCTACGGCACGGGTGACGCCCTTAACAGGCGTTCCGTAATAACAGCCGTTATACTCGGCATATTCAAGCAGACCGTTATTATCAATCATATCGGTAAACTCATCCTCCGTGACGAAAAAATAATTCATTCCGTCAATCTCATCAGCTCGTGGCTTTCGCGTAGTAGCGGAAACGGATTTAATGACATCATCACGCCTTTTGCAAAGTTCCCTAAAAACGGTGTCCTTACCACAACCGCTCGGTGCGGAAAAAACGACAACCATTCCTTTATTATGACTCATCCCCGCATACCTCCGTGCCGAATTTCAAAGCAATCTGTTTTAAGTCCAAATAAGAAAGAACAACATTATCGCTGTCTGTAATGATGACACTCATTGTCTTTCTGCCGTGTGTCGCATCAATAAGAGTGCCGTTTGATTTGCTTTCCTGAACAATTCTTTTTACGGGTGCAGACTCGGGTGATACGATGGAAATAATACGGTCTGCGTTGATTAAATTTCCAAAACCTATATTAACCAAATTCATATTTTTTACTCTATATTCTGTATTTGTTCTCTGATTTTTTCTATTTCCGCTTTCATATCAACAACTTTTTTTGATATGTGAACATCATTGCATTTTGAGCCGATTGTATTTGTTTCGCGGTTAATTTCCTGAACAAGAAAATCAAGCTTTCTGCCGACAGCCTCATCACTGTTGAGAAAATTGTGAAGCTGCTCAATATGAGAGCGAAGCCTTACCGTTTCCTCGGCAACCGCAACCTTGTCGGCAAAGACGGCTACCTCCTGCAAAATTCTGCCCTCATCCAGTGAAACATCCCCCAGGAGCTCGTGAACACGCTGGACAAGCTTTTCGTTATATTCCTTAACGGTTTTCGGCGAGCGTTCCTCGATAAAAGAGACCGTATCAAGAATAAACTCGCTTCTTGCATAAACATCATCATAAAGCCTCTGCCCTTCGGCAAGGCGCATTTCCATAAATTTGTCAACAGCCTCATCGGCAACCTGTTTTACAAGCGACCAGATTTTATCTTCATCCTCCTCGGCTTTTCTGACAACGAGGACATCAGGAAAAGAGCTTATTGCCGTTGCGCTGAAATCACTTTTTAGATGATACGCATCGGCAATTTCGTTAAGCACCTTTACATATGCACTTGCAAGCGTGTGATTTACGGCAACTTCGGCTGATTCGGCATTCAGAGCGTCAATTGCAATAAAACATTCTATTTTCCCCCGAGCAACGCGGGAATTGATAAAAGATTTGATTTTATCCTCAATAAAACCGTACTGCCTCGGACAGCGTAAAGAGAACTCAAAATATCTGTGGTTGACAGATTTAAGCTCAACGGTAATAACATATCCATCAAGCTCCCTAACAGCTCTGCCAAAGCCTGTCATTGATTTAATCATAGCAGCTCCTTAAATTTTATTAGAAATATTATAATAATATAAGAAAATGAGGTCAAGAGTTTGTTAATAGTTTATTTACAATATTAACATAAATTTCACAAAATAAAAAAAGAGACAGCGGACTTTTCCGCTGTCTCCGTTTCATTTTTAGAATTCGCTTCCATCATCAGGAACCGTTACCTCTGTATCTCCACCTTCAAAACCATCCGAGGTAACAATTACAGAATTTTTAAGCAAAAATCTTTCAACATAAAGCTCAGGAGCATTATATTTCTTTTTCATTTTTTATACCTCCTAAACTAAGCGTTATATTTTGCAATTGCGAAATCTGTATAATCAAGTGCACTGATTGTAGCAGATGCGTTTGTACCGGTTGTAGTACTGTTAAATGAGTAAGTGAAATCATATGTTGCGTATGCTCTGAAGGATACATCCTTTGTAAATCCACTTGCCTTTGTAAGTGTTACTACAAACTGACCCGTATTGAGCATATTGTTGATCGGATAAGTATAAACCTTATCGGCGCCCTTCACAAAGCCGTCATTTGAAGTAACAGTACCTGCCTTATACAGGATACCGTAACCGGTAAGCTGATTTTTGCTGCCCTGCGTAATTCTTACATAAACACGAGCCTTTGTGTTGCTGTGCGTCATTGATGTATTCTGAATAGCAACAAACGGTGAATGATTTCTGAGTTTCTGAATGATATAATCGCTTTCTGAAATATCAGCAAGATCATTTTCAGGAAGTGCATTCTGAATCGTCATAGGATCAAGTGTTTCGCCGCCTGCGTAGAACACATCCGATCTGCTTGTAATCGCAACATATTCCTCATCTGCGCAAGCATAGAAGCTGCAATTCTGATTGTAAGATGCAATCTGATACTTGCCGTCAGATGTCTTGACTGCCCATGCATAGAAGTTGGTGATTGTACCATTGCCGATTGTGACAAGTGTATCATACTTAGCCTGATAGGTATTAGCTTCAGTAAGAGTTGCCGCACCTTCAACAACCGCGCCTTCCGGAACCTTAATTGTGAATGTAGGCTCAGCAGTATATTTAGGCTTTGCGGTTACAACATTATCTACATTTTCGGAAACAGTCCAACCGCCGAAGCTGTAGAAAGGTATTTCCTTAGCATGAACCTCTTCTCCGTTAAGAGTGAGCGTATTTGTATCGCCCGCAGTAGGCGCTTCGTCAACATAGATAACATCAATAATATTTCCGTAAACATCAAGAATATTTACTGAAATCTTTGTCTTTGCCTGTTCATCGTCAGAAACAACTGCAACAATTGCCATGTTTGAATCTGACTTTCTTGAGATAGTCTTACCTATAACACCGGATACCTTCTGTGAGCCTTTAGCAACTGACTTAAAGGAACCATCCTGATAATCATCACTTGTTCCCTCATAGAGCGTAGCCGACCAGTTAAGAACAGTAGCACCTGTAATACCGTTGTTTCTTAATATATCAGAAATATTGATATTAAACATTTCACCGTATTTTGCAGTTGCCGTCTTAGTACCGATTGACGAACCGTCCTTTTTCTGAACAGTTACATCCGCGGTAAATGTCTTTACAAAATCAGAATTAAGCTTGTTAACAAGTTCAAGAAGTGCTGCTGATAACGGGTCTGTTTCATTCGTTGTCGTCATCTTGAGATGTTCGGTTTTGTCAATTGCAGTTCCCATTACCGCATTATATCTTTCGATATTGTCCGCGGAAGCATAAACATGCTTATCCTTGATAGCAGCATCAACATCATCGGTACTGTCAGCACCATCTCTTAACTGAGCTACAAGCGCGTCAAGCTTAGTAAGACCTTCATCTGTAAATTTATCTCTGTCAAGAGTTGTTACAATCTGAGTTACATTATCAAATGTATTATATGCTGAAAGTTCGTCTACAGGAACAAGATTCTTTTCGCTGAGAACCTCATCTTCCGCATAAACTTCATTCTGAAGATCTGTATAATTATCAGGAATATCCTCCGGAGTCACATTATAACTATATGTTTCACCCTTGAAAGTAAGCTGCTTTTGCTCACCTTCCTTGAGCTTAGGCGCATCTGCGCTCTCGTCAACAAGGTCATTGGAATGTGTAATACCGGCGTCAAGATCATTCCAACTCTGAAGCGTGTGTGTCTGTTCCTCAGGATTATCTACATTCTGATAGATACCTTGCTCCAAAACAGAAGTCTTTTCATCAATTACAGGAGTCAGCTCGCTTGTGTCAACCTTAGGCATAAGAGCGGACTCATAAGCCTCAATAAGTTCATTGAGCTCATTGTAATCCTCATTAGAAAGCTCGGTATATCTCCAGTAATCCGCGTCTGCATCAGAATCCTCTTCACCACGATCGATGTAGTAGTTAAAGTACTGGTTAGCATCATCAAGAACATCCTTAAGGTTCTGAACGGAATCGGATGTATACTTGCTGTCCTCAACATTAACCTCAGTATTAAAGCGGTCGAGAGAATCCTGGTACTGCTGATCAGCCTCTTCATATTCATCAATAGCAAAAAGATTTTCGTATGCACTGATTACATTTTCAATAATCTCTGCCTGAACAGGGTCGGTATTTGTTGTACCATCCTTAAAGATGTTCTGACCGCTTATATTCACATCGAAGTACGGAACACCGTTTTCATCATAGGCTGTCGTATATTCCTTGGTATCACCGGAAACATAGGTTGTATTGTGATTATTTTCAACAAACCAGTAAGCCTCGGCAATTGCTTCCAAATACTTGTCGTATGAAGGAATAAATATTTACCCGATTCAATATCACCGGTTGCAGTGATACTGGTAATATCACCGTCTTCGTCACGCTGAATATCAAGTGTCTTATTCAGGAAGTTTTCAGCAAAGTAACGAACCGCGCCCTTATCACAGACGCTTACGCCGATGTTGTAGTATGAATAAGCTTCGTTACCGGAATAGGAGGAAACTCCCGCTGAAGTACCGCCATGATATACGCCTTTTTCATAGATAAAGTTCGCATATTTTTCCGCTGAGGAAGTATCCGTTCTGTGGGCAAGCGACTCTTTACCTGAGAAGTAGATGGAACCTCTCCAAGCATTGGTCTGCTCATCACCGCTACCACTACTTGAGCCGTTACCGCCGTTGCCTATCCACTCAAATACCTTTTGAAGACCTGTTACATAAGTTGGGTCATCATAAGAAGGATCATTGATAGCGCCGCTCATTACTTTTCTGCCGTACTGTGCGTCACCATAACCGAGAACTTCTTCATTTCTGTATCCATTTAATGTGGAATCCCAGCCGCTGACAAAATTAGAGTCATAAGCGTCTAAGACACCCTCTGCCTGAAGACCGGTATCATTTCTCATATAAGATGTAGCAGCAGACGGATTGGTCTTATTAGCCCACTTGAGGTTTGCAACACGGAACTCAAATTTATATCCGGTAGGCGTACCGCTTGCATCTCTTGTGATAAGCGTTTCAGCAGGGTTTGAATAGTCGATGTAGTAATCCGCCTCAACAACAGGAGCTGTCATTGTAGTTGCCGAATCGGTATTTCTATCAATTTCAACCGAACCGTATGAACCGCCGTTAACACCCTCTGAAGGACTGAAAAATTCAAAGGAATCTTTTATCTTTTCCGGTGTACTGTAATCATAATTTACAGAATCTTCAAAACCAAACTTACCGTTGAATTTGAACATACCTGTACCCGTCTGCGGAGCGCCGGTTGACGAGAACTTGGTTACCTGACCGCCCTGCTGTTTAAGATAAGTTAAATCGGAAATTACAGAATTTGATGTGTCACCCTCCGAACCTACAAGGCGTGAATAATAAAGAGTACCTACACGCTTATCATTATTGCCATTATTTGTATTTCGGATACCGACAACCGTATGCGCCATTGAAGGGTTAGGCTGAACATAGCAGAATTCATATTCACCGTATTCAGCGGAAGGATCTGTAATATCCTTATAGGATATCATAAGAGTAACACCGTCGGTACGGTAATTCTGCTGTTTTTCATCATAAGCAAAGTAATCGGATACTGTACCTGTAAGGGTGTAAACCTTACGAATATTTAATGCAGCTCTCTGCTCTTCATTTGCAGACTGCCAGAGCGTCTGAGCCATACCGTCATCACAGGTGCTTGCGCCGGAAGGATCATCAGGATTGTTATATACCCAGAGACCTTCATACTGCGGAGTAGCTCTTAAATCCGCACCGGTATAAATATTATCCTGCGCCCTGCTCTGCGATGTCATGGAATAAATGGCTGCATAATTATTGTGATCAATATAATAAGGATACTTAACGGTAATCTTTGTGCAGCGCTCACCACGCGAAGTTCCTTCACCGTAAGTGAAATCATCGGAAATCTCCTGACCGTATTTGGCGTAGCTGCCGCCTTTCTCATGCGTATAGATAACATCATCGGAAGTTACGATATCACCCGCGGACTCACTGTTGGCATCCGGGAGGAAATCGGTTCTGTATGACCATACACGCTCACCGTTGCCTCTGATGTAGGAGAGCATAACCTGTCTTGTTCCGCTTGCATCCATCTGTGTCGCAAGAGCGCCCTGTGCAGAAGCTCTGCCCTCTTCTCTTGAAACGAGGTTAAAGTAGTTTGTACCGTCTGCACCCGTTGAGAGCGTCGCATTATAGGAGAATGCGGTACCGTCAGGATATGTGCCGTAAACCTGCGCTCTTGTATTGCTTCTTGCAACGATATAATATCTGTACGGCGTTGTGAATGTGCTGTAGTTTACGGTAAGACCCATATTATCGGCAATATATACACCTTCGAGGTCGAACATGGTCAATTTAGCCTTATAGGTATCCGTACCGTTATAAGGAAGCGCGAAGAGTACAGGCCAGCCATCCTGTGTATAGCCGAGAAGATTCTGGAGGGAAACATTACCCGTTACCTCAGACTGACGCGTTGCAAGCGCACCGTCCTCAAGAGCAATCCAGTTATTCTCCGCGTTTGCAAAAGGTCTTGCGTGAGCAGAGTTGACTGTTACTCTTTCGTTTCTCTTATTGGTTGCCTTATATACCGAGTTATGACCGGTTGAAGCGTATTTGTAATCATAATACTCAATATCAAACGGAGAAAGAATCTGGTCACCGTGATTGCCCGGTGTTGTATTATCTGTTGCAGAAATTCCGTTAAAGTCTACAAATCCGCCGTCAGGTGATGAGGAGCGGAATACACGCTCTGTATACGAGCCGGTATTCTGTCCGAAAGAAACATAGAGATAATAGTACCCTGTGCTCTTTTCATAAGCTACATAAGCACCCTCACCTGAAGAACCGTCCGAAGAAGCCTCAAGATCGCCGTTAATACCATAGCAGATAACATGACCCGGATCATAATTTGTCATTGTATCACCATGTGCATTAAGCTGCTTGCAATAGATTGCATTCTCGCCGCCCCATGAACCGAATACCATATAAAGATGCGAGAAATCACTGTCATAATATACGCAAGGATCAATTGCATTAGGATGCGCACCGTTTGATTGATATATGATCTGCTTATATTCATAAGGGCCGGTAATATCATCCGCTTCGCAGAAGAAGATTGCAGATATCTGTGAGCCCCATGAAGATGTGGAACCATAGTAGCACCACTTCTGTGAAGATACATTATATATTACATGAGGTGCCCATACTAAATAACCTGCACCTGCATGAGCTTCATCCGTCTTGGCATGAGCAAGAGGCTGAGCAAGAGCAGTTGTATATACATCACCGAAGAGGTCTTCATTCTGATAGCCGCAACGACCTTCAGAGTCGCCGAGAACCTCCCAGTTTACATTATCATTGGAATGATAAACCGTCATTCCCGTACCGAAGATATAATAATCAATCTCAGCGATATATTCAGAAGAAATATTATTCTTTTCAAGAAATTCTGTTCCTACAACTCTGCCGTCAGTAAGAGTATATGCGGTAACAGCAGTAGGATCATGAGCCGTTGAGGTAGAGGTCTGAACATCAGCATATACATCCGTATACATTTCATTTACCTGAACCTGCGTAAGAACGGTTGAATACAGTCTGATATCATCTAAGAAAAGATTACAGTTATTGCCTTCATAACCCACACCGTTGCAAAGCGTGAACTGTGTGTTGGAATCTGAAAGGAAGGCAAGAATATCCTGAGCAAGCTCAGCATTATTGCCTGTAAATCTGCCGCCTGTTAGAATATTTACATTATGCGGCTCACCGTTTGTATAAACGGTAACACCCTTTTCAGGGTCAATGGCTACGACTACATGCATCCAGTTGCCTGTATCATTGCCTGCGGCATGCTGTGTAGGATCCTGATACTCAGGCTTAACATCCACATAATCGCCTTCGCCGCCGCTTGCGCCGTCAGAACGGGAAACAATTCCGTTTGTCTCAACAAGGAGATACTCGGTATTATTACCCGGAGTCTGGAAAGTGAGACCGTTGAGCCACTCTTTAGGCACTTTGATTGTATTGCCGGAGGCATCCTCAATATGACGCCAGAAGGAGATTGTGGCGCCGTTTGCCTGAACAAGATCAGCACAGTTCGGATTGGCAAGCGGATTGGAAGCCATTGTTATTTTATTGCCCGGAGCCGTATCATTCTGATTTATCTTAAGAACATTATTTCTCCAGTCAGGTGATTCACCGTTAACATTAATTTCACCTGCGCCCTTAACAATTTCAGCAGTGCCTGCGGCTGTAAGTGTACCGTTTACAGTGTTTGACATTGCCTGACCCTCAGGATTGGTGTTGAAGGTTGTTCCGCTGATTGAAGCGCCGTCAAACGACTCCTGATATGCAAGAGGAGAATATTTATCACCGTTATAGAATGTTGCTCTTATCCACTCCGAAGGCATATCGGCCTGTGATTCGGGATAAGCGGAAATACGAACAATTCTTGCGTTTTTTAAAACATCACTGTCGGCAATGACAATACCCTTTTCTTTATCATAGGTATAAACAGTATCGTCATTCTTACCATCGATTCTGAGTTTATATTTAATTTCCTGAGAACCGTATGTTGTCAAATCAGCCATTGTGATTACGCTGTCGCTATAATAGAATCTGTTGCCGGTACTTGAATAGATGCCGAATGTGGACGACATTACAAGATTCATTGCGGAGGTAACGGCAGAAGTAGCGCCGTTATAAACCTCTCGAGCGTAAATGCTGATAGAGGTATCCTCTGTCGTAGAGAACGGAATAATAGGATCTGTATAATCAAACCACTTCTCATTGTCATAGCTGTACTGGAGTGTTGTCTCAATACCTGCTTCGGTGTTGCCGCTTCTCAAAGAAACGGTGCTGTACTCCTTAAGAGCCTGACCTGAACGCACGCTGAGTACAGGCGCGTTGAGGAGATTGAATACAGATGATATTTCAAATGATTGGTCACCGTCATACAAGGAGTATGCCTTAACGGTTGCTGTCTGATGTGTTGTTGCGCCGCCGAAAGGCTGAATTTGTATACTTTCGCCTTCAAACGAAGTAGGTGCCTGTGAGGTTCCGTCATCATATTGAATAGAATACCAAACAACTGAATCCGGCTCATTGTTCGTAATGACTATGGTATCCTCGGGACCGCGGTAGCAGCCTTCTGTAATGGTAGGAGCAAGTACAGATGCAGGCTCAAGAGCATTAAATGCATCCATAAGAGCCTGAGCCTTCTGTGCGGCCGAATTGCCTTGAACATATCCGTCGGAAGCTACAGGAGACATAACCTTCTGCGCGTCAAGATATGCTTGAACAAAAGCATTATAGGAAGCCTTGTCAAATCCTTTACGGGTGCCGCCGTTATATGCGCCTTCTACGGTATATGTATCATTGATACCGTTTTCAACGAATTTGGCAATTGTTCCTTCATAATTGAAAGCATTGCGGAGCGCAGGATAATTTGACTCATTGTCAGGTGTGGCAGGAATTTGAAAAGCATTAATTGCGTTTTGAATATCACCTGCACATTGTTTGACCTGACCTTCTGCGTCAGACGCATAATCATAGGCAGCAGGATTAACTACAATAGCTTTATCAAAAGCACTGATAATAGATGCAAGTCCGCCTTCTTTATACTTGGAAACATCACCTAATACTTTAGAATTACTCTGCATAGCATCTGCAAGCGCTTTGTAATTGATTACATAGAGTGCAGTATCTCTAAAAGCAGGAAGTGACTTTGTAGTATCATTCCAAGCATCTACACCACCGTTTATGGTATAATCAATGAATATATTATTGGAAGTGTCAAACTTATCATAGTAAGACGATATATTGCCTGTTCCCTTATATCTAAGAACATTACCATATATAAATGTATGAGCACCACCAGAAAATTCATGAGTGATACTGCTGTCACCATCAACATAACCCATTGAAACTGAATTCGACGGCCAGTTATTCCAATCCGCTTCAGCACCAATCCAATTTGTATACAATTCCCATGAGCTATTATTTGTGCTTGCACGAACTGATTTAACATTAATGGTCTTTGCATTAATACCTGAAGATGCAGACTTTACGCCTTCAACAGTTACAGGAAAAGCGGCTGTATTTTTACCGTCGTAAAGCAAAACAGCATTTGCTTTAGTATGCAGTTTTGCTTTAAATGAACCATTACTTCCTCCAAAACCGCTGCCACCTGAAAAATATTCTATCATATCGGTATCAGCAGGATCTCCGTCAGGTCCGGCATACAGTAAATTGCTGTAATAACCATCAGCAACATTACCGTTGCTAAAATTAGGAACTGCATTTGCAGATACATTATTAACCCACGCATGCATTTTCATTGCAGCAGTTGCAAGATTCTGAGCAGGTGTTACAATATCGACTAAAGCATTATTGCCGTAATGATAAGAATCATAAGCCTTGCATGCAGCCTGATAAGCCTCATAAGCAGGACCCATATTCCAGTAAACCGTACCGTCCATCCTTGACTCATACTCATCAATGGCGCCTTTGAGCGTATCAATATCAGAAGCTATATTGCCGGCAAATGCCTGTGTAGGGGTCACAGCAGAATCAAAGAGCTTGAGATTCTTGAGATAGCCGTGGTAATATCCGTCAGCTCCGACACCCGATGTCTGATAAATCGATGTACCTACAAGATAGTTGGTCATCTTGGCAAGGCTTTCCGTGATTGTTGTCGGAACGACACCGTTTGATACACCTTCTTCATCATAATTAGACTTAAATGTTCCGCGGAGAACCCCGTCTATGTAGTAGCTGTACTCGCCTTCAGGGCTCATAGATACAGTTATATTGTACCATGTATCTGCCTTTTCCTCAGGAGGGAAAGCAGTAGTGGTGTATGCACAATAACTTTCATTGCCAAAGTCATTGGCATAGTAGCTTGACTCTATATTATCCACTTTTGCAAGAGTCATCAGACGACGCCAGTTATTCTGAGACTGTGAGCCGCAGTTGAGCGCGAAGCTGTTTTCAGATGTGCCGGCGTTAAAATCAAAGAATCGGGCGTTATCAGCCGTATCCGCTGCGCGCTTGTAATCAAATGACACCGCGAAGCCTCTCTCTACGGTGGCAGTCTTCATAGGCGCACCTTCAAGAATAAGGTAAGACTCATTACCGCTGAAGTAAGCGGCATGTTCCTCCTCACTCCACACTACATTATTATTTGTAGCAATGCCTGTTGTTACATCCTTTGAAAGGTATGAACCGACAAGCCCTGACGAGCTTGGCGCGTCGACATCATCCAAAGCAGCATATGCCGGACAAGAAGTTGAAAGCATAAGAACCGCAAGGAGCATCGACAAAATTCGTTTAGAAAATTTGGTTTTCAATTAAAAAGCCTCCTTACTATTTTCGCAACCGAATATTCCTTTGCAGAGTTTACTGACCGTCGCCCATAGCGCATCGGGATACATCGGCGTATAAATTAATGAATTTAATAGGACACCAAAAGGGCATAATTCGACCTATAGTGTAACTATAAATAATATACATTTTTTTTAGACAAAGGTCAAGAGATTTTATAAATTCTTTATAGAAAATGCCAATTATAGACATAAAAATAAAAAATGGCTATAAAACAAAAGAAGTAGAAAAAATGCAAAAACATACAAAAAAAGCATATAAAAAATAAGACTCCGAAAAAAATTTCAGAGTCTCAAACTATCGAAAAAGCGGACTGAACACACCGTGACAATTCAGCTTTTAAAATTGATAAAATTTTCATAAACTTCTATATACGGTGACGCTGTTTTGCGCATGATTGCAAAATCCTTCACATTCACCCAGCCGTCATTATTGACATCACATACCATAAGCGGAATTTTGATATTGTCCCCGTTATCGGGAGAAAATGTATATTCAAGCCGAGCATTGCCGCAGGAGAAAACAGCGGTTTTGCCGTTGCTGACAGTGCATGAAAATGCTCCGTCTGTTTTTTCACCGTCCATAAACGCATCGGTCAGGATTATATCGCTTGCCGTACCCGACGGATTCAGCATGGCATTTACCGTTCCGTTTACCGTATAAGTAACAGGCTCAATGGACAACTCAAAGCCGCCCGTAAGGCGTGAATTTAAAATGGAAGCGCAAATATAATAGGTGTTTCCCTTTACAAGGTCGGCAGTTATGGAAAAGTTCACATCTGCGCCGTTATCATCATTATACTTTATTTGAGCCAAGGAGGAGTCACAAAGGACTCCGACTGTATCGTGAGGGCCCGACGCGCTGAATTTAAAAGTACCGTTCACCTTTGCCGTATAGGGGAAATACGCTTTCATTCCAGCAGGATATACTGAAACCTCATACTTCCCGCAGCCGACCGAAGGACAATGAAAATCAACGGAATTTGTGACGGCATAATAAAGCGCGTATGTACCCGGCAGGACATTGACCGCAAAGTTCTGTTTAGGGTTAATGCCGTCAAAGGCAAAGGAAGCATCGGCTATAGAGGATATATTTTTGCCTAAAGTAAGCTCCTCAAGCATAGGACATGATGAAAAAGCAAACTCCCCTATCCTGTTTACGGACTCGGCAATGGTGACCTCTTGAAGCGAGCGGGCACCCGAAAAAGCATTATTTCCGACAGAGGTCACACCCTGCTCAATAATCACATATTTTATTTTCAGCATATGGCTATACCACGGTGCAGAGGATGAATCAGCATAATCCGCCATATCGCCCGTGCCGAAAATGCGCAGTGTCGCACGCTCTTCATCAAACGAATAAGTAACATCGTCACCGAAGGCGGCAAACGAGCAGGAAACCGATACGATGATCAGCACAGCACAAACAACCCATGCACAAATCCTGTACTTTTTCAACTGCAAAACTCCTTTTATTTATACACATTCACAATACTGTCTGCCTTTTGTTTCACCATTTTGGCAAGCGACTTTGGCTCAACAACCCTGATACTGCTGCCATACTGCATAATCCATGAAACAAGACCGTCGCTCAAAGTAGCCTTAACGGTTGTTTCAAAATGAGAGATATCGACTGCTTTAAGCGGTATCCCCTTCCCGAAGCGGTCAAGCATTTCCTCCTGAAGCTTAAGGTCACAGCAGAGCGTAACATCACATTCCTCACCGGAAAACATATTGAACATTTTTGAACTGTAATCCTGCGAATCAAAAACATGCTCATATATGCTCACCTCGCTGAACGGGCGAACGGGCTCGTCAAGCACGGCAAGCTTTTTCATACGGTCAATACGCAGATTCATCAGATTGTCATACTTTTCATTATTGCATATCAGGTAATAATGATCCTGTTTCCATATAAGCGCATACGGTGAAACAAGAAAGGTCTTTTCTGTATGCTTTTTCCTGTTGTGGACATCAATGCTTCGACGCTTATAGACAAATTTTACTTTTTTCCCCTCGGTAATTGCACCGTGCAGGCGGTCAATGATTATGTAAATTTCCTCATTATCGCATTTGTTTGAAGCAGATTCAACATAAACCTGACTGACAAGGCTCTGTGCCTGCGAAACGGACACCAGCGTTTTGAGTTTGCTGATCAGAGAAGCGGTCTTTTTGGGGGTAATAAATCCGGCGCTTGTGACCGCGTCAATCAAAAGCATTACCTCGGGAATTTCAAATTTCCTTGTTGCCATAAAAAATCCGCGCTTTGGACCGCTTGCCGTCATAATATCACAGCCTATTTCATTGAGCGCGTCTATATCGGAATAAATAGACTTTCTTTCACATTCTATCCCCCGGCGTTTGAGCATATCAATAAGCATTGTTGTGCTCATCGGGTTATCCTCATCACTGTATGTCTCAAGCAATTTATAGATAGCCAGTGTTTTGATTTTCGATGACTTCAAAATACCACCTCAACGACAGTATACTACAAATGATTCAGTTTTTCAACAATAGTACGAAAAACGGGACAACAATCCTCAGCGCCGCTGCTGCCGTTTTCCCGCATAACCACAATTGCATATTTGGGATATTCATATGGATAAATTCCCGCAAACCATGTAAGAAGAACTTCCCTACCATTAACATAAGTGCCGCTCTGCGCGGTTGCAGTCTTACCCGCGGCAGCGTTTTTATAATCGGCGGCAAAGCCTGTTCCGTTGCTCACAACATATCTCATATATTTTAATATTTTATTACATATTGTACTATCTATTGTGGTATTCTCTGAAGATTCAACTAAATCAAGGGTCGGATAATTATAGTGACCTCCATTTGCAAAACAGGATATTACAGAGGCAAAATGAACGGGAGAGTCGGTCAGCTTACCCTGACCAAAACCGATTAAAGCAAGCTGACCCGCCGAAAGAAGGTCGTTTTTTGTTGGAAAGGTTCCTGCCTTTACAGTCCATTTTTCCCCAAAAAGATTAAACTCTTCTGCGAAGCCGAGCTTTTTGGCCGTTTGATAAAGTTTATCCCTGCCGATTTTCAGCGCAAGGTTGACAAAATAGCAGTTACAGGAATTTGCGAGCGCATTTCTCATCGACTGAATTCCGTGTGAATGATTTTTCTGGCAATGAAATGTTGTATCTCCCACAGTGATGCTGCTTGTACAGCGGTAGAGCGGTGATATTCTGTTTTCAAGAGCACTCGCGCATACCACAAGCTTAAAAACAGAGCCGACCGCGTATGCGCTTACCGCGCGGTTTATATAATCATCTCCTCTGCTGACACTCGCAAGAATCTGTGCGTTTTCAATATTCATAACGACAACCGCACCCTTTGGTATTGTTTTTGCGGCATCTTCGGCTATTTTTTGGATATCACCGTTTATAGAAACCATTTCTCCGTCTCGCGAATCATAGTCGTTATCTATCAGAGTTCCCTCATCTCCCGAAAGAATTCTGCCTAACGCATCAACTGAAAAATTGACAGAGAGCGAGCCTATCTCGGTACTTACATACTGTTCAAGACCGCCGTAATTTTTATCAAGCATATGCCGCGCAAGCATATTTTTTCCGTTCTCTTCTATTGTTTCCACAATTTTAATATATTTTGTTTTAGCGTATTTATCTATCTTCTTAACAACGGGATAACCCTTTGAGAGCTCTTTTGTTATTTTTTTTACTTCATCAGAATGAAACAGCAGTTTCAATTCAGACATACATTTCTCATTCGGTCTTATTATTGCGACAAGTGATTTTGTATTATTGTTAAGCAATTCTCCTTTACAGTCATACAGGTTTGTATAGAGGTGTCCCAAGTTGATCGTGTAGCTGTTATAACCCTGTGAAACCGTATAAGCGCTGCTGACGGAAATAATAAAGCACCTTACTGCAGTGCCTGTAAACATAAGTACAAAAACACAGATCATTGCAATAATTCTTTTGCGCATAAAAACACCCCTATGTATTTTTACACAGGGGTATATTTTTATTCTGTTTTTTGACGCCTAAAAACAGCATCTTTGGAAACATCCGTATCACATTTAAATGAATATGTATTTGTTGCTTTATTTGCCACATCGGAATAGACTCCCTCCGTAACATTATAAAGTTCATCCACTCTGATGGTATACGGCTTTTTATTCGGTTCAACAACCTCGAGCGTATCGCCCTGATAAAAGCGGTTTCTCTGCTCTACAACAAGGCGTCCGTCACGGTAATCCTTATAAAGCGCGCAAACATCCCAATTGCGTATATAACCTCCCGTATCAAGTACCTGACCGTTTTTCATAGGACCGAAATTAAAACCCGTCGTATATTCACGGTGGCTCATTTTATCCATTTCATCAAGAATCCATTGCGGTACTTTAAAATCAGGCGAGGGATTTTGCAGAAAGGCGTCAACGGCATTTCTGTAGGCGTATGTCACTATCGCCGTATAATACTCACTTTTTGCTCTTCCCTCAATCTTAAACGAATCAACGCCCGCATCAACAAGCTCAGGTATATGCTCAATCATACATAAATCGCGTGAATTGAAAATATAGGTTCCATCATCTTCCTGATTAATGGGGAAATACTGACCGGGTCGTGTTTCCTCAACAAGATGATATTTCCATCGGCAGGGTTGTGCGCAATCACCGCGATTGGCATCTCTGCCTACCATATAGTCTGACAATATACATCTGCCCGAAAAGCTCATACACATGGCGCCGTGCACAAAAACTTCTATTTCAAGGTCCGGCGGCGTTTTATCCCTGATTAACCTAATCTCATCAAGCGACAGCTCTCTTGCTGTCACAATACGCTTTGCGCCCATTTCATAAAATGTACCGGCTGTCTGGTAATTCACAATTCCGGCCTGGGTTGACATATGAATTTCAACATCAGGAGCATATTTTTTCGCCATCGCCATAACGCCAATATCGGCTATGATAAAAGCATCAACACCTATGTCTTCAGCATATTTTAAAAAATCAGGCAAAAACTGAATTTCATTATTCCTCGGCAGTGTATTACAGGTAAGATACACTCTTTTTCCGTACGAATGCACAAGAGAAACCGCATTTTTCAGCTCATCCGGATTAAAATTTGACGGATTTGTGCGCATTGTGAATAATTCACCGCCGAGATAAACGGCGTCGGCACCGAATTTGAGAGCAAGTTTCAGTCTTTCAAAATCACCTGCCGGTGACAAAAGTTCAATATTTCTCATAAACAATCAGTAATTGAGGTAAGGTGCATAAGCAGCAACCTTGTCCTTGAATTCAGAATAAGTTTTTGCAGTGTACAAATTTCCGTTCGTATCGTGGAAGAAATAGTAATAATCATTATCGGCAGGATAAAGGGCGGCCTTAATCGCGACAAGTCCGGGATTACATATAGGCCCCTTAGGTAGACCAACAACGGTAGAGCTTTGCGCAGTGCTGTAATATTTTAAATAATAATCAGCCGTATGGGCAGAGGTAGAAGAGAGCGACGGCGCAACCTTATTTTTAATATAATCGGCAGTCGAATCACATCCGAGCGACGGGAAATTCGCCTTATCCTTCAGACGGTTGTGAATTACTGCTGAAATCGTTTTCATCTGATCCTCATTGCCTGCTTCTTTCTGAATAATTGAGGCAATTATAATAATATCATTCATGGAATAACCGAGCTCTTCCGCTCTTTTTCTGTACTTTTCGGTTATTCGTTTATCACCGTTTGCGAGAAATTTTTTAATAACCGATGATGCGCTCTCACCAATATAGAAATCATAGGTGTCCGGGAAAAGGTAACCCTCCAGTCTGTAAGGAATTTCCTCACTTGCTTCAAGTGAATTTACAAGCGAATAGGAATAATTAATTGTTTCTATAACAGAGAGCAGAGAGGCTTTGTCACAGACTTCGTTTGCAACAAGCTTGTCAATTATCTCAGGTGTAGTAAAGCCTTCCGGGAAGGTTAACGGAACAGTTTCCGCCGTGGCGGCATTTCCTCTTAAAGTAAGAAGCATTCCCTCAAGACCCATTTTTCCTGAAAGATAATATACCCCCGGTTCATAAGGCCCGTCAATTTCCGCCTTTCTGTAATTCGCAAAAAGTTTGCAGAAATTTTTACATTTAATAAGACCGTTATCGGCAAGAACATTTACAGCTTCGCCTATATCGTCAATCTGTTCGTTGAGGCTTACTGTAACGGTAGAATTGGTTTTGGTTATTGCAAGAATATCATTCATGCAAAAAATGGCATAAACTGACAAAATCATTGACGCGGCAATAACAATTATGAAAAAAAGATATGTGCCTGCAATTCCCTGTGATTTCCTCTTTTTAGGAGCAGATCTTCTTACCGCAGGAGCATCAGGCGTTTTTTCGGATTCCGGTTTTGAGGCCGGCTTTACATTGGAAAAGTAAATATCATTTTCATTACCGGCAGTATTGGTTGGATTAATACCCGTTTCATTCAGTGTAAAATTATCGTTATCCATATTCATTCTCCTTGCCTTACTCTGTATATGCCGTTCTGGGAAATAATACAGTTAACAGGAATATCATACTCATCATTTGGAAGCTCGTCAACAATTAATTCATTATAGCACAAACCGACAGAAATAATATTAATTTTTTCTAAAAATTTATCATAATATCCTTTTCCGTATCCAAGTCTGTAGCCTCTTTTATCATATGAAATTGCGGGAACAATACATATTGATGATGAAAATTCCGTTACAGGTGTACATTTGCTGATATCAGGCTCTCTGACGCCGAAAGTGCCGCTTTTTAGTTCATCAAGCGAATGGATATAATAGAATTCCATATTGCCATCAGAATCCATACAGACAGGCAATGCCACAGCCTTACCCAGCAAAAGAGCGTCATGAATGCAGGAATCAATATTGATTTCCTCGTCCAGAGCAGCATAAAAAAGCACAGTCTTTGCATTAAGATATTCGTCACAGCATATCAGATTTTCGCATATTATTCTGTCAAATGAGCTTTTGGATTTAATATTCCTTCTTTTTTGTCTGAGCTGTTTTCTTAAATTCTGTTTTAAAGACACTGTATGGTTCCCCTGATTTGATTTGAAAGTTTCTCACCCGCAAGGGCTTTTACAATTTCAAGACCAAATTCAACAGACACACCTGCGCCCTTTGCTGTTATGTATTTACCGTCTGTAACAACATGCTTATCAGAGATGACAGCACCCTCAAGTGAATCCTCAAAACCGGGAAAAGCGATTGCCGTCTTACCTCTGAGAAGTCCCTTATGTCCCAAAATAGATGGTGATGCACAAATAGCGCATATATATTTGCCGTCGTCAGCAGCTTTGTCAATTGCAGACTGAACGGCAGCACACTTTTCAAGATTAAGCGTTCCCTGATATCCTCCCGGAAAAACAATTGCCTGAACATCACGATATTCAAACTCGTCTATTGTGATATCGGCAGTCACTTCAACACCGCATGAGGATTTAACAGTTCTTCCGGTAACACCGACAGTGACGGTATCAATTTTGGCCCGTCTGAGCATATCCACAGGCGCAAGCGCTTCTATTATTTCAAAACCGTCTGCTAAAAAAACATAAACCATAATCATTCTCCTTTATAAATTAAGACAAAAGGCTTTTTCAAAGCGCATCCCTCAAAAAGATATTCTTTAATTTCATCTGTTTCATCAAAGCACAGAGCTTTCAGAGGGAGTCTTTTTTCAAATCCTCTTTTTTCATAAAACCCAACAAGCGCTTCATCTGCCGGAATAAGGCAGAGATTATTATATTTTCTTCCGCAAAATTCAAGCAGATTTGTCATATATCCTAAACCCATATACTTTTTAAAAGTACAGGCAGCGTATATGTATTTTGATTTTTTATTATCCACGGTACAGTCAACCAAAAACAGCATGGAAACAGGCTTGCCGCGGTCATATACCGCCATGCAGGACTTATTTACACAGTTATCCAAAAAAAATACGATATCCTCTGTGCTGTCGCCGAATGCCTCCTGCCAGAGAGGTGTTATCTTGCTGAGGTCGTTTACATATTCAATCATCATTATCCACCATACACTGCAATGGATTTTTTAAGCCTTATTTCGGGATAATAAGACTGTTTTGCTCTGCGCAGTCCGTCAAGACCGAGATCCTCTTCTCTGTTCACATATTCATATTCCATAAGACAGTTTTTGGTAAATTCCTGATTTATTATAGGATACGCACCCTGCAAGTCGGCAGGAGCTTTTTCAAAATGGGTTACAAAAAGGTTATTGCTCTGTCTTTCTCCGAGCGTATAGGCCACGGCATTATTATCAATTTTTATCACTCCGCCGACCAGATTAAGCGCCTCATAGTTTTCAAACGCGGTCAGTACCGCCTCAAACTCAAAGGAATAATCCGAGTCATCATCGTGATGGGAAATCCATTCTGAATGCAGTTTAATACATTCACTGATGTTATCTCTTGTAATTGTTTCAAATGACCAATTCGGATTATTTTTTTTAAAATTAGTTATATGATTTCTTTTTCCGTGATATTTTTTACCGCTGAGGCTTGCCATTTTTTCCACGGAATATATATAATCATCAAAACCATCGTTTTCAATATAAGAAAATTGATTTGGAAAATATTTGTCAAGCAGTTTTTTATAATTGGCGGTCACACCGTAGATACGCAGTTTAATTCCGAGCTCTTTTGAATCGTATATCAGCCTGTTTACTGCATCCCTGAAATCTCCTTTTCCTATCGGCACGGAATACTGTAAATCTTTCCCCTTTCCCCAACGGCACATAAGAAAATCATTATACTTGCAGATTGTTGTCGAATAAGCGGTGCTCCACACATAAATATTTCCGAAAGTATATTCACAATTCATACTCTGAGCATAGGACAGACATTTGTCAACCCAAGATTTATCCTCTATTTCAGGTTTTTTAAATTGCAGCATTTTATATTTCCTCATTAATACAACTGATAATTTTGTTGTGAATGACATCAGGCGCAAGTGGATGTTCACCATCAGAACACGGAATAACAAACCAGCCCTGCTTTTTGGCGGCATAAAGCGCAGATTTTCTGCACCTGTTCAGAAACGCCGTATCCGACTCATGGACATCTTTTTTGCTTTCATCCCCGTTATATCTCTCTGACATAAGCCTCTGCGAGATATCAACAGGCATATCCAGATATATCACAAGGTCGGGTTTCGGTATACCGATTCTGTTGTATTCAAAGTCATATGACCACTCAAGGTATTCGTCCCAATCGCTTTCGCAGAGCTTTTCCATCTGATAAATGGAATTTGATGTTGCATATCTGTCAGCAAGAATAAGGGTGCCGTTTTCATAATCGCCGCCCCAATGGAGCTTATAGGACGCAAAGCGGTCAACCGCATAAAATGCGCCGGCGGCATAGGCATTTACACTATCGGCATCTTGTCCGAATTTTCCGGCAAGATACATCTTTACCAATGTACTTGACGGGCTGTCATAATCGGGGAGCTTTATTTTTTTATGTTTAATATTTCTTTTAGTGAAATACTCTTCAAGAAGCCTTGTCTGAGTCGATTTTCCGCTGCCATCAAGACCCTCTATAATTATCAGTTTTGACATTATTTTTTCTTTTAATCCTCTTTTTGTTTCCGTTTTTATCAACAATATATGTGTTTTCAAGCTGCCCTACAAGACTCGCCTTAAAAGAATCAATATATTCTCTTCTCAATAAGGCCTGCTCTTTCTTTTCCTCTTCGGTAAGTCCGACCGATTTTGATTTATGAGCAAGCTCATTTATTCTGTCAATTTTTTCTTGCGTCATCAGTCCAAAAAATCCTTTAATTTTTTACTTCTGCTCGGGTGGCGGAGCTTTCTGAGAGCCTTTGCTTCAATCTGCCTTATCCTTTCTCTTGTGACATTGAATTCCCTTCCCACCTCTTCAAGCGTTTTGGGATTTCCGTCTTCAAGACCGAATCTGAGAGAGAGCACCTTTTCCTCCCTCGGTGTCAATGTTCTAAGAACCTCCGAAAGCTGTTCTTTAAGAAGGCTCATGGAAGCGGCATCAGCAGGAGCAAGGGCCTCATCATCGGGAATAAAATCACCAAGGTGCGAATCCTCTTCCTCGCCAATCGGTGTTTCAAGAGAGACGGGCTCCTGTGCGACACGAAGAATCTCTCTTACTTTTTCTACGGGCATTTCAAGAAAATCCGCAATTTCATCCGGTGTGGGCTCTCTTCCGTTAGTATGAAGAAGCTGGCTGTTAGCCTTTTTTACCTTATTGATTGTCTCAACCATATGCACGGGAATTCTTATTGTTCTTGCCTGATCGGCAATAGCACGGGTAATGGCCTGTCTTATCCACCAAGTCGCATATGTTGAAAACTTAAAGCCCTTTGTATAATCGAATTTATCAACAGCTTTTATAAGACCGAGATTGCCCTCCTGAATCAAATCAAGAAACTGCATTCCTCTTCCTACATATCTTTTGGCAATGCTGACAACCAGACGAAGATTTGCTTCGGCAAGTCTCTTTTTTGCACTTTGATCATCGTCAGCTATTCTGATTGCCAGCTCAATTTCCTCCTCGGCAGTAAGCAGAGGGACTCGTCCTATCTCCTTGAGATAAACCTTGACAGGATCATCCATTGCGGCATTATCATTGACTGCAACGGTTTCGGCAGCATCTGTCTCTTTAGGCAGG